>NZ_JAGPXS010000051.1:0-327 GCF_018070425.1 Micromonospora sp. C81
GGACCCTTCCGGGGAACCAGGACGTCTCCATCACGTACGGCGGTGACGGGTCGAGTACGTGGTCGTATGCGGATGGCACGTCGGTGGATCGGAATGCGGCTGGTGAGGTTACGCGTCAGGTGACGGCTGATGGGGCGTCGTTCGACGGGTTCACCGCTGATGGCAGGCCCACCCACGGGACCCTTCCGGGAAACCAGGAGGTCTCCATCACGTACGGCGGTGACGGGTCGAGTACGTGGTCGTATGCGGATGGCACGTCGGTGGATCGGAATGCGGCTGGTGACGTTACGCGTCAGGTGACGGCGGATGGGGCGTCGTTCGACGGGT
>NZ_JAGPXS010000007.1:0-299993 GCF_018070425.1 Micromonospora sp. C81
GGGGGGGGGGGGGGGGGGGGGCCCCCCCCCCCCCCCCGACCCACGCCACGACATCCGTCATCGGTACGGGTCTGTGGCCGACGAGTTTGGGATGATGCGCCGGTCGATCCAGCCGACATCACCTGACTCGAAGGGACCTCCGCGATGGCAAAGGTCATCTCCACGTTGTTCATCTCGGCCGACGGTGTGGCCGAGATCGACCCCGATTGGCACTTCCCGTACTTCGACGAGAACATGGGTCGCGCCGTCAGCGAGGACTACGACACCGCCGACGTGCTGCTCATCGGCCGCGAGACCTACGACAGTTTCGCAGGGGCGTGGCCCGACCGTGAGGCCGCCGGTGGCGACGACGCCTCGTTCGCCAAACAACTCGGCGACGTCCGCAAGGTCGTCGTCTCGCGTCAGTCGCTCGACCTGCCCTGGCGCAACTCGGAGCTGATCCAGGGCGATCTCCTCGATGCTGTCGCCGCGCTCAAGGCCGACGCGGGTGTCCGAGGCATCCTCATCCCCGGGTCGATCTCGGTGGTGCAGCAACTGCTCGCCGCGGGGTTGGTCGACGAGCTGCGTCTGCTGGTGCATCCGGTCGCGGCCCGCAAGGGCCGCAGGCTGTTCGACGAGGGCGATGCCGCGTACCACCTGCGTCTGATGGCGTCCGAAGCCTTTCCGACGGGAGTGCTGCGCGTCATCTACGCGCCGGGCGTGGCCCCGAACGCGGCCGGCTACGACGACGTCAAGGACCAGGTGCCGGCCGGAAACTAGTGCGCGGAGGTGCCCCGCCGGCCGTGTGCCCGGTCCAGACCGATCCGGGTCACCGGCGCACGGTGGTGCTCGCCGTTGCAGTGAGCACCATCGGGCTGTCCCACACCCCGACCCACCATTTAATTAGCTCCGTCTATATTGACGTTCGGCCTTGGCAACGACAGGATCTTGGCACCACCCCCACTGTGATCCCGTCTGGGAGACGCCATGAACCGTCCTCGCCTGCCCCTCCTGCGGTCAGCCACCCGGCTGGCCGCGCTCGCACTGGCCACCGCCGGCGTGCTGCTCACCGTCGCCACACCCGCCAGCGCGGCCGTGCCCGCCGGCCGCTACGTCGCGCTGGGCGACTCGTACGCCGCTGGTCCGCTGATCCCCACCCAGGTCGACCTGAACTGCCTGCGGTCCAACCGCAACTACCCGTCGCTGGTGGCCACGGCCGCCAGCTCGTCGTCGTTTGCCGACGTGAGCTGTTCCGGGGCCACCACGGAGGACATCCTCTCCGGCGGCAGCGGCGCGCTGGGCATCGCACTGCCGCCACAACTGAACGCGGTCACGTCGAACACGTCGCTGGTGACGGTGCAGATCGGCGGCAACGACATCGGCTTCTCCGGCATCATCACCGACTGCGCGGAGGCGAGCCTCAGCAGCCCGCTCGGCTCGCCGTGCAAGAACCGTTTCACCGCCGGAGGTGTCGACCAGTTGCAGGCGAGGATCGTGGCCGCGACGCCGAAGGTGACAGCGGTGCTCCAGGCGGTCCGCCGGGCCGCGCCGGGCGCCCGGGTCGTGGTGCTGGGATACCCGGCGATCCTGCCGGACTCCGGGTACGGGTGCTGGCCCGTCGTTCCGATCGCCTACCAGGACGTGCCGTACCTGCGGGGCGTCGAGAAGTCGCTCAACGCCATGCTGGCCAGCGCCGCAGGCGCCAACGGCGCCACCTACGCCGACGTCTACACCCCGTCGATCGGCCGCGACACGTGCAAGAGCAGTGGCACCCGGTGGGTCGAGGGGCTCGTCCCCCAGAACGCGGCCGCCCCGTTCCACCCGAACGCCCGTGGTGAGCAGGGCATGGCCACGGCCGTGCTCGCCAAGCTGAATAGCTGACCCGGCCCGCGATCGGTTGAACCTGCCCCGTCGGCAACGGCGGGGCAGGTTCGCGGCTGCCGTCTCAGCGACGTGGCGATGCCCAGCCGCGCTGGTGCAGGCGTTCGATGCCGTCCAGCAGCAGGTCCAGCGCGAACTCGAACTCGAACTGGTCGTCACAGCCCTGCCCCAGGACGGACTCGTCGTCGTGCGACGCCGCCATGGCGATTTCCGCGACGTGCGGGAACCTGGCCGCGATCTCCGGTGGTAGGGCCGCCGGCGGTGGGGCCGGGTCGGTCCTGCCGGACCGACCGGCGCGCCGGGAGTCGTCGAAGAGTTCTTGGCTGAAGCCCAGAATTCGGCTGCCCATCGCGTGCATCACGTGGTGCGCGAGATCGACGGAGAATCCGCCGGCCCGGAACGCCCCGATCATGGAGTCGAGGTAGGCCAGGACGGCCGGCGTGGCCATGTTCCGCGTCTCGATCGCCAGCGGCGCCCAGGGATGGCGCAGCAGGACCTGCCGCGCCGAGAGGATGCGCTGGCGGACCGCGTGCTTCCAGTCGGCCGCGGGCACGGGCGGGTCGATCTCACCAACGACCACGTCGATCATGCCGTCGAGCAACTCGTCCTTGTTGGCCACGTGCTTGTAGAGGGCCATCGGCACGACGCCCAGGTCCTGGGCGAGGTTGCGCATGCTGAGGGACTCGATCCCGGCCTCGTCGGCGAGCGCGACGGCGGCGCGCAGGATCCGGTCCCTGCTCAGCGGCGTACGGCGCAGCGTCTCAGCCTGCTCAGCCATCTCGCTCCTCGTCGTCGGGCGGGCATTCGAACCCTAATCCCCTTGACAGGTGTACGCCGTATACCTACCGTTCTCTGCAAGGTGTACGGCGTACACCAGGGGAGGGGAGAGGGATGAAGGCCATCGTTCAGGACCGATACGGTCCGCCGGAAACGCTCACACTCACGGACGTGGAGACGCCGGTGCCTGCCGCCGATGAGGTGTTGGTGCGGGTGGAGGCCGCCGCGCTCAACGCGTACGACTGGCATGCCATGCGAGGCGACCCACGGATGGCCCGGTTGGCGATGGGCCGGTCGAGGCCCCGCGCGCGCATCCGTGGCCGGGACTTCGCCGGGCGGGTCGAGGCCGTCGGCGCCCGCGTTCGGCAGGTCCGCCCGGGTGATGCCGTCTTCGGCGACCTCGGTGACGCCAACGGCGCGTTCGCCGAGTACGTGTGCGTGCCCGAGACCCTGGTCGCGACGGCGCCGGCGAACCTGACGCCGCAGCAGGCGGCGGCCCTGCCGCTGGCCGGCATCACCGCGCTCATGGGTCTGACCAGCGCCGGGCGGGTCGAGCCAGGCCACCGCGTTCTCATCAACGGTGCCTCCGGTGGCGTCGGCACGCTGGCGGTCCAACTGGCCACGGTGCTCGGCGCGAGCGTGACCGCCGTGTGCAGCACCCGCAACGTCGATCTGGTCCGGTCGCTCGGCGCCGAGCACGTCGTCGACTACACGCGTGACGACTTCGCCCGCGACACCCGTCGCTACGACGTCGTGTTCGACCTGGTCGGCAACCGTTCCCTCGCGGCGCTCCGACGGGTCCTGACCCCGACCGGGACGCTGGTGCTCTCCGGCGGCGGTGTGTACCGGGGCGGCAGCCTCATCGGCCCGGTCGGGCTCATCGCGCGTGGGCGGCTGCGGGCACCCTTCGTCCGACAACGCATCGTCATCCTCGCGGCGGTGCCCGGTCGGCAGCACCTCGACGCGCTCCGCGCCCACGTCGAAACCGGCCGCCTCACCCCGGTCATCGACCGGACCTATCCGCTGCGCGAGGTGCCCCAGGCCATGCGTTACCTGGAGACCGAACACGCGCGGGCCAAGGTCGTCATCACCGTCTGACGTGCTGTTTCGCCATCGGTGTCGACGGTGGGGACGGTCAGGAAGCGGCCGGTCGCGCGCACCCACGAGGACGGTCGACCGACCGGGTGGTGCTTGAGATCGGGAAGTCCGGGGTACCGAAAGCTTCATGCCGAGTGTGGGGCAAGTCGTCGGAGACCGTTACCGTCTGGTCGAAAGCATCGCCAGTGGCGGTATGGGTGACGTGTGGCGAGCCGTCGACGAAACCCTCGACCGCTGTGTGGCGATCAAGATGCTGCAACCTCGGCTGGTCACCGACGCCGGCTTCGGCGAGCGGTTCCGCCGCGAGGCCCGGGCGATGGCGGCCCTGCGTCACCCGGGCGTCGCCCAGGTCTACGACTACGGCGAGGTGTCGCATGCCGGAGCGCCGGTCCTCGCCTACATCGTGATGGAATGCGTGCAGGGGCAGCCCCTGTCGCAGCGGATCGCCGAGGTCGGCCGGCTGGATGTGGCCGAGGCGATGTCGATCGCCGCGCAGACCGCCCGTGCCCTCCAGGCGGCCCACGACGCCGGGGTCGTCCACCGGGACGTCAAGCCCAGCAACCTGATCATCGAGCCGGACGGGCACGTCGTCCTCGTCGATTTCGGCGTCGCGGTGACGCAGGAGGCGGTGAGCCTGACCGCTACGAACCAGGTCGTCGGCACCGCCCTGTACATGGCCCCGGAGCAGATCGCGAAGAACGAGACCTCCTCGGCGATCGACATCTACGCGCTGGGCGCCGTCGTCTACCACTGCCTCGCCGGCCGGCCGCCGCACCAGGGCGAGACCGCCCTCGCGGTGGCGCTGCGGCACCTTGGAGAGGAACCGCCTCCGCTGCCCGAGGACGTTCCGGACGCGGTCCGGCGGCTGGTCGCCACCGCGATGGCCAAGGAGCCCGCCCACCGCTTTCCGACGGCGGCGGCCATGGCCACGGCGGCGCAGGCGGTCACCGACCCGTCAGATGAGTTGCTGCGCACCGCCACCGCGGCGACCTCGATCGCGGTGCCCGCCGAGCAGCGGGTTGCCCGGCGCTCAGCCCTCGGCGGCGCGGAGCGGCGGGCGCGTCGGGCGGGCAGCCCTGGGACCACCGGGCTCGCGGTGCTCCTCGGATCGCTGGCCGCCGCGGCTGCCGTCCTGGTGTTCGCCGATCCCACCGGGATGATGACGGGCCCGACCGGGCGGCCGTCGACCCCTCCCGCGGTGCCACCCGCGGTGTCGCCGACGGTGCCGCCGCAGGGGGAGCCCGGCCCCGGCCCCGGTGTCGGCGGCGGCGAACCGGCCACCCGCGATTCCGCGGGTCTGCCGGTGCGGGCACCCGGATCTCCGAGCCCGACGGCCACCGGCTCAGCGGGCGGGGCCGCGGCGAGCCCGTCGGCGTCGCCCGGTGGGGGCACTGTGGATACGCCCGAGCCCACCACGTCCGAGAGTGCCCCGGCTGAACCGACGGGAGCCCCGACGGGTGAGACGACGGAGGAACCGACGGACGAACCAGTTTCGGATGAGACCGACGAGCCGTCGACCGAGGAGTCGGCGGCGGGGGATGAGTCGGCGGCGGGGCAGACCGCGCAACCGCAGGTGTAGGGCGTGTTTCGGAAGCGCTGGCAGGCCTGCGCCGGGAACGCCGAGGCGAGGTGGGGACGTACCCGTGGCACGGCTCTGGCGTGGCGGCCGGGGCCGCCACGCCAGAGTGTGATTGTCAGGAGCTGATCAGGTCAGCCCGTGCGGCAGGTGACCGTCGGCCAGTTCCAGTTGCCGTTGGCCATGATCGTGATCCCGAAGTTGTTGCCATTGCCGTTCGGTCTCGCGGTTACCGTGCCGCTCGTGCCGCTGACGGAGGCGTTCCAGCTGTTCTGCACGCTCTGGCCCCCGCCGAGGCCGAGGCTGACGACCCAGTTGTTGGTGCCGCTGACCGCGACGTTGAGGTTGAACCGGTCGCCCCACTGCTGGCCGGCGGAGAGCGTCGCGTTGCAGTTGCCGTTGCCGGGCGGGGGGCTGGTGGTGGTGGTCGGGTCCGGGTTGCTGCCGCCGCCTTCCCGAACGGTGATGTCGGAGCTGCCGCTGCTCTGATAGCCCTCGGTGGCCATGATCTGGTAGCTGTGGTTGGTGCCGAGGTTCAAGCCGGCACGGGCCCAGGCGTCGAAGTGGTTGGCGGTGGTGATGGTGCCACTCGAGCGCTTCTGCTGGCGGACGCTCCAGAACTGGTAGAACGTCTGGTTGCCGTCGATCGACGGGGCGTTGACCCGCTGGCTGCGCAGGATGTCGTAGGTGCCGCCGTCAGTGGTGACCGTGCCCATCCGGGTGGCGCCGCTGCTCGGGTTGTAGCTGCCGAAGTTCTCCACCACGTAGTACTCGATGAGCGGGTTGCGCGTCCATCCGTACAGGGCGAGGTAGGTGTTGTTGTTGCCCGGGTTGTAGCTGCCCGAGTAGGTGACCGTGCGTCGGTTGCCGGTGGCCCAACCCTTGCCGCCGACCCAGTTGTTGGTGCTCCTGTCCCAACTGCTGGTGTAACGGCCGTCGGCGCGCAGCGTCATGCTGGCGTTGCCGCTGTCCTTCCAGAACGAGAAGAAGTAGCCGTTGTGCGTGCCGGTGAGGTTCGAGGTGAGGGTCCGGTCGGCCTCCGCGTACGCGTTGGTGGCGGTCATCGTGCCGGTGACGGCCAGGACGGCGGCGCAGGCGGCGCCGAGGAGCAGCCGCATGCGGCCACGCTTCCTGGGTCTGGTGGGGATCTCGCCGGTGTCGATCATTAACGTGTTCCTCCTTGTGGCGGCTGGCGGGGGCCAGCGGTGCGATACGGCCCGCAGGCTGTCGGTGGCCCGGGACGGCCATCGGCGTCGTACCGCGTGGTGGTGGCCGGTCGTCCTGCGCGACGACCGGAGGAGTGGGTCGCGGTGACTGGTGCTGACGGCAATTGAGCGCCGTCGATGGCGACCGTATTAACCCGGCCGTCGACTTGTCAACAATTTCCGGAAACACGCTGGCAACGTCGCGGCGACCGGCCGTCTGCCGTGGGAGCGGTATCTATCCAGGTCAGTAGTCGATCAGAAGCCGAGACGCTCTCCCTGGGAGCTGTGGCGGCCGACGAGGGCGTGAGAAGAACCTGCCGAGAACTTCCGGAGACTTTCCGGACCGCAATCACCCGGCGGTCAAAGGGTGCGAGGCAGGCAGGAGCCCGGTCAGCTCCGGAGGGCGTTGAGCCGCGCGGCCTGGCGGGTCAGGTGGTCGCGCTCGGCCAGGTTGGCGGCCCTCCGGGCCGCCTCGGCGTACAGCCGCGCCGCCGTCGCCGCGCTGCCGTCGCGCTCGTGCAGGTAGGCCGCGACCGCCGTGTAGCGGGGCAGTGCGTCGTCCAGTGCCGCGAGCGCCGCGAGACCGGCGCGCGGGCCGTCGGCCTCGCCGACGGCGACCGCGCGGTTGAGCCGGACGATCGGGCTGTCGGTCAGCAGCGCGAGTTCGTCATACCACTCGACGATCTGCACCCAGTCGGTCTCCCCGGCGGTCGGAGCGTCGGCGTGCAGCGCCGCGATGGCGGCCTGGGCCTGGAACTCGCCCAGTCGGTCCCTGGCGAGGGCCGCCTGGAGGATTCCGACGCCCTCGGCGATCAACGCAGTGTCCCATCGGCCGCGGTCCTGCTCGGCCAGCGGCACCAGGCTGCCGTCGGCCGCCCTCCGGGCGGCGCGCCGGGCGTGGTGCAGCAGCATGAGGGCGAGCAGCCCCGCCACCTCGGGGTGGTCGATCGCGGCCGCGAGCTGCCGGGTGAGCCGGATGGCTTCGGCGGCGAGGTCGACATCGCCGAAGTAGCCCTCGTTGAAGACCAGATAGAGGACGCGCAGCACGGTGGCGACGTCACCGGGCTGGTCGAACCGCACTCCGGAGACGATGCGCTTGGCCCGGCTGATGCGCTGCGCCATGGTCGCCTCGGGCACCAGGTAGGCCTGGGCGATCTGGCGGGTGGTCAGCCCGCCGACGGCGCGCAGCGTGAGCGCGACCGCTGACGACGGCGTCAGCGACGGGTGGGCGCACAGGAAGTAGAGCTGGAGCGTGTCGTCCACCGCCGGGGTGGGGCCGGGCGGGGGTTCCTCGTCGACGAGGTCCTCACGTCGACGGCGGGCCGCGTCCGCCCGGGTCGCGTCGAGGAACCGGCGCCAGGCCACGGTGACGAGCCAGCCCTTCGGGTCCCGTGGCGGGTCGGCCGACCAGACGCGGAACGCCTCGACCAGCGCGTCCTGTACGGCGTCCTCGGCCGCCGCGAAGTCAGCTCCGCGGCGGACGAGGACCCCGAGCACACTCGGCGTGAGGCTCCGGATCAGTGCCTCGTTCACTCCGTGATGGTGGGCGGCTCGGTCAGGAACGGGCGCAGTTCGAGCCACTCGTGGATCGGCTTCCCGTCCTTTCCGGGGGCGGCGGACAGCTCCCCGGCCAGCTCGACGGCGCGCTCGTAGCTGTCGACGTCGATCACCATCCAGCCGGCGATGAGGTCCTTGGTCTCGGCGAACGGGCCGTCGGTGACCGGCGGGCGGCCCTCACCGTCGTACCGGACGAACACCCCGTCGGGGGCCAGGGCCTGACCGTCGACGAACTCGCCGGTCTGCTCGAGCCGTGCCGCGAAGTCGTTCATGTACGCGATGTGCGCCGTGATCTCCTGCGGCGTCCACTGGTCCATGGGTACGTCGTTGACCCCGCGCGGGGCGCCGCGGTAGTGCTTGAGCAGCAGGTACTTCGCCATCGTCTTCTCCTCGGTGCGGGTGTGAGGCCCTTCGTGGCCGCCTTCACCCCGGGGACGGAGCTGGTCGCCGGTTCTCGACATGGCCGTCCGGATTATTTTTACTCTGGCTCAGCAGCGTGGGTGGAACCGGTCGGACACGGTGGTGCGGGACCGGCGTGAAACTTGATTCGTTCCAAAATAGTGAGCTAGTGTTCGTCGGGTGATGTCCGACTTCGAGGCGCAACTGCGGGCCGCCTCGCTGCGGGTGACCCGGCCTCGACTGGCGGTGCTCGCGGCGCTGCGCGACCACCCGCACGTCGGCACCGACGCCGTTATCGCGCTGGTCCGGGCGGATCATCCCACGGTGTCCCACCAGGCGGTGTACGACGTGCTGCGGGTGCTCACCGACGCTGGTCTGGTGCGGCGCATCCAGCCGGCCGGGGCGACCGCCCGCTATGAGTCCCGGGTCGCGGACAACCACCACCACATCGTGTGCCGCTCCTGCGGCGCCATCGCCGACGTCGACTGCGCCGTCGGCCACGCTCCCTGTCTCACCGCCTCCGACGACCATGGTTTCGTGGTCGACGAGGCGGAGGTCGTCTACTGGGGCACCTGTCCCGACTGCGCGACCGAACGCACGCCCCAGAGATCCGCAAGCTCGGAAGGAATTACATGAGCGACACCCAGGACAACGGCCCCACCAGTGCGCAGGGCGTGGACCAGAAGGCAGCGGCCGGCTGCCCGGTCGCGCACGACTCGGTGACCGCGCACGGCAGCGAGAGCGAGAACCCGGCGATCGACTCGCCGACTCCGAAGACCGGCGGTCGTCCGCGCAACAACCGGGACTGGTGGCCCAACCAGCTCGACCTCTCGGTGTTGCACGCCCACTCGTCCAAGGGCAACCCGTTGGGCGAGAACTTCAGCTACGCCAAGGAGTTCGCCAAGCTCGACGTCGAGGCCCTCAAGCGCGACATCACCGAGGCCCTCACCACCTCGCAGGACTGGTGGCCGGCCGACTTCGGCCACTACGGCGGCCTGATGATTCGGATGAGCTGGCACTCCGCCGGCACGTACCGCATCGAGGACGGTCGCGGTGGAGCCGGCGACGGCGGTCAGCGTTTCGCTCCGCTGAACAGCTGGCCGGACAACGCCAACCTCGACAAGGCCCGCCGGCTGCTCTGGCCGGTCAAGCAGAAGTACGGCCAGAAGATCTCCTGGGCCGACCTGATCGTGCTCGCCGGTAACGTCTCCCTGGAGTCGATGGGCTTCAAGACCTTCGGCTTCGGCTTCGGTCGTGAGGACGTGTGGGAGCCCGAGGAGATCTTCTGGGGCCCGGAGGACACCTGGCTCGGCGACGAGCGCTACGCCTCCGAGAAGGAGATGGCGGCTGGCGTCGGGGCGACCGAGATGGGTCTCATCTACGTCAACCCGGAGGGGCCTCGCGGCAACGCCGACCCGCTCGCGGCGGCGCACTTCATCCGCGAGACCTTCGCCCGAATGGCGATGAACGACGAGGAGACCGTCGCCCTCATCGCCGGTGGCCACACCTTCGGCAAGACCCACGGTGCCGGCGTCGCCGACAACCACGTGGGTCCGGAGCCCGAGGGCGCCCCGCTGGAGGCGCAGGGCCTGGGCTGGCTGAGCACCCACGGCAGCGGCAAGGGCGGTGACACGATCACCAGCGGGCTCGAGGTGACGTGGACCGACGTGCCGACGCAGTGGAGCAACCGCTTCTTCGAGATCCTGTTCGGCTACGAGTGGGAGCTCACCACGAGCCCGGGCGGCGCGAAGCAGTGGGTCGCCAAGGACGCCGAGGCGATCATCCCGGACGCCCACGACCCGTCGAAGAAGCACAAGCCGACGATGCTCACGACCGACCTGTCGCTGCGTGTCGACCCGGCGTACGAGAAGATCTCGCGCCGCTTCCTGGAGAACCCCGACCAGTTCGCGCTGGCCTTCGCCAAGGCGTGGTACAAGCTGCTGCACCGCGACAT
This sequence comes from Micromonospora sp. C81, assembly GCF_018070425.1. Classification (NCBI taxonomy): domain Bacteria; kingdom Bacillati; phylum Actinomycetota; class Actinomycetes; order Micromonosporales; family Micromonosporaceae; genus Micromonospora; species Micromonospora sp. C81. The sequence continues at coordinate 10,427 of NZ_JAGPXS010000007.1, forward strand.
GGGTCCGATCGAGCGTTTCCTCGGGCCGTGGGTGGCCGAGCCGCAGCTGTGGCAGGACCCGGTGCCGGCCGTCGACCACGAGCTCGTGGGTGACGCCGACATCGCCGCGCTCAAGGCGAAGGTCCTGGAGTCCGGTCTGACGACCGCCCAGTTGGTCTCCACCGCCTGGGCGTCCGCCGCGAGCTTCCGCTACACCGACAAGCGTGGTGGCGCCAACGGCGCACGGATCCGTCTTGAGCCGCAGCGCAACTGGGAGGTCAACCAGCCGGAGCAGCTCGCGACGGTCCTGACCACCCTGGAGGGCATCCAGCGGGAGTTCAACGAGGCCGGCGGCGCGAAGATCTCGCTCGCCGACCTGATCGTGCTGGCCGGTTCGGCAGCCGTCGAAAAGGCGGCGCGTGACGTCGGCGTCGAGGTGACAGTGCCGTTCCGGCCGGGCCGCACCGACGCCACGCAGGAGCAGACCGACGTCGAGTCGTTCCGGGTCCTCGAGCCGCGCGCCGACGGTTTCCGCAACTACCTGCGTCCCGGCGAGAAGACCCAGCCGGAGGTGCTGCTCATCGACCGCGCCTACATGCTCAACCTGACCGCGCCCGAGATGACCGTCCTGGTCGGCGGCCTGCGTTCCCTCGGCGCCAACACCGCTGGTGCCCAGCACGGTGTCCTCACCGACCAGCCGGGCGTGCTCACCAACGACTTCTTCGCCAACCTGCTGTCCCCGGGCACCCGGTGGAGCGCGTCGAAGTCCGAGGAGCACGTGTACGAGATCCGCGATCTGGCCACCGACGAGGTGAAGTGGACCGCCACCGCGGTCGACCTCATCTTCGGTTCCAACTCGCAGCTGCGGGCCCTCGCCGAGGTCTACGCCAGCCAGGACGCCCGCGACAAGTTCGTGGCCGACTTCGTGGCAGCCTGGACCAAGGTCATGGAGCTCGACCGCTTCGACATCGCCTGACCGCCTGACACCGACGAGCCCCGGTCAATCCATCAGTGATTGGCCGGGGCTCGTCGGCCATTGCACGCCCCTGAGCAGGTATGCCGTACCGCGCCGATCGCCCGTATTCTGGGTGACCTTGGCGGATCGCATACCCCCGGGGGTATAGTCGAACGCAGGAGGTGGCGGTGAAACTTCGACCGGAGATGACGTCGGATGCGCTGACCAGGCTCAAGCGGGCCCGTGGGCAGCTCAACGCGGTTATCGAGATGATGGAGAGCGGTCAGGACTGTCGTGAGGCCCTGACCCAGCTCGCTGCGGTGTCCAAGGCGATAGACCGAGCGGGTTTCAAGATCATTGCTTCGGGGATGCGGCACTGCGGGGCTGCGCGCGAACGTGGCGAGGAGCCGGAGATGACCGAGGAGGAGCTGGAGAAGCTTTTCCTGGCTCTCGCCTGACGCGGCACGACGTCACCCACGGCGCTGGCCGCACTGTGGGTGACGGCGTGCACATGAAGAACACGGCAGCAGTGTGTCATCTGCATACCCCCGGGGGTATGCAGAGTTTGTTGAACTTTAAGGAGTGGACATGGCAGTTGAGGTTTCCGTCGTCGCGACGTCGTCCCTCGGTGACCGCAGCTACCTCGCCTCAGACGGGCGGGTGGCGATCGTGGTCGACCCCCAGCGCGACATCGACCGCGTGATGTACCTCGCGGGAGCGTTGGGGGTCCGCATCACCCATGTCGTGGAAACGCACATCCACAACGACTACGTCTCCGGCGGGCTGGAGCTCGCCCGAATCACCGGCGCCCACTACCTGGTGGCCGCGGCTGACGAGGTCGGCTTCGAGCGGACGCCCGTCACCGACGGCGACCAGGTGGCTGTCTCCGACTCGCTACGGCTGCGGGTGATCGCCACGCCGGGTCACACCTTCCACCACCTGTCATACGTCCTCGATGAGGCCGTAGGCGGCAGTTGGCGGTCGGCCGGTGTCTTCACCGGTGGTTCACTGCTGTTCGGCACGACGGGTCGGACGGACCTCCTGGGCAAGCAGCATGCCCACGAGTTGGCCCACCAGCAGCACGCCTCGGCGAAGCGGCTGGCGGATCTGCTGCCCGACGGGGCCGAGGTATGGCCGACGCACGGCTTCGGCAGCTTCTGCTCGGCCAGTCAGTCGGACGCCCCGGAGTCGACGATCGGCCGGGAGAAGGAGAAGAACCAGGTTCTCCGGCTGGCCGCGGAGGACTTCGTCACGGAGACCCTCGCCGGCCTCGACGCCTACCCGGCGTACTACGCACACATGGGCGTGGAGAACCTCGCGGGACCGGCCCCGGTCGACCTCACCCCGGTGAGCCTCGCCGATGCTGCCGAACTGCGCGAGCGGATGGCCGACGGGCAGTGGGTGGTGGACCTCAGGCACCGCAAGGCGTACGCCACCTCGCACCTGGCCGGCACGGTCAGCCTCGGCCTGGACGGCCCGATGTCCACCTGGCTCGGTTGGCTGATCGACTGGGGAGTGCCGATCACCCTGCTCGCCGAGACCCCGGGCCAGGTCGCCGATGCCCAGCGCGAGCTGGTCCGGATCGGCATCGACCGCCCGGCCGCGCAGGTCACCGGCGAGGTGGAGCGGTGGGCAGCCGAGCCCGGTCAGCTGCGGGAGCTGCGGATGGCCGACTTCGTGACCCTCGCGGCGGCCCGCGCCGGGCATGTCCCTGCCGGCCTCCCTGCCGCGGACGTGGTCCTCGACGTGCGAATGACAAACGAGTGGCGGACCAGCCACATCGACGGCGCCCTGCACATCCCACTGCCTGAGCTGCCCAGGCGGCTGGCCGACGTGCCGACCGGCGTTGTCTGGGTGCACTGCGGCTCCGGCTACCGGGCCACGGCGGCGGCGTCGCTACTGGCCAACGCCGGCCGCGAGGTGGTCGTCATCGACGACAAGTTCGACCGGGCCGAGAGCGCGGGCGTGCAGATGGCCACCGACGCCTGACCCGAACAGCACGGACCACCGGCTGGCGCCGCCGCCCAGCGTCGGCCGGGCACCCCTGCCCTGTCGCGTAGCAGTTTGCCCCTGAAAGAGGAGAAATGAAACCTTCCGAGACCGCCCGCCCCGCCACCGTCGATGCCAGCGGGCTGAGGGAGCTGATCGACTCCGGCCACGGGCCGCGCCTGCTGGACGTGCGTACCCCGGCGGAGTTCGAGACGTCGCATATCCCCGGCTCCTACAACGTGCCGCTCGACCTGCTCAGGGAGCACCGCCAGGAGCTGCGCAACCACCTGGACGAGGATGTCGTGTTGGTGTGTCGCACCGGTGCCCGCGCCACTCAGGCCGAGCAGACCCTGGCCGGGGTGGGTCTTCCGAACCTCAAGGTCCTCGACGGCGGCATCATGGCCTGGCAGGCGGTCAACGCGCCGATCAGCCAGGGTGCCCCCCGTTGGGACCTCGAACGCCAGGTCCGCCTTGTCGCCGGGGCGATCGTGCTGGTCAGCGTCCTCGGCTCGGTGTTCGTGCCGCAGCTGAAGTGGGTGGCCGGATTCATCGGCGCCGGCCTCACCTTCGCCGCCGTCAGCAACACCTGCGCCATGGGCATGATGCTCGGCAAACTGCCGTACAACCGGGGTGCCAACTGTGACGTGGACACCATCGTCGGCCAGTTGCGCGACAGCACCAGTGGCCGAGGATGACACCAGTCCTGGCACTGACCATCGGACTGGCCGTGCTGATCGGCGTCAGCCTCGGGCTCCTCGGCGGCGGCGGATCGATCCTCGCCGTGCCGCTGCTGGTCTACGTCGCCGACCTGCCCCCGAAAGAAGCCATCGCGACCTCGCTACTCGTTGTCGGCGCCACCAGCGTGGTGGGCGTCCTTCCACACGCTCGTGCCCATCGGGTGCGCTGGCGTACCGGCCTCCTCTTCGGCTTCGCCGGCATGATCGGTGCCTACATCGGCGGACGCCTGGCCGGGTTCGTCCCGGCTGGGTTCCTGCTCACCGGGTTCGCCGTGATGATGCTGGCCACCGCGGTCACGATGATCCGCGGCCGGCGCGACGCCGAGGGCAGGGCGGTGCCGCACGAACTGCCGATCCTGCGGGTGATCCTCGACGGTCTGGTGGTCGGACTGGTGACCGGCCTGGTCGGCGCCGGCGGCGGTTTCCTGGTGGTGCCCGCCCTGGCGCTGCTCGGTGGGCTGCCGATGCCCGTCGCGGTCGGAACCTCGCTGGTGGTCATCGCGATGAAGTCGTTCGCCGGGCTGGCCGGCTACCTGTCCAGCGTGAGCATTGACTGGGGCCTCGCGTCAGCGGTCACCGCCGCCGCCATCGTCGGCAGCGTTGCGGGCGGGCGGCTCGCCGGTCGGATCCCGGCCGACGTCCTGCGCAAGTCGTTCGGCTGGTTCGTCGTGGTGATGGGCGTCCTCGTTCTCGTCCAGCAACTGCCCACGGAGCTGCGGACAAATCCTTTGCTGTGGACCGGCGTCGGCGTCGCGGCGGCGATCTCCCTCGCGCTGACCGTGCTGACGGGCCGGAGGAAGGTGCGGACGCAGAGCGAGCCGGCCAACCGCTGAGGTCTCGCAGGCTCGACCAGAGCGAGCCGGCCGGCCGGCACCATCGACGGGCGTCCGGAAAGGCGACTAATCTGTTGCCCCACACTCCATCGATGTGAGGAGATGCGATGGCGCGTCGCACCGGCCGGCCTTCCTACCTGTCGGACAAAGCCGATGTGCGCCATCGCCGCACGACACGCTTCGTGGCGGGCGCGGGGGCGGTCGCGCTGGTCACCGCCCTGTTGGGTGGGCTGGTCGGCTACCAGGTGGGCCGCCCGGACGCCACCGAGGCGGCCATCGCGACCATCCAGGAAGCCGAGGCGAAGCGGGACGCTCAGCAGATCCTGGAGCTGACCGAAACGGCCCGACGCGTCCGCGACCAGATCGCCCCCGTCCTGGCCGCCATCAAGACGGAGACGTCAGCCGGGCGTGCGCCGGATCCGGGCCAGGCGCGCCAATGGCAGGAGATCATGCGCCAGGCAGCCGAGCCGTTCGCTGACCCACCGTCGGGCACCACCGCCACCAACGTGGCGCGTGGAGGGTTGCGGGCGGCGATCCAGCAGGCGTCGCTGGCCGTCGACGCGTACGCGCTGGCCGTCGACGTCCCTGCGGCGCAGCGTGCGGCCCTGCTGGCCGTCACGGCGCGACAGGCGGCCCAGGCAGTGACGATGTGGTCTGTCGCGGCGACCCAGCTGGACCAGGTCAGCGTCGACGCCGGGCACGGCCATCAGCACGTGTTCCTCGACACAGACTCCCACGAGGGGGCGCTCACGCCGGACGGGGCGCCCGAGGGGACCGGCGGCTGAGCGGCGCTTTGCTGCTTGATGTCTGGTTCGACTGCGGGCGCTGCTGCCGTGGCGGCCGGACGGCCGCTCAAGATCTGGGAGTGGTCGGCCGGATCGGGTACGGTCGCTTATCGCAAAGTCTATGAACCAGATTGGCTTTCTGTGCAAGGGAAGCCGCATCGGAGGGACACAGCCGTGAGGTTCCCAACTGCCGTCCGTCGGGCCGGTCTCGTCGCGGCCATCGCCGCCCTCGCGCTGAGCGCGGGTTGTGCCAAGAAGGACGACAGCGAGGTCCAGGCGAGCGGGGTCAAGCTGGTCGAGGCGGGCAAGCTGACCGTCTGCACCCACCTGCCGTACCCGCCGTTCCAGTCGAAGGACGCCAGCGGCAAGGTCACCGGCTTCGACGTCGAGATCATGGACCTGGTGGCCAAGGAGCTGGGTGTCGAGCAGACGATCATCGACACCCCGTTCGAGGGGATCAAGTCCGGCCAGGACCTGAACACCGGCAAGTGCGATGCGGCCGCCGCCGGCATGACGATCACCGAGGAACGGCAGAAGGTGATGAACTTCTCCGACCCGTACTTCGACGCCACCCAGGCGCTGCTGGTGAAGACCGGTAAGCCGTACAAGTCGCTCGACGACCTCAAGGGCAAGAAGTTCGGTGTCCAGGCGGCCACCACGGGTCGTGACTACGCCAAGAAGTTCGAGGCGGAGAAGGGCCTTCAGCTCGTCGAGTTCGAGGACCTCGCCGCCCTGCAGCAGGCCGTCGCCAACGGCCAGGTCGAGGCCGCCATCAACGACCTGCCGGTCTGGAGCGAGTACCTCAAGAAGAACCCGGGCGGGTTCGAGGTCTCCGCCGAGTTCGACACCGGCGAGCAGTACGGCTTCCCCGTGAAGAAGGACGCCAACCCGGAGCTGCTCAAGAAGATCAACGAGGTGCTGGCCAAGGCCAAGCAGGACGGCACGTACGACACGATCTACGAGAAGTGGATCGGCAAGCGGCCGAGCGCCTGATCATCGCGTGGTACCGGAGGGCGTGCGCCCCGCGCGCCCTCCGTGTCGGTAATCTCCGGGAAGGCAACGAGCGAACGTGAAGCTGCGACGCCGCCAGCGGGAGCGGTTGTCCCTCGGGCTCCAGTACCTGGTCTTCATCGCCGTCATCGCCGCGGTGCTCTTCGCCGCCGACTGGGACAGGCTGGCCGACGCGTTCTTCCGCGTCGACATCATCAAGTCGATGTTCCCGACGATCATCACCGTGGCGCTGCGCAACACCATCCTCTACACGCTGGGCGCGTTCGCCTTCGGTCTCGTGTTCGGGACCATCCTGGCGCTGATGCGGCTGTCCCGGGTCGCGCCGTACCGCTGGGTGGCGACGGCGTACATCGAGCTGTTCCGGGGTCTGCCCGCCCTGCTGGTGCTGTTCCTCGTCGGGTACGGCATCCCGATCGCCTTCCCGGAGCGGGAGATCCCGGGTGGGGTGTTCGGTTCGATCGCGATCGGCCTCGGGTTGACCGCGGCGGCCTACATGGCCGAGACCATCCGCGCCGGCATCCAGGCCGTCCCCAAGGGGCAGATGGAGGCGGCGCGCACCCTCGGCATGTCGCACTTCACGGCCATGCGCACGATCGTCATCCCGCAGGCGTTCCGGATCGTGATCCCGCCGTTGACGAACGAGCTCATCCTGCTCACCAAGGACTCGTCGCTGGCGTACGTGCTGGGCGTGACGGCGCAGACCATCGAGATCACCAAGTTCGGTCGGGACATGCTGAACGACCGGGTGAACGCCACCCCGCTGCTGGTGGCCGGCCTCGCCTACCTGATCGTCACTCTGCCCCTGTCCCAGGTGGTACGTCGCCTCGAACTCCGCTACGCCAAGGCCCGGTGACCGCATGACGACGACTCCATCCCGCCCTGCCATCGAGATCCGCGACCTGCACAAGTCCTTCGGGCCGCTCGAGGTGCTCAAGGGCATCGACTTCGAGGTCGGCCAGGGTGAGGTGGTCTGCGTGATCGGGCCGTCCGGGTCCGGCAAGTCGACGTTGCTGCGTTGCGTCGACCTGTTGGAGGAGCCGACGGCCGGCAGGATCTGGGTGAACGGGGTCGAGATGACCGACCCGGATGTCGAGGTCGACGCGGTACGCCGCGGCATCGGCATGGTCTTCCAGTCGTTCAACCTGTTTCCGCACCTGACCGTGCTGAGCAACCTCACCATCGCGCAGCGCCGGGTGCTCAAGCGCGGTCGGGCCGAGGCCGAGCGCGTCGCCCGGGCCAACCTGGAACGCGTCGGGCTGACCGACAAGGCCGACGTGTTCCCGGCGCAGCTCTCCGGTGGGCAGCAGCAGCGGGCGGCCATCGCCCGGTCGCTGTCGATGGAGCCGAAGGTGATGCTCTTCGACGAGCCCACCTCCGCGTTGGACCCGGAGTTGGTCGGCGACGTGCTCACCGTCATGCGCAAACTGGCCGAGGACGGCATGACGATGATGGTGGTCACCCACGAGATGGCCTTCGCCCGCGACGTCGCCGACCGGGTGGTGTTCATGGACGGTGGGGTGGTGGTCGAGCAGGGGCCACCGCAGGAGGTGCTGGGCGCCCCGAAGCACGAGCGGACCCGTGCGTTCCTCTCCCGGGTCCTCGACCCGACCCGGGTCGCCCAGCTCGGTCAGACCGACCAGTCGCCCGAGCCGCCGGAGACCCCCGGCCTGCCGGCTGACGACCGCCACAACCTCTGACCAACTGATCCTGTACGTCGGGCCGCCTCAGCGATGAGGCGGCCCGACGTCGTTCTGGCGGCCGGGTGTCAGCTTCATGTCAATCGACGGTCGTCGTGATGTCAAGGTAATCTTCCTGCAATCAGACCCTGTACTTTCGTCGATGGATTACATAAGTTGCTGTCATCCACCGAAAGTCTTGAGTCTTCCGAGCAAAGTTCGCGACGAGCCTCACCCTCAGTCGTGCTACCGCCCCCGTGCTCGGGTCGATGCACCCTGTCCTCGTCGCGTCTTCGCCCGGTTGGGAACGGAGACCCATGGACGATCACGCCGTTGGCTCCCACCGCCACCTGTCCCGCCGATCGCTGATCGCCACCGGCGCGCTCGCCGCCGGGGCGTTGGGCGCGTCCGCCCCGACGATCGGCACCGCGTTCGGAGGCAGCCCCGCCCGGGCCGCCGCCGGCGTCACCAAGAAGATCACCATCTACGCCGAGCAGTTGCCCGGCAACCTGTTCGGCTACGGCCTCGCGCCCGGTCAGGCCACCGTGCCCGGACCACTGCTGGAGATGTACGAGGGCGACACCCTGGAGATCACCCTGGTCAACACGACCGACCAGCGGTTGTCCATCCATCCGCACGGGGTGGACTACAGCACCGAGTCCGACGGCAGCCCCTTCAACGCCTCGTTCAACAATCCCGGTGAGACACGGACGTACGTCTGGCGCTCCCACGAGATGGTGGCCGCGGCGGGTCGGCGGTACATGCCGGGCAGCGCCGGCTACTGGCACTACCACGATCACGCGATGGGCACCGACCACGGCACCGCCGGTGTCGCGAAGGGACTGTACGGGGCGCTGATCGTCCGGCGCCGTGGCGACATCCTGCCGGAGAAGCAGTTCACTGTCGTGTTCCACGACATGATGATCAACAATCGGATGGCGCCGGCCACACCCATGTTCGAGGCCAACCTGGGCCAGCGGGTGGAGTGGATCGCCATCGGCCACGGCAACCTGTTCCACACCTTCCACCTGCACGCCCACCGCTGGGCGGACAACCGCACCGGAATGCTGGAGGGCCCGAGCGACCCGAGCCTGGTCGTCGACAACAAGGACCTCAACCCGGGCAGCTCGTTCGGTTTCCAGGTGCTGGCCGGGGAGGGCGTCGGACCCGGGGCGTGGATGTACCACTGCCACGTGCAGACCCACTCCGACGGCGGCATGGCCGGGATCTTCCTGGTGCGCAACGCCGACGGCAGCATGCCACCGGGCGCCGAGGAGGCGATCCACCGGTTCCAGGGCCACACCCACACGCACGGAAGTTAACCGAAAGTGGGGACGGGGATGACCAGAAAAATACGACGAGTTCTTGCCGCGGTAGCGGCCTTCGCGACACTGATTCCCGCGACGACGGCGGCAGCCGCGCCGCCACCGGCAGCCGCCCCGCAGGCAGCGCAGGCGCAGCGGACCGCCGTCCTCGTGTTCCACGGGCCGGTGGCCGAGCAGCAGGACCCGGTGGCCCGTGCGGTGGACACCATCAAACAGCTTGGTGCCGGTCATGACATCGATGTCACGGCCACCACGGACCCCGCTGTCTTCACCACGGCCAAGCTGTCCGCGTACCGCAGCGTGGTGTTTCTCTCCGCGACGGGCGCCGCGCTCAACCGCGACCAGGAGTCGGCGCTGCAGAGCTACATGAAGGCCGGCGGCGGTTTCGTCGGCATCGCCGACGCCGCCCGCGCCCAGGTCGACTCCACCTGGTTCACCGGCCTGATCGGCACCCGCCCGGCGGGCGCCATCCCGGTGGCCGAGCCGGTTGCCCGGGTGACCGTCAGTGGTGAGAACCCACCCAACGAGACCAAGGAGAAGCTGACCGACGGCGACGCCAACACGAAGTGGCTCGTCCGTACCCCGACCGCCTGGGTGGCGTACGAGTTGAGCGCACCCAAGCGGATCACCGGGTACGCGTTGACGTCGGCCAACGACTCCTCAGGCCGGGACCCGAAGGACTGGACCCTCCAGGGCTCCACGGACGGCCAGACCTGGACCGATCTGGACCGGCGCACCGGCCAGAGCTTCCCGGACCGGTACCAGACCCGCCGGTTCGACATCGCCACGCCGCAGGAGTTCACGCGCTACCGGCTCAACGTCACCGCGAACAGCGGCGAACCGCTGGTCCAGCTCGCCGACCTGCGCCTGTTCACCGGCAGCACCACCGCTCCGGAGCCGCCCGCGGTGAACCGCGCGGTGGTCGACATCCTGGACCGGAAACACCCGGCCACGGCGTCGCTGCCGCTGACCATCACCCGCTCGGACCGCTGGGAGAACTGGGACCCGAACCCGATCGGCACGGTGCACACCCTCGCCCAGGTCGAGGAGCGGCACTACAACCCGGGAGTGGCCGCCAACGGCGCCTTCCACCCGGTGTCCTGGTGCCGGGACTACGACGGCGGCCGGTCGTTCTACACCGGCATGGGTCACACCGAGGGCAGCTACGGCGAGGAGGCGTTCCGCACGCACCTCACCGGGGCTCTCAACTGGACCACCGGCCGCGTACGCGGTGACTGCCAGGCCACGATCGCCGCGAACTACAAGGTGGAGCGGCTCACCGCGGCCAACCAGACCGGGCAACTGGACCAGATCGGCGAGCCGCACGGGCTCACCATCGCGCCGGACGGCACGGTGTTCTACGTCGGCAAGGCGGCCTGCCCGAGCGGCCCGATCGCGGACTGGAACAACCCGGAGGTCGGCCTGGGCTGCGGCACCATCCACTCCTGGGACCCACGGACCAAGCAGGCAAAACTGCTCACGACCCTGGAGGTGATGGGCAACCGGGGCAGCGGCTCGGAGCTGGTGAAGAACGAGGAGGGCCTGCTCGGCATCGTGCCCGACCCGAAGTTCGCCGACAACGGCTGGCTCTACGTCTACTGGATGCCGCACGAGTCGGTCGACCGGGTGCAGCGGGTCGGGCAGCGCACCATCTCGCGGTTCACCTACGACCGCCAGGCGCAGACCATCGACCAGGCCACCCGCAAGGACCTGTTGCAGTTCCCGGTGCAGGTCCACAGCTGCTGCCACGCGGGCGGCGGCATGGCGTTCGACGCCAAGGGCAACCTCTACGTCGGCTCCGGCGACAACAACTCCTCCGAGGGGTCGCAGGGCTACTCCGGCAACAACTGGACCCAGGAGTACCAGGGGATCTCGTTCCAGGACGCCCGCCGCACCTCGGGCAACACCAACGACCTCGCCGGCAAGATCATCCGGATCCACCCGGAGGCCGACGGGACGTACACCATCCCGGAGGGCAACCTGTTCCCACCGGGCACCGAGAAGGCCCGCCCGGAGATCTACGTGATGGGCGTACGCAACATCGCCCGCCTCCAGATCGACCCGGTGCACCAGTGGCTGACCGCGGGCTGGGTCGGCCCGGACGCCTCGTCGCCCAGCCCCACCCTGGGCCCGGCCAAGTACGAGACGGCCACCATCATCACCTCCGCCGGTAACCAGGGCTGGCCGTACTGCATGGGCAACCGGCAGCCGTACCGGGACCGCAGCAGCACCGACGCGACGGTGCTGACCGGCTGGTACGACTGCGACAACCTGAAGAACACCTCGCCCCGCAACACCGGTCTGGTGGACATCCCGGCCGCCCGGGACAACATGATCTGGTATTCGCCCGACGGCGGCGGCCCGGTCTTCCCGAAGCGGACCGACGGCAGCGGCCTGCCGACCTACGTCGCGGCCGACGCCACCTACACCCAGCCATACCTGCGCGGCGGCGGCCAGGCCATCATGTCCGGTCCGACGTACCACCGGGAACTCGTCGACACCACCAGCGGTGTGGCGTGGCCGGAGCACTGGGACGGTAAGTGGTTCATCGGCGACCAGTCCAACGCCGCCAACCGGGTAGCGGTCACCGTCGACCCGGCCGGCGTGCCGCAGGCCACCCCACCGGTGTACGCCGAGTCGCTGCGCGCCATCATCCCGGGCGGCAACGGCGACGCCCGGCTGCAGAGCTGGATGGACGCCAAGTTCGGCCCGGACGGCGCGCTCTACCTGCTGGACTACGGCGGCGGGTTCTTCAGCCTGCACCCCAACCAGAAGCTGATCCGGATCACCTACACCGGTGGCGCGCCCACCCCGGTGCCGGCGGCGAACTCGGTCGCCGTGCAGAACAAGCCGCTCACCATCGCCTTCGACGGCGCCCGCTCCGGCGGCGTCAGCCACCGGTGGGAGTTCGGCGACGGCACCACGTCCACCGAGGCGAACCCCCGGCACACGTACGCCACTGTCGGCACCTACACCGCGAAGCTGACCGTCACGTACGCCGACGGTGAGACCGCGACGGTGCAGAGCACGGTCACGGTGGGCTGCGCGGTGCCCGACAGCCGGCAGAACGTGTGGCTCGACGACACGGACACCGGGGTGCCCAGTCGCCCGGTCGGGCAGGGCTGCACGATCAACGACCTGATCGACGACGAGAGCACCTGGGCCGACCACGACGCCTTCGTCCGACACGTGGGCGCGGTGACCCGCGCGTTGCAGGACGACGACCTGCTCACGGCCCGGGAGTCCGGCACCCTCACCCGCCTGGCTGCGGCGTCGGAGGTCGGTCGGAACGGGCGCACCGGCTACGAGCCGCTCTTCGACGGCACCGCCGAGTCGCTGCGCGGCTGGGAGCAGGCGCCGACGGGCTCGTTTGCCATCCAGCCGGACGGGTCGCTGCGCTCCAGCGGCGGCCTGGGCATGCTCTGGCACACGAAGGAACTGGGCGACTTCTCGCTGAAGGTGCAGTTCCGCGACATCGCACCGGGCACCGGCCGGGCCAACACCGGCGTCTTCACCCGCTTCCCGGACCCGCGGATCCCGCTGGAGCAACGCCCGCCGGGCAGCTGCGGCACTGTCGGATCGGCCCGCACCTCGCAGGCGTGGGTGGCGATCTACTGCGGACACGAGATCCAGATCTACGACGGTGAGACCGGCGAGCCGCAGAAGACCGGCTCGGTCTACAACTTCGACCCGGTGCCGCTCGCCCAGGCCGGCGTCACCCCGAAGGAGCAGTGGAACGACTACGAGATCCGCGTCGTCGGACAGCACTACACGATGGTCCGCAACGGTGTGGTGATCAACGAGTTCGACAACACGCCGGGCAAGCAGTCGTCCCGCGCCGGCGACCCGCCGACGGACCTGCGGCAGTTCCTGCGCGGCTTCATCGGCCTGCAGAACCACGGTGACAACGACCTGACCGAGTTCCGCAACGTCCGCGTGCGCGAGCTCTAGGAGAGACGATGACCCGACGACTGACGGCTGCGCTGGCGGCGTTCCTGCTCACGGTGATCCCGTGGGCCGCGACGCCCGCCTCCGCCGCCCCGCGCGTCGCGGAACAGGTGCTGACCTGGACCGCCGACGGCGACATCACCCGCTACAAGTCCGCACCCGCCCAGGCGGTGGCCGGCGAGACCACGATCATCTGGGAGAACAGCGAGGCCACCGGCAACACCATCGGGATGCCGCACACGCTGACCTTCGACACCAGCACCGAGGGCTACAACCACGACGTCACGCTGAACATCCTGGCCAGCCCGTTCGACGCCAACAACGGCCGCCACCAGGCGACAGTGACGCTAACCCCGGGCCGGTACCGCTACTTTTGCTCGATCCCGGGGCACAGCCAGATGGTCGGTGAGCTGGTGGTCACCGACGGCGGCGGAGGCGACGACACCACGCCGCCGACGGTGACCGCCGCCGTGACCGGTGACCGCGACGACGACGGCAACTACCTGGGCGCGGCCACGGTGACCGTGACGGCCACCGACACCGGCTCCGGTGTGGAGACCGTCGAGTACCAGGTCGACGACACCAGCTTCCTGCCGTACACCGAGCCGGTGCGGGTGACCGCGATCGGTGACCACTCGGTGCAGTTCCGGGCCACCGACCAGGACGGCAACGTCAGCGCGGTCGGCTCGGTGTCGTTCCGGATCGTCGAGCCGGGGGAGGACGACACCACCGCGCCGGTGGTCACGGCCGCACTGGCCGGCGAGCAGGACGGCGACGGCAACTACATCGGTACGGCCACCGCCACGCTGACCGCCACCGATGCCGGATCCGGTGTCGCCACCATCGAGTACGCGTTGGACGGGGCAGCCTTCACCGCGTACACGAATCCGATCGTCGTGAACGCGGCCGGGATGCACATGCTGCACTACCGGGCCACCGACGTCGCCGGCAACACGTCGGCGGAGCAGATGTCCCACTTCACCGTCGTCGCCCCGCCAGAGGAGGACGACACACCGCCGGCCGTGGCCGCCACGGTGACCGGCGAGCGCAACGGCGACGGCGCGTACGTCGGGGCCGCGACTGTCACCGTCACCGCGAGCGACGCCGGCTCCGGTGTGGCGTCGGTCGAGTACGCGCTCGACACCGAGGGCTGGACGGCGTACGCCACACCGGTCACGGTCCGCGCCACCGGCGCGCACACCCTGCGGTACCGGGCGACCGACGCCGCGGGCAACGCCTCCACCGAGCAGTCGACGACGTTCACCGTGGTGGCCGACGGCACCGACGCCTGCCCCGGGTCCGACACCCGGGCCACAGTGGTCATCGACGGTGACGACACCGGGGTCGGCAACGTCGACACCGGCGACGGCTGCACCATCAACGATCTGATCGACGAACACGCCGACTACCCCGGCCACGCCCACTTCGTCCGGCACGTCGAGGCGGTCACCACCGCGCTGGTGGCCGACGGAACGCTCGACCGGCGGCAGCAGGGCGCCATCGTCCGGGCCGCGGCCCGATCGGACGTCGGCGCATGAGTCCTCGAATCTCATCGACAGGGAGTACAACGATGCCCGGACGTACCGTCGCCAAGCTGGCCACCGTGAGCGCCGTCGTCGCCGCCTCGGTGCTGGCCGTGGCACCCACCGCCCACGCCGACCTGGTCACTCACTGCATCGGCACCGGTGGGGCGGTGACCGTGCCCAACGACCTGTACGTGCCGGCGGGCGAGTCCTGCGCGCTCACCGGCACCACGATCACCGGCAACGTCACCGTCGCGGCCGGCGGCAACCTGGTGGTGACCGGTGGGCGGGTCAGCGGCGAGGTACGCATCGCCGCGGACGGCTACCTCGACGCCACCGACACCACAGTCGACGGCCAGGTGGTGCTGGCCGCCGGCGGATACGGCATCTTCCTCAAGGACGCACAGACCGGCACCGTGACCGTGCGGCCGAAGGGCAGCGCGACCATCGACAGCTTCCTGTTCGCCGAGGAGTCGACGGTCGCCGGGAACGTCACAGTCGGCGCGGGTGAGGTCCGGCTCGACCGGGGCACCCAGGTGCAACGCAACCTCAGCAGCACCGGCACCTACTACACCGACCTGCACGACTCGTTCGTCGACGGCACGCTGTCGGTGCTCAACAGCGCCACCGGCAGTGTCGTGTGCGGCAGTGCGGTACGCGGCAGGGCCACGTTCGCCGGCAACCTGGGCGGCGTGCAGGTCGGCCCGAACGGCGCCCTCGACAGCTGCGCCTCCGGTGGCTACTGGGGTGGGGACGTCAGCATCACCAGCACCACCGGTGGCGTCACCGTCGACGACAACATCATCAACGGTCAGTTGACGGTGACCGGCAACGACCCGGTCGCCCAGGTGGCCGCCAACAACCGCATCCGTGGTGGCGTGACCGGCGACCAGGCGGCCACGACCACCAACCGGGCTGCCCGGATGGCCGCTGCGGACCGGGACGACGCCGGTGGCCAGCGGGCGGAGGTCCGGCGTACCTCGGCGGTGCTGGAGGCCACCGCGGCCGGCGCCGCGAGGCTCTAGCCGAGCAAGCCCCAACCCTGGCTGGCACGGTGGGCGCAGCTGGCGGCCGGTGGTGATCGTCGGTCACCTCCGTCGGGGCGGATGCGGTAGTGAGCGGTATACCTCAGAGGTATGAATATGCCTCTGAGGTATATCGCTCAACAGCACATCGGCATGGCGGGCCAGCCGAGGCCGACGCCGTCAGCCCTGCCTAGAAGTTGCCGGCCGAGTTGCACTTCACGCCCTGGTCGAGGCAGTTGCGCACCCGTGCGGCCAGCGCCTCGTCCTTCCACGCGTTGAAGAAGTCCGCGTGCATGGAGAACGACGTGCCGGACGCGAGGGTGATGCCGTCCGTGTTCGCGCTCAACGGGTACGAGATCACGAACGACACCGAGGGGACCGGCACCGGGTGGCTCTTCGGGCAGGCCCCGGTGTGGTCAGCGTTGGCCATGTGCGCCTTGTGGTCCGGACTGTCCATGTGCCTGCCGTCCCAGCAGTCCGGGAAGGTGATCTGCCGGACGATGTTCGCGGTCCTGGCGCAGACCGGGAAGGTCTTGTCGGCGCTGCGGCCGATCTCGCCGCCGATGCCGGCGCACCAGAAGTGGTTGCCCTGCTTGTCCGGGGTGTCGACCTGGTTCTTGGCGTTCCCGGTGATCATGCGCAGGCCGAACGGGAAGGGCTGGGTCCGGCTCGGGTCCTTCAGCCGGGAACCGTAGTAGACGGTCACCTCCGTCGGGTCGACGACCTTGCCGTTCTGGTACATCGTCGGCACCCAGTAGGCGGACTGGTCATCCGGCGAGTTGCAGGTGGTCGCCTTCGACGCCCGCAGCGACTCGGCGGTCGAGTTGGCGTCGGTCGACCGGTTGCCCCAGAAGGTGTGGTTGTGTGAGCCGCCGACGAGCTTGGGCAGCACGATCGGGTCGTCGCTGTTGTGGTGGCTGGTCTTACAGCCGACATTGAACTCGGGGACCTTGACCGGGTTGCCGGTCACCGCCTTGGGTTTGCGCGCGAAGAACGCCTTCGTCGCGGCTGCCTGCGCGGCGGCGTCGGTGGTGATCCAGCCGCCGGACGCGGTGGGCGGGACGGTGCCGGTCGACGGGGTGGTCGGCTTGCCCGGGGTGGATGGCGTCGCGGACGTGCCCGGGGCGCTCGGCGTGAGCGACGGGTCGGTCGGGGCCATGTCCGTCGGCGCCTCAGGGCCGGACGAGCCGATGCCGGTGTCGCCGGATGGGCCGGACGCACCGGGAGTGCCCGGGACCTCCTTGCATCCGCCGGCGAGCGCCAGGCTCACCAGCAGCAGGGCGGTGACGGAACGACGGTGTCGAGGGGTGGATCGCAGATTTATCAAGGGGGGCGCACCTTTCTTCCGAGAAGGAAGAGTACGAGTCGCCCACCTGTTCGTTCACAACCGCAACGATTAAATCTGCCTTAAATATCGCCCAGCAATTGCCTGGTCAGTTTTGCGGAGCCGCCGCGCTGTCGATTCAATCTCATTTCCATGATTCTTCTCCAAAAACTGTAATCGGCGACTCCGGCGGCACTCCACTTTTCTGGGCGTCCGGGGTTGCCGGGCGCGACGAGCTGATGGCCAGCACCCCGTCTCGTCAGCAGCTGCTGCGTGCCTTGCGCAGGAAGGCCTTGCGCGACACCACCGTCGTCGCGTCACGACCGCGCGGGGCGAGCACCTGATCCGGGCCGATCCGCGGGAGATCCGCGAGGGTGAAATCCACCGGGATGGAGTCACGACCGGCTGACCCTCTGACGGTGTAGGTGACCCCGGGTCGCAGTTCGGTGAGCGGCTCGACGTCCACATCCATGCCTGCCTCGGCGGCGGTGAGGTCGACCGCGTCGGCGACCTCCCAGCCCTCCGGCGGCTGACCCAGCAGGGTGGCCTCCACGACCTCGCTCGTCGATCGGCCGTGGACGTCCCATGTGATCAGTGGTGGCCGGTTGGCCTGGTCACCCTGGTCGTCGTGGTTCACGTGCACGCCGAGCTGCCCGAAACTGCCACCGCACGGGACCAGTACGCCGACCGGCTGGCCATCGCGGACGGCGAGCGCGACCACCGGCTCGTCAGGTGGGCTGCAGGCGGTCAGGAGGAGGAGGGGAAGCGTCAGGACAATCCAGGAACGTCGTCTTCTGCGCATGTCCGCAGCATTCCACGTCGGTATCACGCTTCGATGCCCCGCAGGTCACGAAAGGCGGACAGCGGCGACGAACCCCGGCCGGGTGGTGTGCGGCCGCGCCTTCCCACCTTCGCTTCGTGATTTCCAAAAACAGCGCGCGGCGCCGTGGACGTGGAGAGAATTGCGGCCACGGAAAGCACGTAGAGCCGGGAGATGTTCGATGGGTTTACGAAGGCGAATGGCGCTCGCGGTGGTGATCGTCGCGGCGACACCTCTGGTCCTCGGCGGATGCACCGTCGAGCGGAAGCCCGCCGCCCGGCCGGCCGAACGGGAGGTGCCGTCGCCGGAGCTGACCCTCACGCCCGCCGACCGGTCCCGGAACGTGCCGCTCAGCGCCGAGGTCGCGGTGCTCGTCAAGGGCGGAACGATCACCGCCGTGCGTATCGCCGACGACAACGGGATGTTGGTCAGGGCTCAGCCACGGGAGGACGGCTCGGCGTGGGTGCCGACCGTTCCGTTGCAGCCCCAGCGCACCTACACGGCCGAGGTGATCGCCACCGGCGACTCCGGGGGGACCACCACCCGCACGACGACCTTCACCACCATGGCGACGTCGACGAAGCCGCAGGTGACCAGCACGCTGTATTTCGCCGACGAACGGACGTACGGCACGGCGATGCCGGTGACCCTCGCTTTCGATCCACCCATCGCCAAGGCGGCTCGTGCCGACGTGCAGCGCCGGTTGTTCGTCACCACGAACCCACCGCAGCCGGGTGTCTGGTCCTGGGTGGACGACGGCAGCCAGGTCTACTACCGCGCTCCGGACTTCTGGCGGCCGGGCACGACCATCAGCGTCCGGGCCGGTCTGCAGGGTCTGCCGATCGGCCGGAACCGGGTCGGTGACGCCGACCGCACCGCGACGTCCACGATCGGGCGGCAGGTGGCGATCGAGGTCAACAACGCCACCAAGCAGATGCGCGTGCTACGCGACGGCAAGCTGATCCGCAAGATCCCCGTCAGCCTCGGCAAGCCGAGTACGCCGACCTCCAGCGGCAAGATGGTGATCATGGAGAAGCACCAGCGCACCAGGTTCGACACGCGCGGCGAGCCGAACGGCGGTTACGTGGTGGACGTCCAGGACGCCCAACGGCTCACCTGGGGCGGCGAGTTCATCCACGGAGCGCCCTGGTCGGTGTCGGATCAGGGACACCGCAACGTGTCGCACGGCTGCACCAACGTCTCGGCTGCCGCCGCCGACTGGCTGATGGGCGTCACGCAGGTCGGTGATCTGGTCACCTTCACCGGCACCGAGGTCCGGCTGCAACCGGGCAACGGGTGGACGGCCTGGAACACCAGTTGGGAGCAGTTCGTCAAGGGCAGCGCACTGCCGGTACCCGCCGCTCTTCGACCGGCTCCGACCCCGGTGCCGCACGCGGACGCGGCGGGCGGCGGCTCGCCGACGTCCGGTCCCTCCGCCTCCGGCGGCTGAACCGGCAGGTGTCCGACAGGCTCAACGCACTTGCCGGACGTCTCTACCCTCCGGGTCATGACGTACGAGCCGATGATGGTTCCCAGCCGGAAGCCCAACCGGACGACTCGTACCGTCCTGATCGTCGTCGGCGTGGTGTTGACGGTGTGCTGCGTTGTCGGCGTCTGCGGCGGGTTCTGGTTCTACCGCTCCATCAAGGACGCCGTCAAACCGGTCCGGGTGGCCACGGCTGCGTACATCGACGACGTGCAGGCCGGCAACTACCCGGGCGCGTACGGGCGGCTGTGCGGAAAGGTGCGCGAGACCATGACGCAGGCCGATTTCGCCCGCATCCAGGCCGCCCAGTTGAAGATCGGCAGTTACAAGATCGTCGGTGTGTACGTCAACAACTCCAACGGGCGGGTCACCGGGACCTCGACCGTCGAGATGGTCCAGGAGGCCACGGGTGCACGGATGACGCAGAGCATGGTGCTGGTCAAGGAGGACGGTGAGTGGCGCGTCTGCCAGTGAGCGACGACCCGGCGAGTCGGTGGTCGGGGCTCAGGCCGGGGCGAGTTCCGGCACGCCGTAGTGCTGGTCGAGGACCTGCATGGCGGCGCCCGCGGCGATGACGTCGGCGCCGAGGCTGGACAGGGTCACCTTCGTGGTGAGCCAGTCCGCGCGTCGCGCGTCGGCCTGGACGGCCTCGGTGACCGCCGCGAGATAGGTCCGCGAGTGCCGTAGGAGATCCGCGCCCGCGAGCACCACGTGGGCGAGATCGAGTGTCTGGAGCAGGTTGACCACGCCCACCGCCACGACGCGGGCGGCCCGGTCGATGTCTCCGGCATCGGCTGCCTGGCTGTGCACGATCTCCAGGCACCCGTGGCGACCGCAGACGCAGCGAGGTCCGTTCAGGTCGACGACCGTGTGGCCGAATTCGCCCGCGTTGGTGTGCGCGCCCCGGTGGGCCGTACCTCCCAGCCAGAATCCGCCACCGATGCCGGACTCGATCATGATGAGTGCCGCGTCGCCGAACGTGGCGCCGTGGCGCCAGGCCTCGGCCGTGATCCCGGCGGTGACGTCCTTGTCGAGGTGGACGGGCAGTCCGAGGTGTTTCTCGGCGATCTCGCGCAGCGGTACGTCGTGCCAGTGCCGCAGGCCGTGGGCGTCACGGACCAGGCCGTTGGCGTGGTCCAGCGGGCCGATCATGCCGATGCCCACCCCGGTGAGCCGGCCCCGGACGTCGCTGCTGCCGGTCATCGCGTCGATGCCGGCCATCAGGGCGTCGAGCAGCTGCTCCGGGGTGAAGTCGCCGGGCAGTGGGCTGACCGTCGAGTGGTGCACGGTGCCGGCCAGGTCGACCAGGACCAGCCGCAGGGTGCGCCGGGCCACGTGCGCGCCGATCGCGAACCGGCTGTCGGGGACGAGTTCGTAGACGACCGCGGGCTTGCCGATGCCCGTACGGCGCACACCGGCGGGACGGATCAGGCCGTCGGCGCTCAGGCGGCCGATGACCTTGGAGACCGCCTGCGGCGTCAGCCCGGTGGCCTCGACCACGGTCGACCGCTCGAACGTTCGCACGGTGCGCCCCAGTGCCATGACCCGTGCCTGGTTGTAGCCGCGCAGGAAGCTCACGTCGGCAGTGATGCGGGTCATCTCACCAGCCTATTACGCAACGCTGTTGCTAAATTTTTTCGGTGATCGAGTTGAGCAGAGGTCGACGGGTGGCGGCGTTGGTCGCGCTGGCACTGGGTGGCGTCGCGATCGGCCTGACCGAGTTCGCGGCGATGGGCCTGCTGCCCGACATCGCGCGCGGCCTGCTCCCGCAGGAGTACGCCCGGTCGTCCTCGGACGCGGTCGCCCGAGCGGGATGGACGATCACCGCCTATGCCCTCGGCGTGGTCGTGGGCGCGCCCCTGATCGCCGCGCTGAGCGCCCGCCTGCCCCGCAAGAAGCTCGTGCTCGGTTTGCTCGCGCTCTTCGCCGTCGGCACTGTCGCCTCCGCGATCGCCCCCACCTTCGACCTGGTGCTGGTGGCCCGGTTCGCGGCGGCGTTGCCGCACGGGGCGTACTTCGGGGCGGCCGGTCTGCTCGCGGCGACCCTGATGGGCCCCGGCAACGAGGCCCGTGGCTTCGCCACAGTGCTCAGCGGCCTGACCGTGAGCAACGTGGTCGGCGTACCCCTCATCACCCGGCTCGGGCAGGCGGCCGACTGGCGCGTCGCGTACCTGGTCATCGCCGGTGTCTTCGTGCTCACGCTGCTGGCGGTGCTGGCGGTCGTGCCGGAGGTCGCCGCGACGGTCGACGGCTCGCCGGCGGCCGAGCTGAGGTCGCTGCGGTCCTCGCAGGTCTGGCTGGTCGCGGCGACGGGGGCGGTCGGGTTTGCCGGGTTCTTCGCGGTCAACACCTACATCGCGCCGGTCACCACCGACGTGGCCGGCCTCTCGGCCGCGACGGTGCCGTGGGCTCTGGTCGCGGTGGGGCTCGGCATGACCGTGGGGAATGCCCTGGGTGGCTGGTTCGCCGACCGTGACCTGCAACGGAGCATGGTCATCGGCTTCGTCGCGATGACCGTGAGCATCGCCGCGTTCAGCCTCGTCGCGTCGACTCGCGTCGGCCTGTTCGTCGGCGCGTTCCTGGTCGGCGCGACAAGCCTCTATCTCGGGCCGGTCCTCCAGGCGCGACTGATCACGGTCGCCCCCCGAGCGCAGATGATGGGCGCGGCGCTCAACCAGTCCGCCATGAACATCGCGAACAGTCTGGGCGCGGCCCTGGGCAGCGTCGCCATCGCCGCGGGGCTCGGTTACCTCGCGCCGGCCCGGGTGGGCGTCGTCCTGGCGATCGTCGGGCTGGCCCTGGGGATGGTCAGTTTCGCCGTCGGACGCCGTACGCGTGAGCGGGTCCCGGCCACCGTCGGGAGCTGACGTGGCCGGGCCGCCCGCGGCCGGGGGTCAGAAGTCGTCGACGCTGACCGTCACGCGATGGGCACTCGATCTCCAGTTCGGCAGGTTGATCACGTCGTACCCGCCGCCGCGTTGACCCACTGTGATCCGCACCAGGCCGAGGTGCGCCGGCGTCGACGGGATGAACAGGTCCATGCCGGTGATGAAGGTCTGGCTGAAGAACTCCGGCAGGGGAGCGGTCAGATCGGTCACGCCGTCGCTGTCGTCGTCGAACGCGAAGATGGCGATCGTCCGCTTGACCCTTGGCGTGTTCGCCGCGTTCAGGACATCCCGGCCGTTGATCCAGATGTTGTCACCGGCGTCGCCCTGGTCGCCCCACCACTCCTTCTGGCGTTGGATCGTCAGCGCGGTGTGCCGGTCGCTGGTGTCCACCAGCGCGCCGAGCCCTTCGCCGGGAATGCTGGTCGCCAGGCGGACGAACGAGTCCGAGCGGAGGAACGGCTGGGCGTAGAAGTGGTGCGTCGGCGCGCCGGCGCGCACGATCGCGAACTCGTAGCGGGCCGTGGCGAGCACCGGGACGGGACCGAACGCGCCGTCGCCACTCAGGGGCAGCCGATGAGTGGGACGGTCCGACAATCGACCACCGGTCAGCGAGTTGACCGGGTAGACCTCCAGGGTGGCGTCGGTGACGCCGACGTTGCTCGGGAAGAGCACCGCGCGACCGGAGACCTGGGCCGTGCCGAAGAGTTGCGGCACGATCCGTGTGGTGTGCGGCGCGCGACCCTGAAGGAAGCGGAAGATCTCGCCGAACGACTCCGCCGACGACACGGTCTGCGTGTGGGACTGGTCCGGGAGGTGCACGTTCGTCGCGCCGACGATGGCGCGGGCCGGATCGCCCTCACCCCAGATCGCGAGCGTGGGCACACCGCCCGGTGGGGACGTCGCGGTGCGCCCGTCCAGGTTGACGTAGTGCGCGACCCGGGCGGCACGCGCCGGTGAGCTGGTGAGGTAACCCTGCAGGACGAAGGTGCCCAGGGAGTGCGCGAGCAGGTCGACC
Source organism: Micromonospora sp. C81 (assembly GCF_018070425.1). Classification (NCBI taxonomy): domain Bacteria; kingdom Bacillati; phylum Actinomycetota; class Actinomycetes; order Micromonosporales; family Micromonosporaceae; genus Micromonospora; species Micromonospora sp. C81. The sequence continues at coordinate 33,746 of NZ_JAGPXS010000007.1, forward strand.
CGGTCTGCGCCGGTCGTCGCCAGCAGGCGGGAGATCCGCGCGTCGAGCCCCGCGTACACCTGGGGGAGGATCGTGGCGATGTTCGGCGAGTCGTACTCGTGGGCCTCGATGATGTCGACCGGGTAGCCGTTGCTGGCGAGTCGTTTGGCCTGGGTCTGGAACTGCGAGGCCGACCCGGCGCTGCCGTGCACGAAGATCACTGGGCGGTACGTCGGCGTGGCTGCGGCGTCGGCGGCGGCGAGCGGAACGGGGGCGACGGACAAGCCGACCGCGAGGGCGCCTCCGGCCAGCACGCAGAGCAGTCTCCGGCGGAACGTGTGCATCGGTCCTCCACCCTGAGCGACAAAGTATGTGCACTGTTAGCGCAAGTATCGTGTCAGGGTGAGGCGCGGCGGTCCACACCTTCCTCGGTCAGTTGACCTCCTTGGCGAGCAGGTCGCCGACGGCTGCGCGGACGGGGTCGGGGTTCGCCCAGCTCCAGTTGGGATGCGCGCGGTTGGTGAGCAGGGCCAGGACGAGTCTGCGGCCCGGGTCGACCAGGAGCGAGGGGCCGGCGAAACCGGTGTGGCCGAACGTCCGGGCCGAGGCGAGCCGACCCATGAACCAGCTCTGGTTGAGCACCACTCCCAGTCCGTGGGCGGCGGTCCGATTGGGCCGCTCCGGGTCGACGGCGCGCTTCCCGGAGTTCTGGTTGGTGAGCATCCGGCGTACGGTCGCCGCCGAGAGGACCCGCTTGCCCTGGTAAGTGCCCCCGTCGAGGAGCATCTGACCGATCGCCGCCAGGTCGGTGGCGGTGGCGAAGATGCCGGCGTGGCCGGCCACACCGCCGAGGTGGTTGGCGACGTCGTCGTGGACGGTGCCCCGGAGCAGACCCCGCGACGAGCGGGCGTCGGTGGCGACGAGACGACCGGCCTTCGCGCTGCCGGACAGCCAGGTGTTCGGGTTGAAGCCGGTGTCGCGCAGGCCGAGCGGGCCGGTGAGGCCGCTCTTGAGCGCCTGGTCGAGACGCTGGCCGGTGACCTTCTCGACGATCTTGCCGGCGACCATGAGCCCGACGCTGGAATAGCGGAACGTGTTGCCGGGCACGGCACCGGAGACCAGCCCGGTGGTGAGCACGGCGTTCCAGCGAGCCGCGTTGTCGGAAAGCCCGGTGACCTTGGCGCCGACGGGCAGACCGCTGGTGTGGGTGAGCAGCATCTCGACGGTGACCCGCTCGGTGCCCGCGCCGGTGAAGGCGGGCAGGTAGTCGCGGACCGGCGCACCCAGGTCGACGCGTCCCTTGTCGACCTGCTGCAACAGCAGGATGGCCGTGTACACCTTCGTGACCGAGGCGAGGTCGAAGACGGAGTCGGGACGCATCTCGACGCGCTGGCCCGCCGCGAGCAGCTTGGGGCCCGCTCCGTAGCGCAGCGCGTCCCCGACCGCGGTGTGCACAGTTGTCTTCCCGTCGACCAGGACGACAGCGACAGCACCGGGAAAGCCCTTGTGCTGGACGGTCTGCGGTGTGGCGGGCAGGTGCCGCCGCAGCAGCGCGGTCACGTCCTGCGCGTAGCGGGCCTGCGCGGCCGGCGCGGCGGCGCCGCTCGGGGACGCGGTGGCGCTCGGAGAGCCCGACGGCGACGTGGCGTTCCCGGCCGAGCCGAAACCCACAGTGTTGCCGGCGGCGTCGGTCGCGGTCACCGCGTCACCGGGACCGGCCACACCCGGGTCCGGCGAGCCACTGTCGCCGCACCCGGCGATCGCGGAGGTGGCAGCGGCCAGGCCGGCCCCCAGCAGAGTACGACGCGCAACGAGCATGCCGGAGATCGTGACAGTTGACACTGACGCACGCCAACCGGGCCGGCCGAACGTCGATGTCGTCCATCCCATCGGCCGACAAGTGGTCACCTGCCGGACACGGTCGGTCGACAACCGTGGGGTTGTGCGACGATCGGCGAGCGTCACGCCGAACGACCGTCCACCGGTCCGACCGCGCACCGAACGCTGGCGGGCACGGCGGAGGGCACACACCTCGCATCCCTTGGAGAGCACGATGTCCCTCTCCCCTTCCCGGGTCTTCGCAGAGCTGAACGCGGCTCGACCCCCTGACCAGGCCGCCCCGATGATGGGAACGGCCGTCGTGGTCGGTGGCAGCATCGCCGGCCTGCTGGCCGCCCGGGTGCTGTCCGATCACGCCGACAGCGTCGTCATCATCGACCGGGACGACCCCCAGGTGGCCGGCGCGCGGCCCGGCGTCCCCCAGGGGACCCAACTGCACGCGCTGCTGCCCGGCGGCCTCCTCCAGCTGGAGCGCCTTTTCCCCGGATTCCGCGAAGAGGCGCTGGCGCACGGGGCGATCGAGGCGCCACCCGAAGCCCGGCGCAACTACCTCGACGGCCGCGCGAAGGTCGTCGTCCCCGACGACGCCGACAGCCTGGCGGGCAGCCGGCCGCTGCTGGAGGGGCTGATCCGTCAGCAGGTGCTGCGGCTGCCCAACGTCAAGACGGTTACCGCCCGAGCCACCGGCCTCGTGTTCGAGGGCGCCGCGGTCACCGGCGTCCGCTGCGAGGTCGGCGGGGTCGTCGGCGTCGAGAGGGGCGACCTCGTGGTGGACGCCATGGGGCGGTCGAGCCGACTCTCGGACTGGCTGGAGCAGGCCGGCTGGGACCGGCCGGTCACCCGGCGGATGACCACGCACCTCAACTACGCGACCGCCCTGTTCCGACGCCCGGCGGTCACCCCGCCCTCGACGGTCGTGCTGGCGCTGCACACACCGCAGGTGGGGCTGGACGTGGCCGGGGCCGCTTTCTTCGCCATTGAGGACGGCCGGTGGATGGCCATGATGGCCGGTTACGGAGACAACCGCCCGGGGCGCACCGCGGAGGACTTCGTCCGCCGTCTGCGGGAGCAGTTCCCACCGGAGTTCGGCGAGCTCGCCGACCAGGAGATGCTCGGCGACGTCCAGACCTACCACCACGCTGACAGCCGGCGACGGGACTTCCACGCGCTGAAGCGGTTTCCGGCCGGCCTGGTCAGCGTCGGCGACGCCGTCGCGTCGTTCAACCCGGTGTACGGGCAGGGGATGACGTCGGCGGCCCTGCACGCGGCCTGCCTGTCGATGTATCTGCGGTCCGGCCCCGATCTGCGGGCGCCCGCGCGCCACTTCCTCGCGCTGCAACAGGTCGTGGTCGACGCGGCGTGGTCGATCTCGACCTCCGCCGACCTGGCGTTGCCCCACGTCGACGGGCCCTACCCGCGCGGCTACCGGATCTCCAGCTGGGCGAGCCGGCAGATCATCGCCGCCACCGTCACGGACGTGGCGACCGCCCGCCGGTTCAACGACGTGGTCTCCATGCGCGAGCACCCACGGGCGCTGGCCCGGCCCGGCGTGCTCCTCGGCGCGCTGCGCGCCAACCGACGCGCCCGCTCACGACCCCGCACCTGAGCACTGACGGCCCGGCGACCTCGTGACGAGGCCGCCGGGTCCGATCGTCTAGCGGGGGAGCTTGCGCAGGACGTCGACGACGAAACGGTGGTCGTCGAGCTGCGGCAGCCCGGACACACCGACCCAACCCACCACGCCGGTGCCACGGACGCGCAGCGGCACCGCGCCACCGGCCGCCGCGTACCGAGAGGCCGGCAGGCCGTACCTCTCGGCCAGCGTCACCTGCTTGTCCTGGCACAACCGGGCCATGTACAGCGACGAGTGCTCGAACCGCATCACAACCCGACCCTTGCGGCGCAGCCACGCGTCGTTGTCGGCCGTCGACCCCGGCAGGCCACAGTGGAACAGTTGGCGCCCGGCCCGCCACACCCCGACCGAGACCGGCAACCGCTGCTCGGTCGCGGCGGTGACGGCAAGCATCCCCAGCTCGTACGCGTCCGTCTCGGACAGGCCCGCGAGCTCCAGCTCGCCCTCCTCGCGTCTCAGCTCGTCCAGGGTCGGCCACGCGTCACGGTCAGTTGACATGTTTCTTCTCCTCGTCGAACGGGGCGATCACCAGGCGCGGGGCGATCACCAGGCGCAGGGCGCGTAGTCCTTCAGGAAACAGCCGTACAGGTCCTCGCCCAGCTCGCCGCGGACGATCGGGTCGTACACCCGGGCCGCGCCGTCGACCAGGTCCAGTGGGGCGTGGAAGCCCTCGTCGGCCAGTCGCATCTTCGTCGGGTGGGGGCGTTCGTCGGTGATCCAGCCGGTGTCGACGCTGGTCATCAGGATGCCGTCGGTCAGCATCTCCTCGGCGCTGGTGCGGGTCAGCATGTTCAGCGCGGCCTTGGCCATGTTGGTGTGCGGGTGCCCCGGCCCCTTGTAGCCCCGGCCGAACTGGCCCTCCATCGCCGACACGTTCACCACGTACTTGCGGCGGGCCGCCGCCGCGGCCATCGCCGGGCGCAGCCGGCTGACCAGCACGAACGGCGCGGTGACGTTGCACAGTTGCACCTCGAGCAGCTCGACCGGGTCCACCTCCTGCACCCGCTGGACCCAGCTGTTGACCGAGTCGAGATCCGGTACGAGGCCACCGGCGTCGATGGCCGTGGACGCCGCGATGCGTTCCGGCGAGGCCGAACCGCTGGTGAGTGCCAGTGCGGTGAGCGCGTGCGGAGTGAGCGCCGTCGACTGTGGCGCGGCGGTCAGGCTCCCGACTGGGCCGCCCTGGCCGTCCGGCTTGGCGAAGGTGATCAGCTCCGGCAGCGGGCCGTCCGGCAGAGCCGCGGCCTCCGCGGCGATGAGCTGCGCGTACGCCCCGGGGGAGCGGCGGACGGTCTGCGCCGCGTTGTTGATCAGGATGTCGAGGGGGCCCTGGCTGCTGACCGAGTCGGCGAGGGCGATCACCTGGGCGGGGTCGCGCAGGTCGATCCCGACGATGCGCAGGCGGTGCAGCCAGTCCCCGCTGTCGGGCATCGCGGCGAACCGGCGGACCGCGTCGTGCGGGAACCGCGTGGTCACCGTCGTGTGGGCGCCGTCGCGCAGCAACCGCAGAGCGATGTACATGCCGATCTTGGCCCGGCCGCCGGTGAGCAGGGCGCGCCGCCCGGTCAGGTCGGTACGGGCGTCGCGGCGCTCCCGGTTGAGCGCGGCGCAGGACGGGCAGAGCTGGTGGTAGAAGGCGTCCACCTCGCGGTAGCGCTGCTTGCAGACATAGCAGCCGCGTGGGTTGTGCAGGAAGCCCGCCGTCTCGCCCGCGACGGAGGTGGCGAGCGGGATGCCCTGGGTCTCGTCGTCGATGCGTCCCGGAGCGCCGGTGGCGGTGGCTTCCGTCACAGCCCGGTCGGCGGCGAGGATGGCGTCCCGCCGTTCCTCGCGTCGCCTCTGCTTGATCACCTTGTAGAGCCGCGCGGTGGCCCGCTGCACCCGCACCACGTCGGGATGGTCGGAGGGCAACGCCTCCAACGCCTCGAAGACGCTGAGGCAGGCCTCCAGCCGGCTTCGGTCAATGCCGTCCTGACCGTTTTCGGTAATGTTGTCCACCGTCATGCGTCTTTGTCTCGTCCCGTATCCCGTGCCGGATCCAGCCGGCTCGCCCCAAGTCCGACCCGAAACTGTACGCACCGTGCGGCCCGCGACGCACCTCGTGCGTCAGTTGGCGTCGGCGTGGCCGAGGCGCCAGTAGCCCATGAAGGCCACCGCCCGCCGGTCCAGACCTCGCTCGGCGACCAGGTGCCGGCGCAGTGTGCGGATGACGCCGGCCTCCCCGGCCAGCCACGCGTACAGCGGCGCCGTGGCCACCTCCTCGGGCACCTCCCAGAGGATCTCGGTGTCCACGTCCACGTCCGGGACGGGCTGCCTGGTCGCCGACGCGCGGGGCACCAGCAGTTGGTCGGCCGCGGCGGCGACGGCGGGAACCAGCCGGCTGCCGTACCCGTCGACACCCCGGGTCATCCAGCGGACCTCGACGCCGGGAGGCGCCACCAGCGGCAGCACGTCGTCGGCGTGGGGCACCTCCAGCAGAACCATCCCCCGGGTGTCGAGGGGCAGTCGCTCGCAGATGCTGCCGATCGCCGGCACGGCGGTCTCGTCCCCGGCCAGCAGCAGGCAGCTCCCGTCCGACGGTCGGAACTCGACCCCGCCGTGGTTGCCGTCGTAGCCGGAGTCCGGCCCGACGATGGCGACCTGGTCGCCGGCGCCCACCCGCCGCGCCCAGCGTGTCGCCGGCCCGCCGTCACCGTGCAGCACCAGGTCGACGTCGACCTCGGCCAGGTGCGGTCGGACGGCCCGCACGGTGTAGGTGCGGATCGGGTTACGCCGGTGCTCGGGCAGCGCCCGCCACTGCGCGTACCAGTCCGCCCCCTCCGGGAAATCCACCCCGCGCTGGTCGGGCAGCGGCAGCGCCAACTTGATGCGCTGGTCGTAGCCGTTGTCGGCGAAGCGGTCGAGGTCCACTCCGGTGAAGGTCACCCGGAGGAAGGACGGGCTGAGGCGGCGTACCGCACTGACGGTGACGGTGAACACGCGCCACGGGGCGATGGGCAGGGTGTTGGTCATGGGTGCCTCTCCGGGTTCGGTCCGGCGTCTACCGGGTGTTGGTCGTCTTTGCGCGTGACCGCCACAGCAGCCAGACGAAGTACGGGGCGCCGATCATGGCGGTGACCAGGCCGGCGGGAATCTGGGCCGGAGCGATGAGCGTCCGGCCGACGGTGTCGGCGATGCTGACCAGCGCCGCGCCGAGCAGCGCGGCCACCGGGAGCACCCGGGAGTGCCGGCCACCGACGAGCGCCCGGGCGGCGTGCGGGGCGACCAGCCCGACGAAGCCGATGACCCCGACGGCCGAGACCGCGGTGGAGGTGAGCAGCGCCGCCGCGCCGAGCGCGATCAGACGGGTGCGTTCCAGGGGGACGCCCAGCACCCGGGGAGTGTCGTCGTCCAGCGCCATCAGGTCGAGTTCGCGACGGGCGGCGACGACGGCCGGGGTGAGCACCAGCAGGGCAATCAGCACCGGCAGCACCTGGGTGGGCATCCGACCGTAGGTGGAGCCGGACAGCCAGGTCAACGCCTTGCCGGTGTTCCACGGGTCGAAGGCGACGACCAGGTAGGTGATGACCGCCATGCCGCCCTGCCAGGCGCCGAAGCCGATCAGCACCAACCGGTCGGAGCTCAGTCCGCCGCGCCAGGCCAGGCCGTACACCAGGGCGAAGGCCAGCATCGCGCCGAGCCCGGCGACACCGGAGACGGCCCACACCCCGGCCAGCGGCACGAAGGTGAGCAGTGAGACGGCCCCCAGCCCGGCGCCGGCGGTGATGCCGAGGATGCCGGGTTCGGCCAGCGGGTTGCGGCAGACCGCCTGCACTGTGGTGCCGGCCACCGCGAGCGCCGCGCCGGCCAGGACCGCCGCGGCGACGCGCGGCCACCGCTGGTCCAGCACAAAGGTGTACGCGGGCCCGGTGCTGCCGTTGAGCCAGTTCAGCACGTCACCGAGCAGCACCCAGGTGTCACCGGCGAGCATGCCGACCGCCACGGCCCCGACGGTCAGGACGGCGGTGACGGTGAGGACGCTGCGGTGGAAGGCGGCGGAGCGGACGGCCGCGTGCCCGCCGGGCGGGCGGCGGGTGGGGCCCGCGTCGCGGTGCCGGCGGGCCAGCCAGATGAGGATTGCCGCGCCGAACAGTGTGGTGACCACGCCGGTGGGAATGTCGACACCGGCCTGCCCGCCCATCACGGCGCGCAGCAGCACGTCGGAGCCGAGGACGATGATGACCCCGGCGATGCCGGACAACGGCAGCAGGATCCGGTGCCGGTGCACCCCCGGCACCACGGGGGCGAGCAGCCGGACGATCACCGGGGCGCACAGGCCGACGAAACCGACCGGGCCGGTGAGGGTGACGGCCGCGGCGGACAGCAGCACGGCCAGCACCATGACGGTGAGCCGGGTGCGCCGCACGTTGAGACCGAGCACGGTGGCGGTGTCGTCGCCGAGGGCGAGGATGTCGAGGCGGTGCCCGAGCAGCATCAGCACCACGACGGCGCCGACGATTACCGGGGCCAACTGGGTCAGCGCCGTCAGGTCGCTCTGCACCAGCGAGCCGTTGCCCCAGGCGAACAGACCGATGGTGGCCTGCTCGAACAGGAGTAGCAGCAGGGTCGTCACCGACCCGAGGGCCAGCGCGGTCGCCGAGCCGGCGAGGATGAGTCGGGTGGTGCCGGCCTGGCCACCGGAGGACATCGCCATCACCAGGCCGGCGGCGGCGAGCCCTCCGCAGAAGGCGAGGCCACCAGCGGGCAGCGCGGGCAGCGAGACGCCGAACGCGGCCACGGCGACGATCGCCAGGTGGGCGCCCGCGTTGACAGCGAGGGTGTCGGGGGACGCGAGTGGGTTGCGGGCGATCGACTGCAACGCGGCGCCGGCGAACCCGAGCGCGACGCCGATCGCCAACCCGGCGAGCAGCCGGGGCAACCGGGAGGCGAGCAGGACGCGGGCCGCCTCGTCGTCGGCGCCCGTCGCCAGCCGCAGCAGGTCGAGGGCGCCGACCGTCGAGGTGCCCTGGGTCAGGTGCACCGCGCCCACCACGAGCAGCAGCAGGATCGCGGCGACGAAGACAGCGGCGACGCGGGGTACGGCCAGGCGTCCGCCCGGAGCCGGCCGGGTGGCCGGCTCCGGACGTGGGGGTGCGCTCAGCACGCTCACACCGCGTACGTCTTGACGAGTTCGTCGATGTACTGCTTGCCGGACAGCGGGCCGCCGAAGGTCCACATGCCGTTGGGCATCTTGCGCACGTTGCCCTTCTGGACGAAGGGCAGCGACTTCCAGATGGCGTTGCCGGCGAGACCGTCGGCGAACACGTCGTCGCCGTCGGAGGCGTTGTAGAAGAAGCGCAGGTTCGGGTCCTTGAGGACCGTCATGCCCTCGACATCGGTCTGGCCGAGACCCCACGCCTCGTCGACCTTGCCGGTCCAGGCGTTGGTGAGGCCGAGCTGGGTGCCGATCTCGGAGACGAGAGAGCCCTTGCCGAACATCCGGATGCTGACGGTGCTGCCCTCCTTCCAGCCGTCGGCCATGGCGAACGGCCGGCCGGCGGCGCCCGCGTCGGCGATCTTCTTCTTGCCGTCGGCGATGGCCGCGTCGAAGTCGGCGAGCAGCTTCTCCGCCTCGGTGGTCTTGCCGACGGCCTTCGCGATCATGTTGAGGTCCGCGCGCATCCGGCCGAGGTTGTCGGTGGCGTCACTGCCCTTGGCGACCACGACGGGGGCGTACTTCTCCAGCTGGCTGACCATGTTGGCGCCCCGGTCGTCCTCCATCACGATGAGGTCGGGCTGGAGGGCGACGATCGAGTCGACGCTGGGCTCGCCGCGCGTGCCGACGTCCTTGACGCCCGGGTCGAGCTTCGCGGAGGTGACCCAGGTGCCGTAGCCCTTGGGGTCGGCGACACCGACGGGCATGACGCCCAGGCTGACCAGCATCTCGACCTCGCCCCACTCGAGCCCGACGACCTTGGTCGCCGGGGCCTTGAGGGTGATCTCCTTGCCGCGGCTGTCGGTGAGGGTGACCGGGCCGCCGGCCGCCGAGGAGGAGGTCTCGGGGGCCGCGGCGTTCTCGGTGGTGCCGCAGGCGCCGAGCGTCAGCGCGGCGACGACGGCGAGGAGGGCGGTGAAACGGGTACGGGTCATGACGGTCTTTCTCTGCTGGGGATGAGGGGTGTTCAGACCAGGGCGCGGATCGCGTGCCGCCCGACCGGGCGGGTGGTGACCAGTCCGCTGATCGGGTCGGTGGTCACCTCGATGCGGATCCCGTAGGTCTCGGTGAGGGCGTCCTCGGTGAAGACCGCCGCGGGGGTGCCGGTGGCGCGCACCCGGCCCTGTTGCAGCAGGACCACCTCGTCGGCCACGGCGGCTGCCTGGTTGAGGTCGTGCAGCACGACGCCGACGGCGACGTCGTGGTCGTCCGCGAGGTCACGGACCAGGTCGAGGATCTCCACCTGGTAGCGCAGGTCGAGGAACGTGGTGGGCTCGTCGAGCAGCAGCACCGGGGTGTCCTGGGCCAGGCAGGTGGCCAGCCACACCCGCTGCAACTCGCCGCCGGACAGCTCGTCGACGGGTCGATCGGCCATTGCGGCGACGCCGGTGACGTCCATGGCGCGGGCGATGGCCGCCGGACCGTTCGGATCCTCCGCGCGCCAGCGCCCTCGGTAGGGGTGGCGGCCGTATCCCACGACGTCGTGGACGGTGACCCCGCTGGGCACCGGCCGGCTCTGGGCGAGCAGCGTGACCCGACGGGCGAACTCCCGGGACGGGAGGCTGGCGGCGGTGACGCCGTCGGCGAGGTGGACCGTGCCGGACTGGATCGGATGCAGCCGGGCCAGGGCCCGCAGCAGGGTGGACTTGCCGCTTCCGTTGGGCCCCACCAGCGCGGTCACGGCACCCGCACGAAGGCTGATCATGGCACCGTGCACCACCGGCACACCGTGGTAGCCCAGACGGAGGTCGACGCCGGACAGGCTGCGCTCCCCGTTGGCCGACGCCAACTCGCTCTGCATTAGGTGAGGCTAACCTAAGGAAATGCCCGCGTGTCAAGCCGGTCCCGGAGTCGTGGTCCGCGGGGAGAGCGTCGGTGGTCGGGTCCGTGCACGCGTGGGGGATGCTGGTTCCGTGCAGATCACGACCCTCGGCCCACTCGCCGTTGACGGCCGACCGGTCCGGGGTGAACGGCTCGCCGCGGTGATCCGCGCGCTCGTCGACGCGCGTGGACGGGCGGTGTCGACGAGTCTGCTCACGGACGCCGTGTGGGACGGCGCGCCACCCGACGACGCGACCGGTGCCGTCCAGGCGCTCGTGTCCCGGGTACGTCGTCTCGGTCTGCCCGTGGTCGCGGTGCCGGGCGGATACCGGCTGCCCGCCGACGAGATCACCGTCGACGCGGTCGAGGCGCGCGCGATCGTCGACCGGGCGCGCGCCGCGCTCCAGGGGGGCGACGCCGGTGCCGCCCGCAGCACTGCCGATCAGGCGCGAGCCCTGTTCCCCGAGGTCCCCGAACTCGACACCACAGAGGACACCCGCCTGTTCGCGGACGTCGCCGCGCTGCGCGCACAGGCGGCACTCGCCGGCGCGGGCCCGTTCGACGAGGTCGACCTGGGTCGGCTCGTCGCGCGCACACCGCCGGACGAGCCATCCGCCGCCCTGCTCGTCCGGGTCCTCGCCGCTCAGGGGCGGGAGGCGGAGGCGCTGGAGGTGGTGGAGAGACTCCGGGCCGAACTCGCCGACCGGTACGGCACCGACCCGTCACCCGTGATCACACAGGTCCACCTGGCGCTGCTGCGCGGCGAGCTGACCACCCCGGCCGTCGAGCCCTCGCCCCGGCAGCCGATGCGGATCGCCCTGCCCGCCGCGTGGCGCCGGCCGATGACCGCCCTCGTCGGCAGGGAACGCGACGTCGCGGCCGTGGTGGAGGGACTCGCCGACGCGCCTCTGGTGACGATCGTGGCAGCCGGCGGCGCGGGCAAGACCCGTCTCGCCGCCGAGGTGACGCGTCGCACGGCGGCGGCCGGGCGGTCGGTACGCGTGATCGAACTGGCCGGCCTGCGCTCGTCCGACGAGGTGCTGCCCACCGTGCTCGCGGCCCTCGGGGGCGCGGACACCTCGGCGACCGGCGGCAACCTGGGCCTGGAGCGGCGGGTGCTCAGCCCCGAGGAACGGCTTCGCGCCGTGGCCCCCGACCTCGACGGGTTGGTCGTGCTGGACAACTGCGAACACGTCCTCGACGCGGTGGCCACCGTCGTCGCGGACCTGGTCGCGGTGACCTCGCCCGAGGTCACCGTGCTCGCGACGAGCCGGGCACCGCTGGGCCTCGCCGGCGAACTGGTCCACCGGCTGACCGCCCTGCCGGACAGCGACGCGCTCGCCCTGATCGAGACCCGGGCGAGGGCCGGTGGCGCGGTGCCCACCTGGGACACCACGCGGGCACTCGCACTGTGCCACCGGCTCGACAACCTGCCGCTGGCACTCGAACTCGCCGCCGCGCGACTGCGCAGCATGCCGATCGACGACGTCCTCGCCGGTCTGAGCGACCGCTTCGCGCTGCTCGACGACGCCCTGCGCGGCCTGCCGGAGCGGCACGCGAGCCTGTGGGCGATGGTCGACTGGAGCAGGGAGTTGCTCGCCGAGGACGACCGTGACCTGCTCCAGCGGGTCGCGGTCATCCCCGCGCCGTTCACCGCGGACCTCGCCGCGGCGGTCGCCCAGACCCCGGACGTCCGTCGTGGCCTGGCGACACTCGTGGAACAGTCCCTGTTGACCCTGGTCGAGGGGGACGGTCCACCGCGCTACCGCATGCTCGAAACGGTCCGTGAGTACGGCGAAGCCCGCCTCGACGCGGTAGGTGCACGGGGACCGGCCATGGACGGCCTGGTCGAGTGGGCGCGGGAGCAGGCGGTCGCGCTCGCCGACCAGTTCGTCGGCCCCGGCCAGATCGACGCGCTCACCCGCTGCGCCGACGAGCAGGACAACCTGCTCGCGGGTCTGCGCTGGGCACTCGGGCAGGACGACGAGCCGGCCGCCGTCGAGATCGCCACCGCGCTGTTCCACCTCTGGGCGGTTCGCGGACTGCACCTGGAGGTGTCCGGGTGGGCGGCGGGTCTGCTGCACGTCGAGGACCCGAAGCGACGGCTCCACTCCGCGATCACCTACGGCCGTCGCAGCGGCCTGCCGCTGCCCAACGCCGACCGGCTGGCCTGGATGTGCCTGTTGATCGGGGTCAACGCCGGCATCAGCGGCGACCTCCGGCTCGCCGTGCTCGCCCGTCGGGCACTTCGGACAGTCCTCGCCGAACGGCCGGACGAGGTGTCGTCCCGGTTGACCGTTATCGCGACTGCGCTACCCCTGTTCGACGCCGTCGACCCGGAGGAGAGCATGAAGGGCACCGTCGGCATGGTCGAGCATCCCGACCCGTACGTGCAGGGGCTCGGCCTGTTCGCCCGCGCCGCGGTCCGGGAGAACGGTGGCATGTACGAGGCGTCGGTCGTCGACGCCGAGCAGGCCTACCGTCGTTTCGAGGTGGCCGGTGACCAGTGGGGAATGGCGATGGCGGCGGGTGCCGTCGGGCAGTTCCTGGTGCCGGGCGAGGGTGCGCGGTCCGCCGAGTGGCTGGCGCGCAGCGTCCGCCACATGGAGCTGATCGGTGCCACGCAGGATGCCCGGTCCATCCGGGTGCGGCTGGACGTGCAACTCGCCCTCGCCGGCGACCCGGACGCCGAGCGGCGGCTGGTCGAGACGGCGGCGCCGGGCGAAGCCGAGGCCGTGGACGCCGCGGTGGCGTGCCTCGGGCTGGCCCACGTGGCGTGGCAGCGCGAGCGGTACGACGAGGCCCGGGCGTACGGCGACGGGGTGATCCGCATCCTGGCCGGCTGGACCGGCCCGCCGCCGCAGCCCCGCGCCATGCTCCGGGTCGCGGTGGCGGTCCTGCACCTGCGGGTGGCACAGGTGCGACCGGTGCCGGGAGAGAACGCCGACGCGCGCGCGGCCGCCGCACTGACCCTCGCCAGCGACGAGGCGCTCTCCTCACGGGACCTGCCGGTCATCGGGGCATGGGCGCAGGGCGGCGCCGAACTCGCCGCCCACCGGGGCGACGTGGCGGCGGCTCGCGAGTTGTTCGCGCTCGCGACGCGCATCGGCACCCATGCCGGGACGTTCTTCCCACCCGGCGACGCCGAACGACTCAACGCCGCCCTCGGGGCCGAGGAGCAACGCGAGTCGTTGGTGGCCGTGTGGCGCGGTCGGTCGGTCTCCGCGACCGTCGCCCGGGTCCGCGAGCTGATGGACGACCTGCTCGCCCAAGGGCCTGTGTCAAAGTCGCAGCTGGGCGCGGACCCTGGTCTATCGTGAGCGGGAAGTGACGGTGCGGCGTCCCGGACCGGTGTGCTGGTGAGCCGCTGGTCCACCTTCCGGCCGGGCCGACCAGTTCATCGGGAGCAGGGCATGGGCCTCATCCACATCGAGCTGTTCGCCACCCTCGACCTGGTCGGGCAGTCGCCTGGCGGCCCCGAGGAGGACCCGGAGGGGTTCGCGTTCGGCGGTTGGCAGGCGCCCCTGCTCGACGAGGTCGCCGGGGCGCAGGTCGCTGCCGCGTACGAGGGCACGGACGCCCTGCTGCTCGGTCGGCGGACCTACGACATCTTCGCCGCCTACTGGCCGCACCAGGAGGGCGGCGAGGACAACGCCATCGCCAGCCTCTTCAACCGCATCCCCAAGTACGTGGCCTCCCGGGGGGCACCCGACCTCTCCTGGGCCGGCTCCACACAGCTCGGCCCGGATCTGGCGGGCGCGGTGCGCGAGATCCGTGACCGGCACCAGCACATCAAGGTCGTCGGCAGCCTGAACCTGGTGCAGACCCTGCTGCGCGAGCAACTCTTCGACCGACTCGACCTCTGGGTGCACCCGATCGTGCTCGGCGTCGGAAAGAAGGTGTTCGACGGTGGCGCGGTGCCCACCAACGTGACGCTCCTCGAACCGCCGGTCGCGAGTCCGAAGGGCACCGTTCACCTGCGCTACGGGATCGCCGACGGCACACCCCGGACGGGCGACATGTCCGCGCCCGATCGTGGTGTCGGGCGCGACGACTGACGCCGTCCGGGGTGTTGCTGCCGTCGGCGTTGCATCCAGCCGGGCCAGCATTCGGCCACGGCGTCGGCAGGTCGAGGTGCCGACGCCGTGACCAGGTCAGATCTTCTTGCGGTACGCGCGCAGCGCCAGCGGCATGAACACCGCGACGAAGCCGGCGCACCAGGCGAGCGTCCACCAGACGTGGTTGCCGACCGGCGTGCCGAGGAACAGTCCGCGTACCGACGCCACCAGGTGGGTCATCGGGTTGACGTCCACGAACGCCTGCATCCAGCCCGGCAGCGTGTCGGCGCCGACGAACACGTTCGACGCGAAGCTCAGCGGCATGATCAGCGCGAACATCAGACCCTGTACGGCACCCGGGGTGCGCACCTTCATCGATACCAGCACCGGCAGCCAGCTCAGGCAGAGCGCGAACAGCACCGCGAGCAGACACCCGGCGATCGCCCGGAACGGGTCTGTGTCGATCCGGAAACCCATCACGTAGCCGATCGCGAGGGTCGAGACCGTGACGATCACGTACCGGACGACGTCGCCGAGGACCGCACCGACCAGTGGTGCGGAGCGGGGGATCGGCAACGACCGGAACCGGTCGAAGATGCCCTTGGCGATGTCGGTGTTGAGGTTGACGCCGATCGCGATCGCGCCGGTGGCGATGGTCTGCGCCAGGATGCCGGGCAGCAGGAACTGCAGGTAGTCGTGGGTCGATCCGGCGACCGCGCCGCCGAAGATGTACACGAAGATGATGAGGAACAGCACCGGTTGCAGCGTGACGTCGATGAGCGCCTCGGGCGTGCGCCAGGTCTTGATGAGGCTGCGCTTGGCCAGCGCCAACGAATGTCGGACCAGCCGGAACGGGCGGGGGTTCGGGGTCGTTGTCGAGAGCGCGCGGCTTCTCGTGGGTGCCGTGTCGATCAGAGTGCTCATGCCGCGACCTCCGTGGGGCGGGTGGTGTCGTCAACGGACGCCGTACGCCCGGTGAGGGTGAAGAACACCTCGTCGAGGCTCGGCAGGTGCAGGGAGAGTTCGGTGACTGCGATGCCGGCGGCGGCGAAGCGCGCGACGCTCTCGGTCAGGGCCGCGTCGTCGGTGACCGACACCGCGAGCACGCCCTTGCGGATCTCGTCGGCCTGCGCGCCGGAGCCGACCTGGGTCAGGATCGCCGCGGTGCGGGCCAGTTGCGCCGAGTCGGACGGCCGGACCTCCAGGGTCTGCCCGCCGACCACCCGCTTGAGCCCTTCGGGGGTGTCGTGCGCGATGACCCGGCCGTGGTCGATCACCGTGATCGCGTCGGCGAGCGCGTCGGCCTCCTCCAGGTACTGGGTGGTGAGCAGCACCGTCGAGCCGTTGCCGACCAGCGAGCGGACCACGTCCCACATGTCCTCGCGCTTGGCCGGGTCGAGCCCTGTCGTCGGCTCGTCCAGGAAGATCACGTCGGGAGAGCCGACCAGGCTGGCGGCCAGGTCCAGCCGCCGCCGCATGCCACCTGAGTAGGTCTTGGCCTGCCGGTTCGCGGCGTCGGTCAGGTCGAACCAGTCGAGCAGTTCGGCGGCCCGCCGCCGGGCGCCTGTGCGCCCCAGCTCCAGCAGGGTGCCGAACAGTTCCAGGTTCTGCCGCCCGGTCAGGTCCTCGTCGACCGAGGCGTACTGGCCGGTGAGGCCGATGCTCTGCCGGACGCGCTCGGCGTCCCGTACCACGTCGAAACCGCCGATTCGGGCGGTCCCGCCGTCCGGGGCCAGCAGGGTGGAGAGGATGCGCACGGCGGTGGTCTTGCCGGCGCCGTTGGGGCCGAGCACCCCGAGCACCGTCCCGCGGGGAACGGTGAGGTCCACGCCCTGCAGCGCCCTCGTCTTCCCGAAGTTCTTCACGAGGCCCTCGGCCTCGATCACCAGGTCAGCTGTCATGCGTGCAGCCTGCGCGGGTCGGCTGACACCGCCCTGACAAGCCACCGACACCGGCTGACACGGGCGCTGCGAGTCAGACCGCCGGGCCGTCCGTGTTCCGGATCATCTGCCGGAGCACCTTCAGTGCCGTCACGTAGTCGGCGTCGTCGACTCCCTGATGGATGCGGGCGCGGATCGCCGGAGCATGCTGCTTGAGGTCGACGCGGGCCGCCTCACCCGCCTCGGTGATCCACAGTCGCTCGTGGTCGTCCCGGGTGAGCCAACCCCGATCCAGCAGAACGTCGGCCTCGGCCTCCAGATCGTCCTCGGACCTCAGGTAGGTGCTCATGGCCGATTCAAGCTCGGCGATGGTCATGCCGTGCCCGTCGGGTGAGATGTCGTTGCCCGACAGGTTGCGGAGCAACCAGAACTGGGGCTGGGTGAAGCCGAACTCGGCGTGGCGAGCCCGCGTGAAGGCGATGAGGGCCTCGTAGGCCACGCCGGTCCAGTACGCGGCGGGCTGCGTCGCGAGTTCGGCGTCGGACAGGCGTTGGGTTGCCACGGGTGCCTCCTGGGAGTGTTCGACTGAGCGACCCTAAAACCTCAAGTCATGTTGAGGTCAATGAGATGATCCGGTTGTCCCCGTGCACGAGCCGCTATGGCGCAGACCGGCCGGCGACGGCGTTCGCAAGGGGCGTAGCCAGGTCTCCGTTGTGTGTAGGTTGCGGAAGTGACAAGAAGCGAGCGAATCGCGGACCAGCTGGACCGGCACTGGCAGAAGAACCTGCGGCCGCGGCTGCACGGCCTTGCCGATGAGGAGTACTTCTGGGAGCCGGTGCGTGGCTGCTGGAGCATCCGTCCACGTGGCACGTCGGCCACACCGATATCGGCAGGTTCGGGGGAATGGGCGATGGACTCCGCGTCCCCTGACCCGGTCCCGCCGCCGGTGACCACGATTGCCTGGCGGCTGGCGCACATCATCGTCTCCTGCCTGGGTTATCGGGTCGGATTTCACTTCGGCGGCCAGGATGTCGACTCCCGGACATTCGCCTACGCGGGGACCGCTGACGAGGCGCTGAAACAGCTCGATGAGATGTACGGGAGATGGAACGCGGGGGTCCGCGAGCTCTCGGACGCCGACCTGGAGAATCCGCCCACCGTGGGTCCCGAACGGTTTCCCATGGAGGGCATCGTCCTGCACGTCAACAGGGAGCTGATCCACCACGGCGCCGAGATTTCCCTGCTGCGCGATCTCTACCGCTGGCAGGACGGCGTGGTCGGTTCCAAGATGGCGCAGCTTCAGCGTTGAGGGGGGCACCGATGGGCAGCACGGTGTTGAGCATGAGCATGTCGTTGGACGGCTTCGCCGCCGGCCCTGACGTCACCGCCGGACAACCGATGGGCAGAGGCGGCGAGCGGCTGCACGAGTGGTTGTTCCAGGCCGACGGGGATCGCGCTGTTGCGGCTGACGGCGTCACCCCGGTCGGGGTCGACGCCGCGCAGGTACGAGAGCGTCATGCCACGACCGGCGCCGTGGTGATCGGCAAACGGACGTTCGATGTCGGTGTGGACCTGTGGCAGGACACCCCGTTTCCGGTGCCGTGCTTCGTGGTCACGCACGAGTCGCGCGACCCGTTGCGGATGAAGAGCGACGTCTTCACGTTCGTGAACGACGGCCTCCACAGCACGCTGCGCCAGGCGCGACAGGCAGCAGGCGACCGGAACGTCCTCATCATGGGCGGGCCCACCACAGGACAACAGTTCGTCAGGGCCGGGCTGGTGGACGAGATCCACGTCCAACTCGTACCGGTGTTCCTCGGCACCGGCACCCGCCTGTTCGACCACCTCGGCACCGACCACATCGAACTCGAACGCACCGCGGTGATCGAATCACCACACGTCACGCACCTGCGCTTCCACGTCCCGAGGTGACCGCTCGGCGTCGGCCGGCCCGCGGTGCGGACTCGACTTCCGCCGTGCAGGCCGGCCGACGCCTGCGCTGCCGCACCAGTGGTCGAAGTCGCGATATGCTGGCGGCGGCAGAGCGCCTGCCAGCGCCCGATGTGGTGGCCCACGCCTGACCGCATCCCGGGGCCAAGAGTCTCCGACTCCGCGCCGCTGTGTCGACTCCCGGCGTGCCGGTCACGCCGCCCGTTCGGTGGAGTGCGTGGGGCTGCACCGGAGGCGTCATGTCTGATCACCAACCACGGCCGACCCCCACCCCGGGACGTGCTCGCAAGCGCGCCATCCGGGAGCACGCCGCCCAGGCCGGTGTCGCCTACTCGGTGGCTGCACGCCACCTTGAGTCGGTGGGGCTGCGACCCGGCGAAACCCTCGCCACGTACGGGCGGACGATCTATCCGATCGGGTTCGATCCGCATCGCCAACTGCTCGTCGAACGCCGTGAGCGGCGGTCGTTCGACGAACGGGTGTCGGACACCAGGCGGGCCGCGGTCCTGCCTCATGGCCGCGCGCAGCACCTCGCCGAGCGGTTCCCGCCCAGCCGTGGTCGTACCGGCAGCGGGGTGGGCGCGCTCTATCACGGCGAGGGCCGGGTGGAACTGCTCGCGATGGTGTACGTGGTGATCGCGGCCGAGTCCCCGGGGCTGCTGCCCGAGGTGGGGGATCTCGTCTGGATCGCGGAGCTGGGCGAGGACACCGCGCTCGACACTGCCTGCGCCGAGGTCGACCGCGAGGCCCGCCGGGTGCTCGATCGGGAGCCCCTGGCGCTCTGGTCGGTCATCGAGGCGGCGCTGGCTGTCGCCGAGCACACCGCGGACTGGCAGATCCGCCAGGAAGCGATCCGGCAGGCCGCGCTCCTCCGCACGATGATGACGCCGCGGATCGGGTACGCGGGCGAGCCGTACGTGCCGGGGCTGCCCGTCGCCGGTGTCCGGCAGATCCTCGACGCGCTGCTCATCGTCGCCGACGACGGACACGCGCCGGGCACCCGGGTACGCCTGCGCAGACATCCGGACGACGTGGGGTTGGCCACGATCATCGAGGCCACGTGGGGGTCGTCGGGTCCGCCGGTGGGCTATCTCGTGTGGCCCGACGGGGCGAGGGCGCCGCAGTCGGCCCGCGCCGACGACCTGATCGTCCTGGCCGACCAGGAGTCGCTTCCTCGGTGAGCGAGGGCCCGGCTGAGTCGGCTAGCTGAGGCGGCCGAGCCCGTGCGACCTCGCGGCGGACGGCCGCTGGCCGCAGCTCGGCGCGCGGTCGGCGCGCCGGGGGTGTACGAGGTGGCACGGCAGTGACGAGAATGGCGACCAACGTGAATGTCCCTCGGGCAGCGGCGCCCGGGGGCGACGGGGGGAGAACCGGTGACAGCATCAACACGCCTCGGCGCAGCGGGGGTGGTCCTGGGCCTGGTCCTGGTGGGCCTGAGCGGGCCCCCGGCCGGCGCGCACCAGCGCGACCGGGGCTACTCGGCCGAGATCCGACGCGCGTCGTACGGCGTCCCGCACATCACCGCCACGAGCTACGCCAACCTCGGCTTCGGGGTCGGGTACGTTCAGGCGGAGGACAACCTGTGCGTCATCGCGGAGAAGGCGGTGACGGTCAGCGGCGAGCGCTCCCGTTACTTCGGCGCGACCGGCCCGACCGACGCGAACGTGCGCAGCGACCTGTTCTTCCGCAAGGCCATCGAGGATCGGACGGTGGAGCGGCTGCTCGACGGTCGCCGCGACGGCGTGCACTCCCCGTCCAACGACGTCCGTGACCAGATTCGCGGCTTCGTCGCCGGCTACAACTCCTACCTGCGCCGCACCGGCGCGGCGAGGCTCACCGACCCGGCATGCCGGGCCAAGCCGTGGGTACGCCCGCTGACCGAGCTGGACATCTGGCGTACCACCTGGGACAGCATGATCCGGGCCGGCTCAGGGGCGCTGCTCGACGGGATCGTCGCCGCCGCCCCGCCCACCGCCACCGGCCCGGCGGCCGTCCAGGACGCGACCGGTGCGGCCGCCGTGCTCGCGTCGGTCGACGGCGCACCAGCCGGGGTGGGCAGCAACGCGTACGGGCTGGGCGAGGCGGCGACCGCCAACCGGGGCGGCATGGTGCTGGCCAACCCGCACTTCCCGTGGGAGGGCGCGGAACGCTTCTACCGCATGCACCTCAAGGTGCCCGGCCGCTACGACGTCGAGGGCGCCGCGCTGATCGGCGACCCGATCATCGAGATCGGGCACAACCGCACCCTCGCCTGGAGCCACACCGTCTCTACCGCTCGCCGGTTCGTCTGGCACCGCCTCGCGCTGGTCCCCGGCGACCCCACCTCCTACTACGTGGACGGTCAACCACGGAAGATGACCACCCGCACCGTCACGGTGCGGGTGCCCGGCCCGAACGGCGGCACCGTGCCGGTCAGCCGGACCTTCCACGACACCCACTACGGCCCGGTCGTGGTGGTGCCCGGCAGCTTCGACTGGACCGCCGCCACCGCGTACGCCATCACCGACATCAACGCGACCAACAACCGGGCCTTCGACGGCTGGCTGCAGATGGGCCGCGCCGAGACGGTCCGGGACCTCAAGCGCGTACTCGACCGTTACCAGTTCCTGCCCTGGGTCAACGTGATCGCCGCCGACGCCAGGGGCGAGGCGCTCTACGCCGACCACTCGGTCGTGCCCCGGGTGACGGACGCCCTCGCCGCCGCCTGCATTCCGGCACCGTTCCAGCCGCTCTACACCAGCAGCGGCCAGGCTGTCCTGGACGGCTCCCGGTCGGCGTGCGCGCTCGGCGCCGACCCGGACGCCGTCGTGCCCGGCATCCTCGGCCCCGCGAACCTGCCCGTCCGCTTCCGCACCGACTACGTCACCAACTCCAACGACAGCTTCTGGCTCGCCAACCCCGAGGCCCCGTTGGAGGGCTACGCGCGGATCATCGGTGACGAACGCACCCCCCGCAGCCTGCGTACCCGTCTCGGCCTCGACCAGGTGCAGCAGCGCCTCGACGGCACCGACGGGCTACCCGGCCGCGGGTTCACCACCGACCGTCTGTGGCGGACCGTCTTCGGCAACCGGGTGTACGGCGGCGAACTGGTCCGCGACGACCTGGTGGCGCTCTGCACCGCCCAGCCGACCGGGACCGCCTCGAACGGCGCGACGGTCGACCTGCGTGCCGCCTGCACGACACTGGCCCGCTGGGATCTGCACGCCGACCTGGACAGCCGCGGCGCACACCTGTTCACCGAGTTCGCCCTGGCCAACGGGCTGCGCTTCGCGGAGCCCTTCGCCGTCAGCGACCCGGTGCACACGCCACGCCGGCTCGACACCGCCAACCCGGGCGTGCGTACCGCGCTCGCCGACGCCGTACAGCGGCTCGCTGGCATCCCGCTCGACGCGCGCCTCGGCGACGTCCAGACCGAGCAGCGCGGCGACCGGCGTATTCCTATTCACGGCGGGCGCGCCGAGGCTGGCATCTTCAACATGATCGTCAACAACCGGGTGCCCGGCGTCGGCTACCCGAAGGTGGTGCACGGCTCGTCGTTCGTGATGGCCGTGGAGCTGGGCCCGCACGGGCCGTCCGGGCGCCAGATCCTCACCTACTCCCAGTCGACCAACCCGAACTCACCCTGGTACGGCGACCAGACCGCGCTCTACTCGGGCAAGGGCTGGGACACGATCAAGTACACCGAGGCGCAGATCAAGGCGGACCCGAACCTGCGCACCTACCGGGTGGTGGAGGGTCGCCACCACTGACCCGCGAGCACGCGGCGGCCGGGCTCCCTGGCGGGGAGCCCGGCCGGTGCGGTTGCTCATTTCGGCAGGCGACCCCGCGTGGAGACGAAGTGGTACGACATGACGGCGAACCCGGGATCGCGGACCAGCCGCCGGAAGGCGTTCAGTTGGTTCGGCGACAGCCCCGCGGCGAGCAGGTCCGGTTCCAACTGGCGGGAGTTCGTCTCGTAGAGCGACGCTCCGGTCGAGCCGCCGGCCCAGCTCTGCGAGTGGGTGATGGTGTCCAGGTCGGTCAGACCGGCGAGGGCCATCTCGGTGTGCACGTCCTGCGCCCACCCGAGGTCGGCGCCGTGGTCCGCCAGGACACCCATCATGGCGTCCATGACCTGCGCGAAGAGCTTCGCGGCGTCGTCGGTCGGCGCGGTCAGCACCCGCAGCGGCGCGGTGCAGTCGAACTCCTCGACCACCAGCCACCCGCCGGGAGCCAGCGCGCCGGTGAGCGTACGCAGGACCCGTCGCCGGTCGGGGAGGTGCAGCAGCACCAGCCGGGCGTGGATCAGGTCGAACGCGTCCCCGGGCGGCGGTTCGGTGCGCACGTCGTGCCGGCGTACGTGCAGGTTGCCCTCCGCCGCGAGGTGCGTGGGGTCGATGTCGGTGGCCAGCACGTGGCCGTCGTCGCCGACAGCGCGGGCGAGCCGCCGGGCCATCGAGCCGCCGCCCGCCCCCACTTCCCAGCAGGTCGCTCCCGGTCGCAGCACCGGTTGGGCCAGTCGACGCGTCGTGATCGGGTCCAAGAAGGACTCCAGTGCCTGCATCTGGGGAACGGCCTCCGGTTGGCCGTTGTCGAACGTGTACGTGCCATCGCTGGTAGCGGTTGCCATCGGGTGTCTACCTCTCCGAGGGGTCGGGTGACGTGGGGGTGTCGGCCCAGAGCCGAGGGGCCGGTCGGTTGGGCGGCGGCGGCGGTGGGGCGGCGGCGACGCTCAACATCGCCGCCAGTGGGGCCGGGTCGACGCGCGCCTCGGCCGTCGGACGGTCGTAGACCACCCGGCCGTACTCCAGCACCGCCACCCGGTCCGCGACGTCGATCGCGTGCTGGAGCTGTTGTTCCACGAGCAGCACGGTCAGGCCGTCGGCGGCGAGACCGTTGACCAGCTCACGCACCCGCGCCGCCAGGTCAGGTGAGAGGCCCTCACACGGCTCGTCGAGCAGCAGCACCCGTGGTTGGCCGAGGAGCGCCCGCGCTATCGCCAGCATCTGCTGCTCGCCGCCGGAGAGTTCGCACCCGCGGTGTCGCAGCCGCGCCGCCAATCTCGGCAGCAGTTCGAGGGTCCGGGCCACCGTCCAGCCCTCGCCACCGGAGACGGGTGCCCGCCACGGCGCGGCCGCCAGGTGCAGGTGCTCGGCCACGGTCAACCGGGAGAAGACCCGCCGGCCCTGCGGGACGAGACCGACGCCGGACTGGGCGATGCGATGCGGTTGCCGACCGGCCACGTGCACACCGCCGATCTCGATGCGACCACTGGAGGCTCGCACCAGCCCGGCGATCGTGTGCACGAGCGTGCTCTTGCCCGCGCCGTTGCGACCCACCACGGCCTGGATGCTGCCCGGGCGGACCCGCAGGCTGACCTCGTGCAGCACGATCCCTCCGGCGTAGCCGGCGCACAGACGATCCACCGACAGCATCAGGCCACCCCGTCGGCGTACGCCTGCCGCACCAGCGGCGAGGTGCGGATCTCGTCCGGCGTGCCGGCGGCCAACGTCCGACCGTCGCGCAGGACGGTGACGGTGTCGGAGAGCGCGTACACCAGGTCCAGTCGATGTTCGACAAGCAACACGGCGACCGCCCTGGGCAGCGCCTGGAGCAACTCGACGAGCCGGCCGACCTCGACGGCGGACAGCCCGGCCGCCGGTTCGTCGAGGAGCAGCAGGCGAGGGCGACCGGCAAGGGCCATGGCGATCTCCAACTGGCGTCGTTGGCCGTGTGCGAGGTGCCCGGCCGGCACCGTCGCGACGTCGGCGAGGCCCATCTGATCCAGCAGCGGGCCCGCCCGGTGTTGCGCGATGCGCCGACGTCCACCCGGCCACCACCTGCGGTGGGGTGTGAGCCGGGGCAGCGCGGCGACCACCACGTTCTCCATCGCGGTGAGTGTCGGAAAGACGGCGGGTCGCTGGTGGATGCGGTTGATACCTCGTCGGGCCCGGGCCGCCGGGCCGAGCCGACCGAGGTCGCGTCCATTGAAGATCACCCTGCCGCGCTGGGGTTTCGTGGACCCGCCGATCACGTTGAGCAGTGTCGTCTTGCCGGCTCCGTTGGGGCCGATCAGCGCGTGCCGCTGACCGTCGTGGATGCACAGGTCCACACCGGTCAGCGCGGCCAGCGAGCCGTACCGCACGCTGACCTCCTCGACGTTCAGCAGACCGGTCATCGGTGCAGCTCCGGGACTGTGGCCTGGTCACGGGCGGGTGGCGCGTCCGGCTGCTTCGCCGGCGCGCTCGGCAGACGCCACCGGCCCCGTGCCCGGTGCGTGCCGGTGGGCAGCAGGTAGACCGTCGCCACGAACAACGCGCCCAGCACCAGCGGCGCGTGGCCGGGCAGCACCCCGAACAACCAGTCCCGTACGGCGATGACCAGCGCCGCTCCCACCAGGGCGCCGCCGACCGAGGCGGTGCCACCGATGACGACACCGAGCAGCAGCAGCGCGGAGGTGTCGAAGCCGAAATCGGCGGGGGAGATGTACTGCTGGGCGACGACCAGGAGCGAGCCGGCCGCACCGGCTATCGCCCCGGCGGCCATGTGCGCGCCGGACAGGTACAGCGGCACCCGGTGACCGCTGGCCCGCAGCCGCGTCTCGTCGTCCCGGCCGGCCCGCAGCAGCAGCCCCGCCCGGGTACGCAGCAGCAACAGCACCGCGCCGACCAGCACGGTCACGACGACCAGGGCGTACAGGTAACGGGCCTGGTCGTTGGCCAGGACCGGGAGCCCCCAGAACGGGCGGACCGCGGCGATGCCGGCCAACCCGTCAGTGCCGCCGGTCACCGACCGCCAGCGGCCGAGGACGGTGACGGCGAGTTCACCGATGGCCAGCGTGATCATCAGGACGATCACCCCTCGGGCGTGGACGACGAGGGGCACGGTGAGCGCGGCCAGCACCGCCCCGGCGGCCGCCGCGACGGCGAGCTGCACGACGCCGACATCGGAGATCCGGCTGCCGACCACCGCGCAGGCGTAGGCGCCCGCCGCGTACGGTGCGGTCTGGCCGAGGGTGGGCATGCCGGCGACGCCGGTGAGCAGGGCGACGCTCACCCCGACCAGGGCCAGCGCCAGCGTCCGGGCGAGGATCGCCGTGGTGTAGTCGTCGACCACCCAGGGCGCCACGACCAGGCCGGCCAGGGCGAGGGCCGCCACAGCGCCCCGCGCGCGCCGGATCACCTCGTCCCTCATGCCGCCCTCCACCTGCTGGCCAGGCCACGCGCCCGCACGGCCAGCACCGCCGCCATAGCGGCGAACAGCAGGAACGGTGCGGCGGACGGCAGCAGCGCCACTCCCAGCGTCTGGATCTCGCCGATCGCGAGAGCGGCCAGCAGGGTGCCGCCCATCGACCCGAGCCCGCCGAGGACGACGACCACCAGGGACAGCAGCAGCACCGTGTCGGCGGTGTCCGTGCCGGGGCCGATGATCGGCGCGCCCAGCACGCCGGCCGCACCGGCCAGCGCGCCGGCGGCGGCGAGCACGCCGGCGCGGATCCGCGCGGGACTCACGCCCAGACAGGCGACCATCTCGGGGTCGTCGACGGCCGCCCGGACCAGCATGCCGGCCCTGGTGCGTCGCATGACGAGGTAGAGCGCGGCGGCGATCACCGCGGCGACGACGATGAAGACCAACCGGTACGCGGCGTAGCGGTGACCGGCGACCACCACCGACCCCTCCAGGGCCGCGGGCACCAGGACCTGCGGATCGTCGGGACCGAAGCCGGCGACGAGCAGGCTGCCGCCGGCCAGCGCCACACCGAACGTCAGCAGCGCCTGGCTCAGATGGTTACCGGCGGCGACCGGTGCGAGCAGGCCGGCCAGGAGCACACCCGCCGCGGCGGCGGCCAGCACACCGACCGTCAGCGCCAGCGTCAGACTCGCCCAGCCGCCGTCGAGCAGCGCCGCGGCGGTGTAGCCGCCGATCGCGTAGAGCATGCCGTGCGCCAGGTTGAGGATGTTGGCGACGCCGAAACAGAAGACCAGGCCCGACGCGGCGACGAACACGAGCAGGCCGTAGGCGACCCCGTCCAGCGCCGGTATCAGGTACGGATCGATCCGGTTGGTGTCGGCCGCCACCACCATCATCGGCCGACGGTCGCGAGGTCACCCACGACGGTGTTGGACAGCGCCCGCCCGTCCTGGCGGACCTGCCGCAGATACCACTTCTGCACGGGGGAGTGCGTGGTGGTGGAGAACTGCCAGGTGCCGCGCGGGCTGGCGATCTGGCCGAGCTGGCCGATGGCCGTGTTGATGGCCTCCGGAGTCGGGTCGCTTCCGGCGGCGCCGATCGCCCGGTCCAGCACCGCCGCCGCGTCGTACGAGGCGAGCGCGTAGGTCGTCGGTGAGCCGTCGTGCTTGGCCTTCCACGCCGCCACGAAGGCGCGGTTCTCCGCGTTGTCGAGGTCCGGCGAGTAGTTCAGCACGGAGAAGATGTCCCGGGCTGCCTCGCCCTGCGCGTTGAGCACGCCGCCCTCGGTGAGGAACCCGGCCGCGTACAGCGGGACGTCCTTGATCTCGGACTGCGCGTACTGCTTGACGAAGTCGACAGCGGCGCTGCCGGCGTAGAACGTGTAGACGGCGGCCGCGCCGGAGGCCTTGATCCGGGCGAAGTACGGGGTGAAGTTGGTGGTGGCCGGGAACGGGGTGAAGGTCGTCTTGCCGTCGGAGTTCGCGAGCTTCCCACCGATCTTCCCGAACGCGTCGGTGAACCCCCGCAGCTCGTCCCAGCCGCCCTGGTAGTCCGGCCCGATCGCGTAGACGGAGCCCTTCACGTTGTCGCGGACGTGTTGGGCGATCGCAGCCCCGGGCTCGTCGGAGAGGTACGAGGTGTGCCAGACCCGGGAGACGTCCTTGAGTTCCGGTCGCCCGTTGGAACCGACGAGCGGCACCTTCGTCTCGTCGAGCAGAGGGGTGACCCCGGCGACGGAGCCACCACCGACGATGCCGGTGAGCGCGGACACCCGGTCCTGCTTGAGCAGTTTGGTCGCCGCCGGGACCGCGGTCTGGGCGCCGTTGCCCTCGTCGGCGATGACGAGGTCGACCTGTCGACCGCCGAGTTTGCCGTCGTGGGTGTCCAGGTAGAGCTGGAAGCCGTCGCGGATCTCCGTGCCGACCGCCTGGTACGTCCCGGACAACGAGGCGAGCAGGCCGATCTTTATCGAGCCGCTGGCGCTGGTGCCCGGCGCGTCGTTGCCGCAGGCCGTGCTGGTGGTCAGCGCGGCCGCGAGCAGCGCGGCGGTGAGGGCACGGCTGCGCCAAGGCGTGGTGAGAGGCATGTCTGACTCCAGAGGAAGGGGAAGGGGTCTCCGGCGTGGGGGCGCCGGGGTGGTCAGCGGCTGCGGGCGAGTGCCGCTCGGGCCGCGGGGGTGAGGGCGTCCCCGATGCGGTTGGCCAGCTCGGTCATCTCGTAGGAGACCTTGCCCACGTCACACTCGGGTGCGGCGAGCACCAGCAACGAGGCACCGTCGTTGAAGGCCATCGAGAACATGAAGCCGCCCTCGAGCTGCGTGACGTTGGAGATCACCGCGCCGGCGTCGAAGAAGGCCGCCGCGCCCCGCAGCAGGCTGACGAGCCCGCTACCCGTCGCAGCCAACTGGTCTGCCCGGTCCGGCGGCAGGTCGCGGGTGGCGGCCACCATCAGACCGTCGCTGGAGATGGCGATCGCGTGGCTGACCTCGGTCGCCCGCGCGGCGAAGGTGTCCAGCAGCCAGCCGAGATCCTGTTGGTCGGTCACGTGCTCTCCTGTCGCGTCATTTGTTGCCGAGGTTGATCGGGGTGCGCCGGCGGTTCGCCACACCCCGCGCGTACGCGGCCATCGCCGTCGCCACCTGGGCCGGATCGCGGTACTCGGACCGTTGTTGCTGCTGGGGGACGGTCACGCCGCCGGGGACGAGTTGCCGTTGCGGTTGCCGTTTGGGCAGGCCGGAGTTGGTGGTGGTGGCGACCTCGGGGGTGTGCGCCTGGGCAGCCGTGCGCCAGGCGTCGTCGGCTGGACCGGACCATTCCTGGCCGTCGTGGCCCTCGGCGACGTCGCTCTGGAACCAGTGGTTGACCTGTTCGAAGATGAGGAGCTCCTCGGTGGGCGCGTCACCCCGGTCCGGGGGCGGGGGAGCCGGTCGGAACACCGGCGCCGCCGGGAGGGTCCGCTCGGCCGGGGGTCGCCCGGCGGTGGGCTCGGGCCGCGGCTGGTAGGGCGGCGGGGGACTGGCCGTGCGGGCCGCCCTCCGCGAGAGCCGTCCGGGTGCGAGCAGGTATTCCTCCGGTGGCAGAGACCGGATGATCGTCGCGGGCAGCGTCGCCTCGGCGAGGATGCCGCGTCGGGGGCCGCGTCGCAGTTGGACGGTGGCGCCCAGGCGGGCCGCGAGCTGACCCACGACGACCAACCCCATCGCCCGTACGGCGGCCACGTCGATCGCCGGTGGGCGGGCCAACAGCTCGTTGAGCTGCTGCATCCGTTGCGGGGACAGCCCCACACCCTCGTCACTGATCTGGATGATGACGCGGTCACCGAGGCTCCGGCCGCTCACCCAGGTCTCGCTGGCCGGCGGCGAGTACGTCGTCGCGTTGTCCATGAGTTCGGCGATCAGATGCACGACCTCGTCGACGGTCTTGGCCGCCACGGCGACGTCGCCGTCGATCATGCCGAGCCGGATCCGCGCGTAGTGCTCGATCTGGGACAGCGCCGCCTGGAGCACCTGTTGCAGGGGGACGTCGCGCTGTCGTACGCGACCGACGCCGACGCCGCCGAGCACCAGCAGGCTGGCGTTGATGCGGCCCATCCGGGTCGCCAGGTTGTCCAGCGTGTACAGCTGGTGGAGCCGGTCGGGGTCGGTCTCGTCCCGTTCGACGAGGTCCACCTGGGCCAGGACGGCGTCGACGAGCCGCTGTTCGCGGCGGCTCAGGTGGATGAAGATGTCGGCGGTGTTGGCGCGCATGACGGCCTGCTCGGCGGCGGTCCGCACGGCGGCCTGGTGGACGGCGCTGAACGCCTGGCCCAGCTCGCCGATCTCGTCGCCGGTGGACGGTTCGAGGGCGGCGCTGGACTGCTGGCGGGCCAGTTTGTCCGGGTCGACGGCGGCGCTGCCCGGCTGCTGGAGCTGGGCCACGACGGCGGGGAGCTGTTCGAACGCCACCGCGTTCGCGGCGTCCCGCAGGCGACGCAGTCGCCGGGTGATCTGCCGGGCGACTGCCCAGGTCACCAGCGCGGTGAGGACGAGTGCCAGGAGGACGCCGACCGCCTCGGCGACGGCCCGGCGGCGCTGGTCGGTGTGCGCGGCCCGGACGTCGTCGCGGACCGCGGCGTCGACCCGCCCCCGCAGCTCGGCCAGACGGGCGGCACGCGTCTGGGTGGTGGACACCCAGCCGCCGGTCTCCAGTTGCAACCGCGACCCCGGTTGGGCCCGGGACACCTCGTCCTGCATCCGTTGCAGGGCGAGCGCCTCCTTGCCGGTGCCGGCCTGCTCCCACCAGAGGCTCCACTCGGCCGGGGCCAGGGCCAGGAACGACAGGCTCGACTCGGTGTAGCTGGTGCGGGCGGCGGTGATGTCCTGTTGCATGGCCGGGGTCAGCTCGCCGCCCGCGACCGCCCGCAGCACGGCGACCTGCTGCTGACCGATCGCCTCGGCCGTCTTCGACAGTGCCGCCGACGCCCGGATCCCGTCGGCGAGCCGGGCGTCCACCACGCCGTGCGAGACGGTCTCCCGAAAGTTGATCAGATCGGCGATGGCGATGCGGTAGCTGAAGGTCATCGCCGACACCGAGGCGTGGGTCGCCGTGCGTACCTGGGTGCGCAGCGGGGCGAGGCTGCCCAGGGCCGCGTCGATGCGGCGCAGGAGAGCCCGGTTGGCCTCGGCGTCGGCGGACAGCCGGTCTCGCTGCCTCCGGTAGCGCGTGACAGCGTCGTCGGTGGTGGCCATCTCCGCACCGAAGGCGTCCTGCTGCTCCGGCCCGCCGTAGGTGAGCAGGTCGGCGGCGGCGATGCGTTCGCGTTGCAGGCGGTAGGCGAGGTCACCGGCCTCGGCGCCGACCTGGGCCAGGACCCGCAGGTCGCTGGCCCGGGCTGTCTGGCGTGCGCTCTCGGTCAGCGCGAGACCGGCGAAGCCGATCACGGCGACGAGCGGTGCCGCGACGATGAGGCGCATCCGGCCGGCGATCTTCCAACCGCGTCGCCGGGTCGGGTAGGGTCTGGCCGCGTGGGACCGGGTGCTCGACGCCAAGATTGACTCCCACGACTCGTCGATGACGGTCTATCCGCACGTTGCCGAATGCAAGTCCCATTCGGCCGGAAGCCGCGCTCGTAGGCCAGACCTGGCCGTGGTACAAACTGGCCGTACCAGCATCTGTACCCAACGTCAGCGGCCGGTGACGCCCTGAGACCGAGCCGGGATCGTGGGGTCAGCGCTGGTCGTCGCGGGGGTCGGCCGGCGGCTGCGGCCGCTGTGCGTCGTCCGGACCGGACGGGCCGTTGAGCACCTGCCCGATCAGCTCACGCAGCTCGTCGATCGCGTCCACCACGGCGCCGGGGTCGCGCGCGTCGCGTCGATCACGCTGACGGGGCACCGGCCGGTCCGGCCGGACCGGTGGTGAGGCGCGGGGGCCTCGGCGGCCGTCGGCCGCCGCCTGTTCGGCCGCCACCTGCGGCCACAGCGCCGCGAGTCGGCCGTCGGTGCCGAGCACGTCGTCGCAGCGCAGCGCGAACTCGTGACTGCCGAACCGGCGACCGGACTCGACCGCCGCGACCGTCTCCCGGCTGAACCGCACCAGATCCGCCAGCGCCCGCTGGGTCAGACCCCGTCGGACGCGGCAGTTGCGCAGTTCCCATCGGAACCGTTCGCTGGCCGCAGGGGGAGCGGGGCTCGACGGGGACGTGTGCTCCATGCGCTCACCTTCGTGGCTTCGAGAATCAGCAGCGGAAGCCGGATCGAGATTGGCTGATGAGCTGAACATTCACAGGGGACAATTCTTAACCCAGGACGCGATGGGTGTGAAGACGTTCACCGACCTGGATCGTCGGACAAAGCAGAAAAGGGTGCGTGTCAGGCCCCTTGCCGGTGCCGGGCAGGGGCGGGAAGGCCACCCTTCCCGCACTCGTCCGCGCGCGGGCAGGCCCGTTGGCGCACCGGCACTGTCAGGCGGCCTGCGCTTCGACGGCCGCCTCACCTCGCGCCGCCGGAACGTCGGCCGGTGCCATGGTATCGATTACCGCGAACAGCGTGTGGTGGGCGCGAAACGCGACATTGGCCTTGTACGAGCGCTGTTGCCCAGTCGCCAGGCGGAGGCCGGGAATGGCTTCGGTGAGTCGGGTGATTGCGATTTCAGCCTCCAGCCGCGCCAATCCCGCGCCTATGCAGAAATGCGGGCCGTGGCCGAACGACAGG
The DNA here is from genome assembly GCF_018070425.1 of Micromonospora sp. C81. Lineage (NCBI taxonomy): Bacteria > Bacillati > Actinomycetota > Actinomycetes > Micromonosporales > Micromonosporaceae > Micromonospora > Micromonospora sp. C81. The sequence continues at coordinate 65,457 of NZ_JAGPXS010000007.1, forward strand.
TGATTGCCCACGTCCGCCCGATGTGGATGAAACTGGTCCGGGTGGGCGAAGACCGCGGGGTCGCGGTTCGCCGCCCCGATCAGCAGCAGGCAGCGTGCCCCGGCGGGGATGGTCACCGTTCCCAGTGTGACGTCCCGGTTGGTCACCCGCAGCCAGCCGTCGATGGCGGGCGCGAAGCGCAGGGTCTCGCCCACGAACGCCGAGACGGCCCCCGGGTCAGCGGTGAGCTCCGACCAGTGCCGCGGACTGGACAGCGCCTGGTCGAGGGCGTGGGCGAGCAACCCGGCGGTGGTCTCGTGGCCGGCGACGAGGAGGTTGAAGGCCAGGCTCGCGACCTCTGGCACGGTCAGGACCGCGTCGTCGTCGTCCCGGTATGCCAGTGCGCGGCTGATGAAGTCGTCGCCCTGGTGTCCACTGTCCACCCGTTGGCGGACAAGCTCCTCGCAGTAGTGCCAGAACTCCAGCAGATCCTGCGCCAGGCGCACCTGCTCCGCAGGCTCCGGTTGCCCCCAGATGAGCGCGATCTGGCCGTCCGCCCAGCTCCGGATCCGCCCGATGTCGCCGTCGGGCGCACCGAGGATGTCCAGGACCACCAGCAGGGGGAGCTCGCTGGCGAATTCCGGGATCAGGTCGACCTGATCGCCCCGGCGGGCGGCGAGCCGGGACACCAACTGGTCGACCCGGCGCCGGATGATCGGGCCGTACTCGACCTCGACCCGCTCGGGGGTGCTGGCGAAGGCCGCCCTTAGGGCCCGACGGGTGCGGGGGTGCACCGGCGGGTCGGCTGCGGCCGTCGTGGGGGGCGCGTCGATCTGCATGATCACGCTCATCGCCTCCGGGCACACCTCGTAGACCGGGGCGAGCGTGAGGGCGTTGCCGAACGTCGCGACGTCGGCGAGTGCGCGCCGGACGTCCGCGTGCCTGCTGATCAACCACAAACCCAGATCCTCGGCGTAGTGCACACCGTCGGGATCGTCGAGAATGCGCCGCCACATGCCTGCCGGATCGGTGAGATAGACCCCGGCGAACGGATTCAACCGCATGGAAAGCCTCCTGATGCGCGCGGCGCGAAACCGGCAGCGCCTCCATTTTTGAGGTCGGTCAGTTTGGGCCGATAATGGCGCGCATCTGCCTCTGGCTCTTTACGGTGCGCTGAGTAGCCGCACAAGTCAAGATTGGTCACCGTCTATTTATGCCGCGACATAATGCGTGCTGCAACGGACGGCTGAAACCGGCTGGATGCAACTTGCGCCTGGGTCCTTGCCGTCGGTCGACCCCATTTCACGACGAGATGCCCGTTGCGCGCGTCAACGAGACCATCAGGAAGGGATGAGGCGGACGACCGCCCATGATGGACGGCGGAATCACGGTGCCGCTCTCCCTCATGACCGGAAAACGATCTCCGGACCGGCAGGTGACGCAGGGCTCGGGCCACCTGCCCGGCGGTGGGAGCGGCGACGCCCGCACGCGTCGCGGGGGCTCCGGCCCAGGCCGGAACCCCCGCGATGTTCTGGCGTGACGACCCGCCGGGTCAGCGGTCAGGGCGCCCAGGGGCTGGCGATGTTCCAGGTGCTGTCGGCGGTCCACAACGTCGGCGTGTTGTACGCGTCGCCGCCGGTGCCGTTGCTGAGCCAGACCTCCGAGTTGTAGTGCCGCAGGTACCTGCCCCGGAAGTTGTACGACTCCAGCGACACACCCGAGCCGGTCAGCCCGACCCGTGCGCACCAGGTGGCGTCGGCACGCAGGATCGCCGAGCCGTCGTCCGGCGAGTTGCGGACCCGGGAGTTCTGGTGGCGCAGGTACTGCCCGGGAAAGTTGACCGACTCGAACGAGTAGCAGCCGGCATCGGCCAGGCCGGCCCGGATGGTGTACGTGGCGTCGGCCTTGAGCAGGCTGGGGCTCGCGGCGGCGACCACCTCGGTGTAGGCCAGGCTGTCCTGGTGGCGCAGGTAGCGGTTGGTGAACCCGGGCGTCGTCACCTGCAACGACCGCCGGGTGTTGACCGGCAGGGCCACCGGCGCCGAGCTGCCGATGGTCTTCGAGGCGTTGATCAGGGCGGTGTTGGCGGCGCGGACCCGTGCCTGATCCATCTTGATCACCTGCCGGTCATAGGTCAGGAAGCCGTTCAGCTCGCCCTCCAGATCGGTGATCTCGGTGTAGACCGAGGCGCTGAGCCCCTTGCCGACCATCAGGTTCTGGCTGCCCTGCACCAGACCCACGTACCGATCGGTGAGGGCGCTCGAACTGGTCTGCCACTCGTAGGCGAAGAAGCCGCCGCTCGGGCTGTACTCGTGGCCCGGCGTGTGCAGGCCCAGCCCACCGAACTCACCGAGTACGGCGATCCGGCTGCTCGACGGTGCGGGCGAGTCGGGCCCGAGGTAGACGTGCCAGTCGTCGATGTCGCCGTTGCCGGGATTGCCGAGGGACTGGCAGCAGTTGTGGCCGCTGTGCGGGTTGACCAGACGTGTCGGGTCCTGGTTCTTGATGTTCTGCGCGACCCGCCGGGTGTCGGCGAGGGACCGCTCACCCCACCCCTCGTTGTAGGGCGTGTACGCGACCACTGCGGGCGAGCTGCGGTGCTCGTCGACGATCTCGCGTGCCTCGGCCTCGAACTGCGCCTGCTGGGCGTCGGTCGGGTTGATGTCCTGCGCGGTCAGCGACGGGATGTCCTGCCAGACCAGCAGGCCGAGCCGGTCCGCGTGGTAGAACCAGCGCTGTGGCTCGACCTTGATGTGCTTGCGCACCATGTTGAAGCCCAGGTCCTTGTGCTTCTGCAGGTCAAAGGCGAGCGCGGCGTCGGTCGGCGCCGTGTAGAGGCCGTCCGGCCAGAAGCCCTGGTCGAGGGTGCCGACCTGGAACACGAACTGGCCGTTGAGCTTGGGGCGCAGCACCCCGTTCACCAGGCCCGTGGTGATCTCCCGCATGCCGAAGTAGTGCGCTGTCCGGTCCACTGTGGAAGCTGAGCCGTTGCGGAGGGTGACGCGGAGGTTGTAGAGGAACGGGTCGTCGGGCGACCACCGGCGTGCGTTCGGCACCGGCACGCTGAACTCGGTGAAGCCGCCGGTGGCCGAGCCGACCACGGTGCTCCCGTTCAGCGCCTCGGCGAGCACGCTGTGGCCGCTCACGTCGCCACGGGTGAAGACCCGCACCCGCAACGTGTTGGTGCTCAGGTTCGGGTAGACGTCCACGCTGCTGATGGAGGCGGTGGGCACCGGCTCCATCCACACCGTCTGCCAGATGCCGGAGCTGGGGGTGTAGAAGATCCCGCCGGGTGTCTTGGTCTGCTTGCCGATGGCGGGCAGGCTGCCGTTCTGTCGGGTGTCGGTGGGGTCCCAGACCTTGACGACGATCTCGTTCGCCCCGGTGGTGAGCTGGGGGGTCACGTCGAAGGTGAAGGCGTCGTAGCCGCCGGTGTGCGCGCCGACCCGTACGCCGTTGACCCAGACGGTGCTCTGCCAGTCGACGGCGCCGAAGTGCAGCAGGGTCCGCCGTCCCGACCAGTTGGCCGGGACGGTGACGGTGCGCCGGTAGAACAGGTAGTTGCGGTTGTCGTTGGCGGCCCGCTGGATGCCGGAGAGCGCACTTTCCACTGGGAACGGCACGTTGACCCGCTCGGGCAGGGCGGTGCCGAACTGCGGGGCGTCGTCGGTGGCCGACTGGCGTAGCTGCCACTCGCCGTTGAGGTTGAGCCAGTCCGGTCGCGTCATCTGGGGGCGCGGGTACTCGGGCAGGGGTGTGCCGGCCAGCGCCTGGCTGGTCCAGGGGGTGGTCAGTGGCGGCGTCTTGGCCGGTGCGGCGTACGCCGGTGGGGTTGGCGCGGCGAGAACGCCGGCGATCAGGGCGAGGATGAGCAGCAGCGGCAGGGCGGGGCGGATGGGGACCTGACGTGTCATGCCGTCTCCGAGGGGCGAGTCGCCGCGGGCGGTGCAGCCAGGCCCGAAGCGCGTGGGTGGTGGGCATCGGGTGGTCACTGACGGGGGACGGGCGTCATCGACGGATGCCGGTGGGATCTCCACGCGTCGGCGGGACTGGGATATTGACATCCATCATCGCCTGTATAACGTTATAGAGCCGCGCCGGGCCTCCCGTCAATCCTTGTCCGTCGATGCGTGCCCGGCTCGGCGGTCCCCCTGGCGAAGGGTCGGTGGATGGGCGTAAACCTCAAGGACATCGCCCAACGCGCGGGCGTGTCGCTGGCCACGGTGTCGAACGTGGTCAACGGATACCGGCCGGTGGGGGAGCGGACCCGGCTGCGTGTGCAGCAGGCGATCGACGAACTCGGTTACAGCCCCAACCTGGGCGCGCGACATCTGCGTCGGGGGCGTACCGGGCTGATCGCCCTGGCCATCCCGGAACTGAACAACCCCTACTTCGCCGAGCTCGCCGAGATCGCCATCGCCGAGGCCGCCGGGCTCGGCTACACCCTGGTCATGGAGAACACCGCCGCGGACCGGGGAGCGGAACTGGCGCTCCTCGACGGGTCCCGGCGGCACATCATCGACGGCCTGATCCTCAGTCCGGTGCGGATCGGCCGGGAGGAGGTGCTGGCCCGGACCGCGGGCACCCCGCTCGTGCTGATCGGTGAGGGCGTCTACGACGTGCCGCACGATCACATCGCCATCGACAACGTCGCCGCCGGCCACGCCGCGATCCAGCACCTCGTGGCGATCGGCCGCCGCCGGATCGCGTTCATCGGCGCCACGCACGGTGGCGACCGGCAGTCCGCCCACCTGCGGGTACGCGGCTATCGGGAGGCCCTGGCCGCCGCCGGCCTGCCGTACCGCTCGCGACTGGTCGCCCGCACCGACGCGTTCGGCCGGCTCGACGGTAAGCGGGCGATGCGTGACCTGCTCGCGCTCGGCGACCCACCGGACGCGGTGTTCGGCTACAACGACCTGGTCGCCGCCGGCGCGCTGCGGGCGCTGGCCGAGGCGGGTCTCCGGGTGCCGGAGGACGTCGCGGTGATCGGGATCGACGACATCGAGGAAGGTCGGTTCAGCACCCCGACCCTCACCACGATCGCGCCGGACAAGCGGGAGATCGGCCGTCTCGCGGTGCGCCGCCTCGTCGCCCGGATCGAGGGAGCGCAGGTCGCGGCACCGCTGACCGTGCAGACGCCGTTTCGGCTCATCCGCCGGGAGAGCACGGGTACGCCCGGCGGCTGACGGCCGGTGCGCACCGGGCGAGACCCATAGCCCCGGTGGTACGACCCAGAGAGGATGGCGCAAGAAATCCAAGTACCTCAATATGATGACCGCTATCTCGAACGGGGTGCGCTCACGAGGCGTGCCATCCTGATGCGGAGGAATGCATGGTTCGCTGGCGTACCCTCACTGGCCTGCTGGCCACCACGTTGGCCGCGGTGACCGCGGCCAGCCTCACTCTCACCGCGCCGGCCGCAGCGGCCGACAACCCCATGACGCCGAACGTCGTCGGCGGCACCCGCGCCGCTCAGGGCGAGTTCCCGTTCATGGTGCGACTCTCGATGGGGTGCGGCGGGGCGTTGTACAGCGCCCGACTGGTGCTCACCGCGGCGCACTGCGTGGGCTCGACCGGCACCAACACCAGCATCACCGCGACGCTCGGGACGGTCGACCTCCAGTCGTCCAGCCGCATCACCGTCCGGTCGAACTACGTCTACCGGGCTCCCGGCTACAACGGCTCCGGCCGGGACTGGGCGCTGATCCGGTTGGCCAGCCCCGTCACCGGGCTGAGCACTCTGAAGATCGCCAACACGACCGCCTACGACAGCGGCACCTTCACCGTGGCCGGTTGGGGCGCCGCGCGTGAGGGCGGCGGCCAGCAGCGGTACCTGCTCAAGGCGAACGTGCCGTTCGTGAGCGACTCCACCTGCAACGCCAACTACGGCGGTGACCTCATCCCCGCCCAGGAGATCTGCGCCGGCTACGCCAGCGGCGGCACGGACACCTGCCAGGGTGACTCGGGTGGCCCGATGTTCCGCCGCGACGCCTCGAACGCCTGGATCCAGGTCGGCATCGTGAGCTGGGGCAACGGCTGCGCTCGGCCCAACTATCCGGGTGTCTACACCCAGGTGAGCTACTTCGCCTCGTCGATCGCCTCGGCTGCGGCGAGCCTCGGCGGCTGACCGGGAGAACCATCGGGCGGCCCGGACGACGATGTCCGGGCCGCCCGCTCGTCACCGAGGGGTACGCGGCGAGTGGGCCACCCGACAGATTCGGCGGGCCGCGCGTGCGGCGCCCGCCCGGGCGGCCATGATGAGCCGGTGAAGATCCTGTCCATCCAGTCGTCGGTCGCCTACGGTCACGTCGGCAACTCGGCAGCGGTGTTTCCCCTGCAGCGGCTCGGCCACGAGGTCTGGCCGGTCCTGACGGTGCACTTCTCCAACCACACCGGGTACGGCGCGTGGCGGGGGCCGATGCTGGCGGCCGCCGACGTGGCCGAGGTGATCGAGGGCATCGCGGACCGTGGAGCCCTCGGCGGCGCCGACGCGGTGCTGTCCGGCTACCAGGGCGACCCGGCCATGGGCGCGGTGATCCTGGACGCGGTGGCGAAGGTCAAGGCGGCCAACCCGGCCGCGTTGTACTGCTGTGACCCGGTGATGGGCGACGCCGGTCGCGGCATGTTCGTCCGCCCTGGCATTCCCGAGTACCTGCGGGACACCGTCGTGCCGCGTGCGGACATCATCACGCCCAACCACTTCGAGCTCGACTTCCTCGCCGGCCGTACGACGACTTCGCTCGCGGAGGTGCTCGACGCGGTCGACGTCGTACGCGCGACCGGGCCTCGGCACGTCCTGGTGACCAGCGTGCTCCACGGCGACCTGCCCCCGGACTCGCTGGAGGTGGTGGCCGTCTCGGACGAGGGCGCCTGGGCGGTGACCACGCCGCTGCTGCCGATCAACCCGAACGGCGGGGGCGACGTCACCGCGGCGCTGTATCTCGCGCACCTGTGGACCACCGGCTCACCCGCGATCGCGCTGGAGCGCACCATCGCCTCCGTCTACGCCGTGCTCGAAGCGACACTCGCGGCCGGCACCCGGGAGATCCAACTGATCGCCGCACAGGATGTGATCGCCGACCCGCCGGCCCGGTTCACCGCCCGCCGGCTGCGCTGACGACGGGTCGACACCGACCGCCGACGCGTCGAGGAACGCCTCGACGCGGTCGGCGCGGGCGGTGCCGCGTGCCTGCGGCGGTCAGCGGCTCTCGGGGACGGCCATCTCGCCGAGCAGCGACCAGGTCTCCTGCGGCACTGTGGCGTTCACGATGCGCGGCGTCTCGGCCAGGTGCGGAGGCAGGGTCTCCTGCGCCGCGCGGAAGTGGGCGGACTGCACGTGGGCCGCGCCGGCCTGGTCGTCGCGGAACGCCTCGACCAGCACGTACTCGGTCGGGTCGTCCACGCTGCGGGACCAGTCGAACCACAGGCAGCCCGGCTCGGCCCGGGTCGCCTCGGTGAAGTCGGCGGCGATCTGCGGCCACCGGTCGGCGTGCTCGGCCAGGACCCGGAACTTGGCGGTAATGAAGATCATGGCGTCAGGTTACCCAGCCGGACGGGTCACCCGTCGAAGTCAGCCGGACAGCCGGCCGGACCCGTGCACCTCTGCCCGAGCCACAGTCATGATCAGGTTTGGAAGCGCTCGAAATCCCGACGGAAATGTCAGCCGAGCGGACTACCGTGCGGGACATGCGAGCAATCGGAACGTTCGAGGTGGCTGAGTTCACCGCGGTCCCCGTGCCGAGCCCCGAGGTCAAGACTGGCCTGCCGGTCGGCTTCGCCACCATGCGCAAGACGTTCACCGGAGAGATCGACGGCCGATCCGAAACACTCTTCACGGCCGCCTTCGATCCCACTACCGGCACCGGCACGTACGTCGCCATGGAGTCGTTCGAGGGCAGTGTCGCCGGCCACGCGGGCACCTTCAACTTCGTGCACTCCGCCACCACCACGGGTCAGGACCGGCAGGCCGAGTTCCTGACGATCGTCCCCACTAGCGGCACCGGCGGCCTGACCGGCATCCGTGGAACGGGAGGCCTGACAGTCGACGAAGACGGCACCCACAGCATCTGGTTCGACTACGACCTGTCCTGACGCCCGCCTTGCGGACGGTCGGTGGGTCAACCGTCGACGCCGGCCGGGCGGGCACGGGCGATGACCTCCTCGGGGCTCAACGGCGCCTTCGGATGGTGCGTCAGGCACAGCGGGGTACGGACCTTGACGAACGAGAACCCCTCCCCGGCGGCGTAGAACTCACCGCTGTTGAGCAGGCCGATGTCCGGAAGTCGCCCGCCCTTGGCCTCGGCGAGCTGCCGGGCCGCGTCGATCTGCGCGGGTGCGTTGAGCAGCCCGAAGAACTGCGTCGTCGCGTTGCCGGAGATCTGGTTGTGAAGACCCTTGGGCGCCTGGGTGGCGAAGACCAGCCCGAGCCCGTATTTGCGCGCCTGCGAGGCGAGCGCGATTGAGCTGGCGGTGCAGGACGTGGTGCCGGTCGAGGGCGCTAGCGTCTGCGCCTCATCCATCACGAACAGCCCGCCCAGGGGTCGGTCACCGGCCGGGTGCCGCTTGATCCAGGCGAAGAGCGCCATCTGCAACTGGTTGACGAAGCTCTGCCGCTCCTGGTCGGAGGTGAGTCCGACAAAGCTGATCACCGACACCCGGGCCCGCCGCCCCGGCGACGGCGTCAGCAGCAGCCCCGGGTCGGCCGGTGCACCGACCCCACCGAAGAGCGGATCGGTGACCATAGCCGCCTTGAGGGCCTCGGCCAGTTCCTCGGCGAGCTTCCCGGCACGGGCCAGTCGACTGACCCCCTCGGGCAGGTCGGTGAGGAACTCGGTGAAGCCGGGCAGGCCCACCATCCCGCTTCGCGCGTACGCCTGGAGGGCCTCGGTGAGAACGGCCTTGCCCTGCTGGGCGAGCCTGCTCGACCGGTCGACGCCGGCGCGCGGCGCGAGCGCCTCCACGGCCGAGCGGACGGCTTGATCGAACTCGTCGGGCCAGTCGCGCAGTGAGGTGAAGTCGGGCAGCGGCTGGAAGCTCAGCGGCCGGCCGGCGGTGACTCGGGGCGTCCATACCACCACCTCGGTGTGTGCGAGGTAGTCGGTGGCGCGTTCGGCGTCGCCGGGCGCCCAGCCGCTCGGCGGTTCCGGCCACGCGTCGCCCAGCCGGGCGAGATCGTTGTTGGGATCGAGCACGATCGCGGAGACACCCTCCCGGGCGCACTCCTCGACCAGGCGGCGGATGAGCACCGTCTTGCCCGAACCGGACCCGGCGAACACGACGGCGTGCCGGCGCAACGATTCCAGGGCCACCGTGAACGGGTGGCCGCCGTCGACGGTTCGCCCCAGCAGGATGGCGCGACCGCCCGCGTCGACCACAGTGTCGACCGCGTCCGCGGGTGCGGGCACGTCGGCCGCATTGGTCGACGGACCATCGGTCACGTCCGCGACCGGCGCGCTCGTCGCGCCGGGATCGGCGCCGCCCGTCGACTGGTCCGTGGGGTCGGTCGGTGCGGACGGGGTGCCGTCGCGCGTCCGGTCGGGCCCGGGCAGGACCGCCCGGAACAGCTCGGTGCCGCTGGCCGGACGACGGGCCACGAGCCATTCCTGCAAGGCCGTTGACGGCTCGGTCGCCAATACCCGGAGCGCCGCGAAGACCCGCAGGTCCGCCTCGGACACCCCACGCCGGAGGCCGCCGGCCGCGTCGAAGCCGGTCAACACCTCGGTCGTACGCTTTCCAGTCGGCCACGGACCGTTGCGCAGCAGGATCAGCCGCCGCTGTGGAAGGTCCCGGTCCAGTCCGGCCAGTGTGCAGGCGGCCTTGACGCGGGCGGTGACGGCGATGGCGTTGAGATGCGTGATGGCCCGGAAGCACCAGTGCGCCTCGTTCTCGGTGGCCTCGTCGAGCACCTCGATCAGCCGTCCGTGCAGCGCGGGCTTGCGACCGGGCGGCGGATCGTACTTGTAGGTGGCACCGGTGGGCGCCTGCTCGGCGATCCAGGCGGCCAGGCCGGCGGCGAGTAACGATGGCATGTGCTCGTCCTCGCCTGCCGGGTCGACGGCGGCTGACACGTCCGCGGCCTGGAGCAGCTCGGTGAACCGTGCGTCCAACTCGCGCAGGCGGCGGTCGTCCGTCGGGTCGCCAGACCCGCCGCGGACGGTGGTGCCCTCCGTCGGCATCGAGTCCGCGCCGTCGATGAGCCGGTCGAGCTCGACCACCTCGTCGCGGTCGCGGCACCAGGCGACATGGCGGTCCACCCTGCGCAGCAGGGCGCGTGGCGTCAGGGTGGGTGCGTCGGCGAAGGCGGCAGGGGCAATCGGCCAGGTGGGGTGCGGCGCCACGAAGTGCGGACCCGCGAACGCCGCGGTGAGGCGCTTTGCCACGATCGCCTGTCCGATCTCCGGGGTGGGGATCCGGTCCGGCAGGGTCGCCACCCGGAACCGGTCGCCGACCGGGGTGGGCGCGGTGCGTGTCATGAGCACCCAGGTGTCCGGGAGGCACGAGACGACGACCAGCGTGCGGCGGGTGATGTCGCGGAGCTTGAGCAGGCCGTCGGCGATCGGGCCGAGCACCCTGGCCTGGCCGTCCTCCAACCCGTTGTGGTGGTTCAGCAGCGAGGTGCTGGTCTGGGCGAACAGCGTGTCGAGCTGATCCACGGCGATGACCGTGGGGTCCAGGGTCAGGGCCATCAGTCGGGAGATGTCCTGCACGATCTGCTGCGGCGTGCGGACCGCGGTGCTCAACCCCCATGCCGCCCGCGCGTCCGGGTCGCCTGGTTCGGAGATCAGGTGGGCGTAACCCACGTCCTGTGCCTCGAAGTCGATGGCACCGTGCAGGACGAGGGCCCGAGCGGTGTCCTGCGTGTCCCGCCCGACCTCCCGATCGCGGGCGCGCAGTGCCCGGATGAAAGCGTCGAGCTGCGCACGGGTCACCGGTCGGGCACCGGCGACCGCGTCGCGGATCTCCACCGGCAGGCCGAGCTGCGGGGTGAGTCGACGCAGAAAGGTCTTCAGCTGGGTGCCCCAGCCGACGTGGGTGCGGCCCATGCCCTCCACCAGGGCCAGGGCCACGCTCTCCCAGAACGTCTTGCCACTGACCATGTCGACCAGGAAGAAGTAGCCCCCGTCGCGCTGGATCTGTCCGCGGACCGCCCCCAGCAGGTGCGTCTTTCCGGCGCCAGCGCGACCCTGCATGGCGACACCGAGCGGCATGCTCGTGTCGTCGGTGCGGGCCCGCGCCACCCCGCGCAGGATCTCCGCGACCACCGTCTCGTGCAGCTCCGGCACGTTGTGCGGGCTGGGTCGCCAGACGTCATCGGGGGTGACCGCGGGGTTGAGACTCACTGCTTCCAGCGCGACCCGCTGGTCGTCGGGGATCACGCCGGGCCGATCGCCAGGGCGTGGTTGTCCTCGTTCCCGATGCGAACGGCTGCAGCACGATCCCGTGGGGTCAGTGACTTGGTGTTCGCCACCGGGATGATACGGACATCCTCCCGACCGACCATCGCCCGCAACGCCGCGTCCAGGGTGGGCCGGTCGGTGTGGGCAAGCTGGTCCCGGACGTCGGCGAGACCGACCCAGGCGCCCGGCGCGGGGGCAAGCTCCCGGTACGCCGTACGAACCAGCGCCTCCACGTCCGCCGCGGCTGCGGGTGCCGGCGCCGGTGTTTCGTGCCGAGGTTCGCTGGCCGGCGAGGCCGTGGCGTCGGTCTGCTTGAAGAAGTCGCCGTGGCTGACCCGGAGCCGGTCCAGCGAACGGTGCAGGTTGGACAGGACGACGAACAGTGACCGGGTGGTCGAGCCGCCCTGCTTCGGCGGGGCAGCGGTGTGTAGCTGACGTGCCACACGCCAGCCCTCGTCGGTCAGCTCGTGGGCGAAGGTCCGGCGTGACTTGTCGGTGTCGACCAGGCCCAGATCGACGAGCTTCTTGTTGTCCTTGCCGGTCAGCGTGAAACCGGCCAACTCGCGCAGCTCGACGTTGGTGAGTTGGCGCGCCTCGGCCATCAGCACCACGAGGGCGTTGATCTGGTTCGGCGTCAGGTGCGGGACGTCCGCCGGGCTCGTCATGTCTTCTCATCTCCGTGGGGGTGCGTGCCGCCCGCGCGTCGCCGGGCCAGCAGCCGACGGATCCCGTCGACTACCGCCGGCGCGTCGGAGAGCACCTGCTCGTTGGTGAAGCGGAGAACATCCAGCCCGAGTAGTTGAAGCTGCACGTCTCTCCGCCGATCGTTGGCGAAAGCGATTCGCCCACGATGCTCCGGGCCGTCCACCTCGACCGCAAGACCCTCCACGGGCCAAAAAAGATCCAGTCGGTACGCCACACCCAGTACGTGCCACTCGTATGTCTGGTTCCAACGCCGGCCCCGTGCCCAGTCGTGCGGTGCCAGCGCGCGTTCCAACGCCTGCTCGGCCGCGCTGTCACCACGTGGCACGCCGGCGATCGGCGGCCAGACCAACACCGTCGACTCCGGCTCGGCGGCCATGGCCGGCATCCGGTTGATCGTGCTGGTCAGCCCGGCGAATCGCGCCGGCACCATCAGCGGCACCGACTGGACCCGGTCGACGTGGCGCAGGGGCCCGCTAGCCAGCCACACCGTGAAGTCGGCGTGCCGCACGAGCCACTCGGCGGCGGCCACGAGTGTCCGCTCCGCACCCGCGCCCAGGTCGGGCAGAGCGATGACGAGAACGCAGCCCTCCCGGTCGTACGCCTCGGCAATCACCCGGGCGAGCCCGGCGGCGCGTACGCCCGGGGCGAAGCGGGACCGGCCGACGGGCCGGCGCGGACCGCGCAGCCCACGCTCGGCGAGGTCCGCGAGGAATGGGCCGAAGTGCCGGGAACGGGCAGCGGTCCGGGCCGCGAGGGCGCGCACCGCCGCCACGCCGAGCGTGCCCTCGGTCTCGAAGTGGTCGGCGCCCGCCAACCAGCTGGGGAACATCGCGAGCGCCGCGGTGTCCAGTTGGTCGAGGAGAGCGTCCACAAGGTCGCCGAGGGGACCCACGACCGTGGGCCGGTAGTGCACCACCGCGGGCGCCGCTGGTGGCAATGGGTCGAGTGCCACCCGCAGCAGCTCCGGGTCGACGGCCGGCAGGTGACTCACCCGCCGCGTCGGCGGGGCGGCCCACCACGCCGTGCCGGCATCGTCGTCAGCCCGGACGGGGTGCGCCATGTCGGCACCCTACGACAGGGGGATACGCGATCGGTGGCCCGCCAGCGCCTGCCCGGCCACCGGAGACGCTGCGGTCGCCGCTCAGCGCAGGCGGCGGATATCGCCGAACGCCCGGTAGAACCCGCCCCGGCCGGCCTCGCGGACCTCGGTCACCAGGTAGCGGGCGCCCGGCTCGCGGATCCCCTTGGGAAACTGCACCGACCAGTCGCGTCGGTAACCGTCGGAGAGCACCTGGACCCGCAACCGCCCCCGATCGTCCAGGCACTGCACCACCACGCCCGCGCCCGCGTCGCTGGTCACCTCGACGACCGTCGGCTGCACGGGCCGTGGTGCCTCACGGGGGGCCTTGATGTCGCGCACCTCGGGCACGTTCCCGGCCTGCGCCGCGCGGATCGCCGGCTCGCTCGCGTCGATGCAGGCCAGGTGGCCGCCGGTGGTGACGACGTAGAGCCGGTCGTCGTGGTATTGCATGGAGTAGGCCGAGCCGCAGCCGGTGCCGAGCTTCCACAGCCGCGTGCCGGCCGCGTCGAAGCAGTAGATCGATGACTGGCTGTCACCGGCGAAGACGTACTGGCCGCCCTCCGCCGTGGCGCACGAGAACACCGGGGCGTCGCACCGGTAGGTGCGTTCCAGTCGCCCTGCCTTGGACAGTCGCACCACCTCGCGGGTGCCGGTGCCGGCGAACACGCTGCCGTGCTCCTGCCAGCCGAAGAGCACCGAACCGGTCCTGGTGTGCCACAGTTCGCCGCCGGTCCGCCACTCGTAGCCGGTCACCCCCTGCGAATGGCCGTGGTAGATGGCGTCGCTGTCGCACCGCACCATCCACGCCGAGCGGCCCCGCCCGGGCCGACGCCACAGGAACTCGTCCTCGTGGTCGACCGCCGTGATCCCGCCGTCGGCATCCGACACGCCCAGGACCCCGTCGTGGATGTCCAGCCAGTAGATGTCGATCTCCGGGGCGATCGCGTACGCCACCCGGGGCATCTTGCCCGAGAGGTCGTAGACGTTGCCGTCATCGCAGCCGGCGTAGATCCAGGCGTCGTCGGCGACGATGCACTTGACCCCGTCGGGGAGGCGGACCTGGCTGCGCACCTGGGCGTCGTGGTCGAGCGTGGTGATCACGCCGTGCTCGTTGCCGACCATGCAGTGCTGCCCGTCGACGAAGATGCCGAAGGCGGGAGCGCCCGAGTCGTAGCGCCAGAGCACCGGAGCGGTGTGGGCGGTGGAGCGGGTGCTGACGATCTGCCGCCGGGAGACGGTGCGCTTCTGTCGGACACCGGGAACCGCCGGCGCGTAACCCTTGCGCACCTTCTCGCCGATCTTCTTTGCGGCGGCGGCGCGAGCCCGCGCGTTGTCCGGGTAGGCGCTGGCCTTGATCTGCCCCTGGTCGCCGATCCGTCCGTAGCGCACGGTCAGCGTGGCGTTGTCGACGATGACCTCGTAGAACTTGTGCGCACCGTCCATTTCGGACAGTTCGAGGTAGGTCGTCTCCTGGGACATGGGGGCCTCCGAGGGGTCAGCGACCGGCCCGACGTGGCCGGCGCGGCGACAGTGCGCACACGCTAACGGCGGCCCCCGACAGAATCGGCGCCCGGCCAGCCCAGCGCGTCGTCGCGGAGGACCGCGTGCGCGCCGACGGTCTGATTGACGATCTGCGTCACCCGTACGTCGACCGCGATGCTGGCCAGCGCCACCGCGTCCGCGCGGCTGAGGCCGTGCAACCGCTGCATCAGGGTCAGCATCGAGTCCAGGGCCATGAACGAGGCGTCGTCGAGGGACGCGCCGACGCCCAGGGTCAGCCACGCGTCCGCGGTGCGGGCCACCGGGCCGGTGACCGGGAAGTCGTCACGGACGTCGAAGGTCAACGTCACCTCGTCCATCGGGCACTCGATCGCGGTGCCGCCCACCTCGCCGTCGCCCTGTGCGGCGTGGCCGTCCCCGACCGAGAACAGCGCGTCGTCCACCGGGATCGGCAGCAGGAGGGTGCTTCCCGCGGTGAGGTCCCGGCAGTCCAGGTTGCCGCCCCACGGGCGCGGCGGGATCGTCGAATGACGCCCCGGCTCGGCGGGTGGCATGCCGAGCACCCCCATGAAGGGCCGCAGCGCGATCGTGTGACCATGCTGGTTGCGGCCGGTCATCGTCGCCGGGTCCAGCGTCCAGGCATGCACCACCGGTTGTTCCTGCACGCCGTAGCGCTGGTTGAAGCCGCTCGGCCAGCCACCGGCGACTGTGGTGCCCCAGGTGGCGGGGACGACCGCGTCGATGCGTACCGCGAGGGTCTGGCCGGCGCGCGCACCGCGGACCGCGACCGGCCCGACCAACGCGTGACCGTGGTCGGGTTGATGCTGCGCGACCCGGGGCCGGTCCCGGTTCGCTCCGCCGGAATACGGACCGGCCGACCACCAGCAGTCCAGGGTGCGGTACGAGACGGTGTCACCGGGGTCGATGGTGAGCACGGGCGGAAAATCGGGGGAGAAGTGGCCGTGCAGGCTGTCGTCGGAGGGCGTGAGGGTGTGTCGCATCAGTGCAGGTTAGTGGCCCCCGATCCGCGCGACGGGGTGTGCGGCGGGCATCCGGGCGCCCGCCGCACACCGGCTCGGTGTCAGCCCACCGTGCAGGAGCGGATCTGCGGACGAGCGCCGCTGTTGCCGTTGGTCATCGTGGTGAAGCCGAAGGTGTTGCCGCTGCCGTTGGACCGCATGGTCATCACGGTGCCGCTGCTGTCCCAGGTGGCGGTGCCGTTCCAGATGGTGGAGACCCGCTGCGGCGCGGTGATGGCCACCACCACGGTCCAGGTGCTGGCGCCGCTGACCGTCACCGACGTGTTGTAGCGGTCGCCCCAGACGTTGGTGGTCGACGCCGTCGCCGTGCAGGTGCCGCCGGTGGGTGGCGGGGTGCCACCGTCGGGCGGCGGGGTCGTGCCGTCGGGCGCGACCGCCCGGCCGGTGGACGGCGAGATCATGCCGGGGCACAGGTTGCGGCTGGTCAGGTTGGCCATGATCTGCGGTATGGCGTCGCGGGTGTTCTGGATCCCGTCGTGCATGAGGATGACCTGACCGGCTTGGAGGCGGCTCGCGTTGGCCACGATCTGGCTGACGCTCGCGCCGTTCCAGTCCTGCGAGTCCACGTCCCAGATCACCTGTCGCATGCCGAGCGATGACGCGACGGACTGGAGGGTGGAGTTGGTCTCCCCGTACGGCGGCCGGAACAGCTGTGGCCGGATGCCCGTGGCGGACTGGATCGCCGAACTGGTCTGGGACAGGTCGGACTGCATCTGAGCCTGGCTCATCGAGGTCATGTGGGCGTGGTTCCAGCTGTGGTTGCCGACCCACATGCCGGCGGCCACCTGTGCCTGTGCCGCCGAGCGGTTGTTCTGGACGTTCTGCCCGACGTTGAACATGGTGGCCCGTGCGCCGTTGCTGCGCAGCACGTTCAGCAGCGCGCTGGTGCTGCCGGTCGGACCGTCGTCGAAGGTGAGACCGACGTAGCCGTTGCAGGTGGCGGCGCTCGACGGGGTCGAGGTGGCCGCGAGGACCACGCCGCACATCGCGACGGCGGTGGCGAGGACGGCGAGCGCGGCGCGCAACCGCCTCGACCACAGCGCCGTGCGGGGGAAGAGCTTGCTCATCTGGTGCCCTTCTCGCGGGAGGCATAACCGGGACATCACGAAGCCGTTGCATCGACCGTGATGGATCGGAGTATTACAGCGGGATTTCCGGCACGTCAACAAGTTCCGGAAGCCGCCCGAAACGAGGTGGGTCGGGGGTGCGCTGGTCCTGACAGTCGGCCAATCGCCGTCCGCTGAGTTGGTCCTCGCGGCATCTCTCGCATGGTCCGGAAAGTGGCCGAAACTTCCGACGTCCCGCCACCGCTTCGTCGAGGAGGTGGCTCCACCGCAACAGTAAAGAAAGTAAACAGAAAATGTTACAGTCACCTATGTCTATACCTGGCCGAGTCTGCGGCCAGTTGGGTCCCAGGAAGGAGTGAACACATGACGAGACTGCGCGCGCTGGTCGCGCTGGTGGCACTGACCGTCGTCGGCGGGTTGGCTGCGGTCATCCCGTCGACCGCTGCGTCGGCAGCCGCCTGTTCAGCATCGTGGCAGGCCTCGGCCGTCTACTGGGGAGACGCACAGGTCTCCCACAACGGCCGCAACTACCGGGCGAAGTGGTGGACCCAGGCCGAGGCGCCACCGGGTACGACCGGCGTCTGGGAGGACCTCGGCGCATGCGGGGGCGGCACCACGCCGCCGCCCACCGGAGGCACCTGCAACCACCCGAACTGGGCTGCCGGAACCTGGTACGCGGCAGGGGCGATCGTGCGGTACACCAACGGTCTCTACTACGTGGCCGAGCACGACAATCCCGGCTACGACCCCATCGTCAGCACCTGGTACTGGGAGCCCTACACCTGCGGCGGCCAGCCACCCACCACCCCGCCGCCCACCGACCCGGGCGGCTTCGTGGTCACCGAGGCCCAGTTCAACCAGATGTTCCCGGGCCGCAACTCCTTCTACACGTACTCCGGGCTCGTCACCGCACTCAGCGCCTACCCGGCGTTCGCCAAGAGCGGCAGCGCCACCGTCCAGCGTCAGGAGGCGGCCGCCTTCCTGGCCAACGTGCACCACGAGACCGGCGGCCTCGTGCACGTGGTCGAGCAGAACACCGCGAACTACCCGCACTACTGCGACCCCGGCCAGCCCTACGGATGTCCGGCCGGGCAGGCCGCCTACTACGGGCGTGGGCCGATCCAGCTCAGCTGGAACTTCAACTACAACGCCGCCGGAAACGCCCTCAACCTGCCCCTGCTGACCAACCCGTGGCTGGTGCAGACCGATGCCGCGGTGGCCTGGAAGACCGGAATCTGGTACTGGATGACCCAGAACGGGCCGGGCACCATGACCGCCCACAATGCGATGGTCGGCGGTGCCGGGTTCGGTGAGACGATCCGCAGCATCAACGGCTCGATCGAGTGCAACGGCGGAAATCCCGCCCAGGTGCAGAGCCGCGTCACGAAGTACCAGCAGTTCGTCGGCATCCTCGGTGTGTCCGCCGGAGCCAACCTCTACTGCTGATCCGCGGCCGGGCCTCGGCGCACGTCTTCTTACGGAGTCGGGGCCCGGCAAGCGGTCGTGGGTAGCCCGGCCGGTTTCATCGCCATCAACCCGTTGACACGGCCGTGCTGCGCCCGGAACTATCAGCGACAGTCCACCCGCCCCGACTCTCGTTGTTCGCCAACTCCAATGACAACGATGTCAGGGCACCACCCACCACGCTCCACTCAGTCCAGACCTTCGACGTACTCGACCCGTTCGAGTCGAAAGGCCCCGTCCCTCATGTCGCATACCCCCCTTGCGCGTTCCCTGTCTCCCCGCCTGATCGCCGCGACGACAGCCGTCCTGCTACCGCTGGGCCTGCTCGTCGCCGCGCCCCTGGCCAACGCCGCCCCCACCTCGGCGACGCCCGGCAACTTCAGCTCCTCGTTTGAGACCGCCGACCCGCAACCCGCCACCAGCACCGTGGAGGTCGGCGCGAACGGAAAACCGGTCCAGGGCAACCTGAGTGGCAAGGTCACCACCCTGCCCGGCAGCCTGCTCGGCCAGGTCAGCGCCGTGACCGCGAGCGACGAGAACCAGCCCCGAGAGATCGCCGCGAACCTCAAGGACGACGACTCGTCGACCAAGTGGCTGATCTTCCAGTCGAGCGGCTGGGTGACCTACCAGCTCGCCAAGCCGGCCACGGTGCTGCGCTACTCGCTGACCTCGGCCAACGACGCACCGTCGCGCGACCCCAGGGACTTCGTCGTCCAGGGCTCCAACGACGGCAGCACCTGGACCGACTTGGACAAGCGCGTCGGCCAGACGTTCAGCGGCCGGTACGCCACCAACAGGTACAGCTTCACCAACACGAGCGCCTACGCCTTCTACCGGCTGAACGTCACCGCGAACTCCGGTGACTCGCTCGTGCAGCTCGCCGACTGGAACATCAGCGACGGCTCGGACGTCCGTCCGCCGGCCACGCCGATGGTCAGCGAAGCCACCGCCGGTCCGAACGGCGGCTACACCACGAAGCCGGACGTCGGGTTCACCGGGCTGGCCGCGCTGCGCTACTCCGGTGGCGCCGAGGGCGACGGCCGGTCGTACGCGACCAACAAGCTGTTCGACGTCAACGTGCCGGTCGGGCCGAAGACCCGTCTGTCGTACAAGATCTTCCCGGAGTTCACCAAGGGCAACGCCCGGTATCCGTCCACCTACGCCGCCGTCGACCTGCACTTCACCGACGGCAGCTACCTGAGTGGGCGCTCGCCCGTCGACCAGCACGGCTACCTGCTCACCGGTGCCGGCCAGGGCGCGTCGAAGGTGCTCTTCGCCGACCAGTGGAACCTGGTGCAGGCCGACCTCGGCACCATCGCCCGTGGCAAGACGATCGACCGCATCCTGCTGGCGTACGACAACCCGCAGGCCACCGGGGACACCCAGTTCCAGGGGTGGCTCGACGACATCGAGCTGACGGCCGCGCCGACGTCGATCGACGGCACGAAGCTGACCAACTACGTGGACACCCGCCGGGGCACCAACTCGACTGGCGGTTTCTCGCGCGGCAACAACCTGCCGATCACCGCGGTGCCGAACGGCTTCAACTTCTTCACCCCGGTGACCGACGCGACCTCCAACTCCTGGGAGTACGAGTACCACCGGATCAACAACGCAGCCAACCTGCCGATGTTGCAGGGGCTCGCGATCTCCCACGAGCCCAGCCCGTGGATGGGTGACCGCAACCAGATGTCGGTCATGCCCGTCGTCGGTGGCGGTTCCCTCACCGGCCAGCCCGCCAGCCGCGCGCTCGCCTTCAGCCATGACGACGAGACCGCGCAGCCGGACCTCTACCGGGTCACGCTCCAGAACGGCCTGGTCGCGGAGATGTCGCCCACCGACCACGCCGGGATCATGCGGTTCACCTTCCCCACCGGGCAGGCGACCGGAAGTCTCGTCTTCCACAACGGCACCTTCACCATCGGCACGGACGGCACCCTCACCGGCTGGGTCGACAACGGAAGTGGCCTGTCGGCCGGTCGTAGTCGCATGTTCGTGTCCGGTGCCTTCGACCAGGCGCCGACGGCGACCGCCGCGACCTCGGCCACCTTCGACGTCTCCACCACCCGGGAGGTGACGATGCGCCTCGCGACGTCGTTCCTCTCCGTCGACCAGGCGCGCCGCAACCTCGATCTGGAGGTCACCGGCAAGAGCTTCGAGCAGGTCCACGCCGCCGCGACGGCGATGTGGAAGGACCGGCTCGGCCGGGTCGAGGTGCGCGGCGCCACCGAACCGCAGCTGGTCTCGATGTACTCGAACCTGTACCGGCTGAACCTCTACCCGAACTCGCAGTCGGAGAACACCGGCACTGCCGACGCGCCGCGCTGGCAGTACGCGAGCCCGGTCTCGGCGCCGACCGGCGCGTCGACCCCCACCCAGACCGGTGCGAAGATCGTCGACGGGCAGATCTACGTCAACAACGGCTTCTGGGACACGTACCGCACCGTGTGGCCCGCCTACGCGCTGCTGTACCCGGACGTCGCCGCCCGGATCTCCGACGGGTTCGTCCAGCACTACCGCGACGGCGGTTGGATCGCCCGCTGGTCGTCTCCCGGCTACGCCGACCTGATGACCGGCACCAGCGCCAACGTGGCTCTGGCCCAGGCGTACCTCACCGGGGTCAAGCTGCCCGACCCGCTCGCGGCGTACGACGCGGCCGTCAAGGACGCGACCGTCGCGTCCGGGCGCAGCGCGGTCGGACGCAAGGGCATCGAGACGTCGCTGTTCCTCGGCTACACGCCGACCTCCACCGGGGAGTCGGTGTCGTGGGCGCTGGAGGGCTTCATCAACGACTACGGCATCGGCAACATGGGTGCGGCCCTCGCCAAGGACCCGGCCACGCCGAAGTCGGAGCGCGCCCGGCTCAAGGAGGAGTCGCGCTACTTCCTGGAGCGCGCCCGCAACTACGTCCACCTCTTCGACCCGAAGTCGAAGCTCTTCCAGGGTCGCGACGCCGCCGGTAACTTCCTCGCCGGCGACCCGCTGGACTGGGGTGGCGTCTACACCGAGACCAACGGATGGAACTTCGCCTTCACCGCCCAGCAGGACGGTCAGGGTCTGGCCAACCTGCTCGGTGGGCAGAAGGCGCTGCGGGACAAGCTCGACACGTTCTTCTCCACCCCGGAGAACGCCGACCGACCCGGCGGGTACGGCGGCGTCATCCACGAGATGATCGAGGCGCGCGCGGTGCGGATGGGTCAGCTCGGCATGAGCAACCAGCCGTCGCACCACATCCCGTACATGTACAACTTCGCCGGCGCGCCGGCGAAGACCCAGGCGACGGTACGGGAGATCCTGCGGCGCCTCTACGTCGGCAGCGAGATCGGCCAGGGCTACCTGGGCGACGAGGACAACGGCGAGATGTCGTCGTGGTACATCCTCAGCTCGCTGGGCATCTACCCGCTGCAGGCCGGGTCGTCCGAGTGGACCATCGGTTCGCCGCAGTTCACGAAGATGACAGTGCGTCGCACCACTGGCGACATCGTCGTCAACGCGCCGAGCAACAGCACCCGCAACGTCTACGTGCAGGATGTCAAGGTCAACGGCAAGAAGCAGCGCGGTCTGTCCCTGGACGTGGCCGCACTCGCCAAGGGCGGCACCATCGACTTCCAGATGGGCCCCAACCCGTCCTCCTGGGGCAGCGGCAGGAACGACGCGCCGCCGTCGCTGACCAGGGGTGACCAGGCGCCGAAGCCGTTGCAGGACACCACCGGCCCCGGCCTCGGCACCGCGACCGCAACCGGCGGTCAGGACGCCTCGAAGCTGTTCGACGACTCGTCCACCACGCAGCTGACCTTCACCTCGGCGACCCCGCAGATCTCCTGGGCGTTCCGTGGTGGAAAGCAGAAGCCGACGTACTACACCGTCACGTCCGGGGCGAGTGCTGGCGATCCGGCGGACTGGCGACTCCAGGGCTCCAACGACGGCATCACGTGGACCACAGTGGACTCCCGCAGGGACCAGGTGTTCCGGTGGCGCAGTCAGACCCGCCCGTACACGATCGACAAGCCGGGTCGGTTCGCGCAGTTCCGTCTCGCGGTCACGAAGACCGTCGGCGCCGCGCAGACCAGTCTCGCCGAGATCGAGTTGCTCGCCGGTGGCGACGTGGCCATCGGAGGCGGCGACATCGCGGTGACCGCCGCGTCCGGCGTGCACGCGACGTCCGGCGTACCGGTCTCGGTGCCGCTGGCGTCCGTCACCGGTGGCACCGCGACCGGTTACCGGGCCACGATCGACTGGGGTGACGGCACACCGGTCACCGAGGGCACCGTGACGCTGAGCTCGCGGGCCGTCTACAACATCGGTGGGTCGCACACCTACGCCACGCCGGGCTACCACCAGGCGAACGTCACGGTGACCGACGGCGAGAGCCAGAGCTCCGCGACGGTCGGCGTCGAGGTGGCGTACGCCCCGACCTCCGGCCTCACCGCCGCGTTCGACACCGTCTGCGTCGGTGACGAAGGCGTCCTCGCGGCGGACTGCGACGCCAAGTCGTGGGCGTACTCGCGGGCCGCCCTGGCGGCGGGCGGTGCGACGCAGGGCCAGCGGCAGCAGGTCCCGGGGACGGCGTTGCAGTTCACGCTGCCGGTGATCCCGGCCGGGCAGCCGGACAACGCCACCGGCAACGGTGCGACGGTCCTGCTCGACCTGCCGGAGGACGCGAAGAGCATCTCCTTCATCGGAGCCGGAACGCAGGGCAACCAGAGCACCACCGGCACGGCGAACTTCAGTGACGGCAGCACGGCCAGCATCCCGATCCAGATGAGCGACTGGACGCTGGGCGGCAACGCCAACGGCACTCCGTCCTACGGCAACATCGTCGTTGCCCGGACGGCGTACCGATTGAACGGCACGAGCCGGGACGGCGCCCAGCCGTTCCTGTTCGCGACCGCGCCGTACCAGATCCCGGCGGGCAAGACGCTGGTGTCGGTGACCCTGCCGACGCAGACCGGTGACCCCCGCACGGCGGGCCGGATCCACGTGTTCGCCGTCGCCAACGACGGCACGCCGGCCCCCGCGCTGGCCACTGTCGCCCCGAAGGACCAGACGGCGAACGCCGGGCAGGCCCTCGCGGCGAACCTCGGTTCGGTGACCGGCGGCGTTCCCGGCACGACCGGCTACCGTGCCCGCGTCCAGTGGGGTGACGGCACGGCTCCGGACGACGTAACCATCGGTGCGTCCGGTGCGATGAGCGGGCAGCACACCTACACGCGGGAGGGCACCTACACGGTGCACGTCACCGCGTGGGACACGCTGTCGAGCAGCACCGAGGCCTTCACCATGACCGTCGCGCGGGGCGGCTCCCAGCCGACGATCGCGCTGTCCGCTGCCGGCGCAGTCACCACCGGCGGCACTGTCACCGTCGACGGCAGCGGGTTCGCCGCCGGTGAACAGGTGACCGTCAGCGTCGGCACCGACCCGGCCCGGGCCACGAAGGTCGCGGCCTCCGCGACGGGCACGGTCCGCGTCTCGGTCCCGACCTCCGGCGACGCACAACCCGGCCGGTACGCGGTCACCGCGACGGGCGCGTCGACGCGGACGCCGGCCACCGCCACCGTCCAGGTGACCGGGCAGGCCCAGGCGCCGACCTACCAGCCGCGGGTGGCACTGCTGACCACCTCGGGTCCGCGTGGCACGTCGATCACCATCGACGGTTCCGGGTTCGTTCCGAACGAGGCGGTCACGATCACCGTCGGGAACGGCCTCGCGGTCAGCACGGTTCGCGCGAACGGTGACGGTGTCATCTCCGGCGCGACGGTCAGCGTTCCGGGTGCGGCGAAGGCGGGCGCGACCAGCGTCACGCTGAGCGGTGAGAAGTCGGCGACGAAGGTGTCCCGGCCGTTCACCGTCACCGGCTAGCACTGAGCCGGGGACAGCGCAGCAGGGTGGGGCGGGCCGTGATCACGGCCCGCCCCACGCGCTTGTCGCGCAACCACTGTTAGCGTCGTCTGCCATGGCCGATCACGCGCTGCTCGCCTCGGGGCGCGACGCCGACGTCTACGTGCTCGACGAGTCGCGGGTGCTGCGCCGCTACCGGCAGGGCGGGGACAGCGCGCCCGAGGCGGCGTTGATGGCGTACGTCGCGGCCGCCGGCTACCCGGTACCCGTGGTGTACGAGGCCCGAGGGCCCGACCTGGTGCTCGAACGACTCGACGGCGAGACTCTCCTGGTGTCGATGCTCACCGGGCGCACCGGCATCGGCGCCGCCGCCGACCTGCTCGTGGGCCTGCACGACCGCCTCCACACCCTGCCGGCCCGCTTCAGCGTCGACCCGGCGGACCGCGTCCTGCACCTCGACCTGCACCCACAGAACGTCATGGTGACCTCGCGCGGGCCAGTGGTCATCGATTGGCGCAATGCGACCGAGGGGCCGGCCGACCTGGACGTGGCCATGACCGCTCTCATCCTCGCCGAGGTGGCGGTCAGTCAGGACCCGCAGGTCGCCGATCTTGCCCGGGACGGCCTCGACGCCTTTCAGCGACGCGCGCAGCCGCCCCGGGCCAGCCAACTACGGCGTGCGGTGGGTCAGCGCCGGGTCGATCCGGCGCTGACCGCCGTCGAGAAGTCCGCCCTGGGCCGTGCCGCCGCACTGGTCCAAACTCGGGAGGGTTGAAGCAGACCGTCCACCCGCGCTCAGCTCACTGCGGGCCCTGGATTCATGACCACACCATCGCGGAGTCGACCCACCTCGGCTCCGCGCCCAGTCGGAGTTGCCAGCGCGTGCCCTGGCTGGTGAGCCGGACGATCGCCAACGGCTCCACGTCCAGCTGTCGGTACGTCGCCATCGGCAGCCCGAGGGCGTGCACGACCGCGACCCGGATCACCAGCGGGTGGGTGACCGCGATGACGCGCCGGCCTGCTCGGTGCTGCTCGTCCAGCCAACTGCCGACCCGATCCCGCACGGCCGCGACGGACTCACCGCGGTGCGGTGCCGAGTTCGGTGCGGACAACCAGTCGTGTAGCGCCTGCGGATGCGTGCCGGCGATCTCCTCAAGCGACCGTCCGGACCAGTCGCCGTAGTCGCAGTCGGCCAACGCCGTCTCGATCGTCGGCAGCAGACCGAAGGCGGCGGCGGTCTGCCGGGCCGCCGTCGCTGGGCTGCACAGGCAGGTGTCGTGCATGCCGAGGTGCCCACGCCGGTCCGGATCCGCGTGGGCCTGGGCGAGGGCGGCGCGCAGACCGCCCTCGTCCAGGCCGTCGTCGGGTCCGCCGAAGCGGGCCCGGCGCAGGGCGGCGGTGTGACCGTGGGCGACCAGCCGGAGGCTGGTGGCGGTCACGTGCTGGGCAGCGCGGTGCCGACCCGGCGACGCCGCTCGTGGTGCATCAGGGCCGCGAACAGCAGGCCGATCCCGGTCCAGAGCACCACCTGGGTGCCGAGGGAGGCCAGTCGGAAGTTCCACAGCAGCGTCGCGGGGAAGTCGGTGGGGACCTCCTGGAACGACGGAAGCACCACGTAGGACGCGACGGTGACCAGCAGGAAACCGCCGACGGCTGCGGCGACGCGTTGCCACAGTGGCGCCTGCGCGCCGACCGACCGGTAGCCCAGCGAGCCCGCCCACACGGCCACCAGACCGAGCACCACCATCAGCAGGTAGGTGACGGTGCGTTGGTTGATGGTGGCCGGGTCGCCGACCGCCGGCGGGTTAGCCGGGTACTTGAGGAACGGCACGATCACCGCGCCGAGCAGCGCCGCACCGGCCAGCAGCAGGCCGGAGCGCCCGTCGTCGTCGGTCCGTCGTCGACGGGCCAGCAGGACGTACGCCGTGGCCAGCAGACCGCCCATCGCGGCGCCGAACAGTGCGGTGGCCAGGAAGAGCCCGCCGCGCTGGCCGCTCCGGGTGACCAGGGCCTCGTCGTGCTGGTGCCCGCCAGCGGCGGGTTCGGCGTGCGAGGCCGCCTCCTCGATAGCGATGGCGGCCTCGACGTGCGGTTCGCCGGCGACGTAGGCGAACGTTCCGGCGATCAGGCCAGCGATCAGGCCGGCGAGCAGGCCGCGGACGAGGACGGCGAGGAACGGGGGAGCGGTGGTGGCGTTCAGTGGCACGGAACACCGAGCAGGTGCCGGCCGTCGTGCATGAGCTCGTGCAGGTACGTCCCGCTGCGCGACACCGCACCCTGGTCGAACGCGACGAGGTAGGCCAGCAGGGTGAGCGCGACGACGGTCGCCAGGACCGTCCACAGAAGACGCGTGGTGCCAGCGGGATTCACCAACGGCTGGCTGGACGTGGAGCTGGACATATGATCACGAACCTCCCCGGGGATGACGCGTCCCCATCGCAAGGCTGCGGACGACCGAGCGTCCTGGCTCGCGGGCCCCATTTTGAGGTGGGGGAACCGCTCACAGTGGCGCGACCGCGCCGGAATCACACCGGCTTCCCTCGCGTCGCCGCAGATAGTGGGTCGACGGTATCGGTGCCGCCGCAGGCGGTCAACCCGGCCCCGCAGTGGGTGAGGCACCTGCGCCCGAGGACTCAGCGCCGCCCGATTCGTCAGATCAAACCCGATCGCTGGCGGCGGGCATCGTCCGCCGCCGCCGAACCCGACGCGACGGCGAAGCTCTTCGAGCCGGTGGCCGGGTGGACGGCGCGGCCTGGACGACTGTGGAACCGCGGCCCGCTGTCGAGCACGCGCTCGACAGCGATCGGCCGGGCCGGCCGATTTTCGGCTCGGACCGGCCGGTGTGTCTGCTCGCCGCCTCGTGCACCGGCTGAGTCGGAACGAGGCGAGCGCGGCAGGCGTCGAAGGCATAGCATGTTATCGATAACAATCGGATTGTGGTTCGTTGGCTCGCGGGGCGGCCATCGACAACAGATCATGCCGTTCTGGTCGGACGTCGGGCTCCGAAGGCTCGCGTAACGACGGCAAAACATGGTCGCAAGACCTTGGCAACACACGTACGTGCATGGCATGGTAACGCCTGATCAAGGGAAACATCCGACCTATCTCCATGGGTGGTGCGGGCCCCGAGTCCGTCTCTCCCTGCCGAGGAGGCTCGGCCGGTCACCGGTGCTCCGCTCGCCGACGGCTCTCCCGTCGCGTGCGGCGCCACGCTTGGGGAGGTCAGGGCCGACGATGAGCACCGTCGAGGCAACCACCGGCACGCAGCACGGCACGCCCAGCGACTGGTTCCGGGAACGGATCTCCCACGCCGTCTCCGAGCTGACCGCCGCCACCGCGCTCGTCGTGCTGTTCATCGTGTTGAGTTTCGCCAGTCCCTACTTCCTGACCGCGGACAACCTCTTCAACATCGGTGCGCAGACCGCGGTGATCGCCATCATCGCCACGGCGCAGACGATGGTCATCATCACGAAGGGCATCGACCTCTCCGTGGGATCGGTCGCCGCGCTCGCCGGCGTGGCGGGGGCGATGGTCGTACGCGACCTCGGCTTTCCACTCTGGGCGGCGACGGCGGTCGCGATCGGCGTCGGCGCACTGGCCGGGCTGCTCAACGGGCTGCTGGTGACCGTGGCTCGGATCCCACCGTTCATCGCGACGCTGGGAACGATGTCCGTCGGACGAGGGCTCGTCTTCATCATCACCGGGGCGGTCGGCGTCTACGGCCTGCCCCGATCCTTTCAACTGCTCGGCAACGGGGAGATCGTCGGCATCCCGCTCGCCGTGGTGATCACCGTTCTGGTCGCCGTCGGTGTCGCCTTCCTGCTCTCCCAGACCCGCTTCGGCCAGTACACGTACGCGATGGGCTCCAATCTGGAGGCCGCACGCCGGTCGGGCATCCGCGTCGGTCGGCACCTGACCGGCGTGTACGTGCTGGCGGGTGTGCTGGTCGGTCTGGGCGGCATGATCGCGGCCTCCCGGGTCAACTCCGGTCAGCCGAACTACGGGATCTCGCTGGAGCTCGACGTCATCGCCGCCGCGGTCATCGGCGGGGCCAGCCTCTTCGGAGGTCAGGGTCGGATCGTCGGGACCATCATCGGCGCGTTCCTCATCGCCCTGGTCCGCAACGGCGCCGTCCTGCTCGACATCAGCATCCACTACCAGCAGGTGATCGTCGGCCTGATCATCTGGGCCGCCGTCTACTTCGACCAGTACCGCCGCCGGCGGCTGGAATCACGGGGTTGACATGCCATTTCGAGAGTCCGAACGAGGAAGGACACACACCATGGCACACACCACCACCAGCCGGCGGGCACGAGGGCCACTCCTGCGCGCGCAGGCGATTCTGGCCGTGGCCGCGGCGACCGCTCTGCTCAGCGCCTGCGGCGGGGTCGAGGTCCGAGACGGAGGCGACGGCGCGACCAAGGACGCGAGCGGGCCGTTGAAGCTCGCCGTCGTCCCGAAGGCGGTCGGGGCCGACTACTGGAACACGGTGAAGGCGGGTGCCGAGTGCGCCGCGCAGCGCGCGGGTGACGTCACCGTCCAGTGGGACGGGGTCACCACCGAGACCGATGTCGAGGGTCAGGTCAACCTGATCCAGAACTACGTCACCAAGAAGGTCGACGGCATCGTCTACGCGGCCACCGACTCCAGTGCGCTGGCGCCCGCCACCGACAAGGCGCTCGCCGCGAACATCCCGGTCGCGATGATCGACTCCGGCACCAGCCCGCAGCCGTCGAACGTGCCGCTGTTCGCCACCGACAACCGCGCGTCGGCCACCGAGGCGGCGAAGCTGCTCGCCACCGAACTCGGCCCCGGCAACCACGAGGTGGCGCTGGTCGAGTTCCAGCCCGGTTCGCAGACCAACACCGAGCGGGTCGACGGCTTCAAGGCCGGTCTCGCCCAGTATCCGAACCTGAAGCTGGTCGGCCAGCAGCCCAGCCGCAGTGACGTCAACGAGGCACGACGCGTCACCGAGAACATCCTCACCGCCAACCCCAACCTCGCGGGCGTCTTCGCTGCCAACGAGCCGAGTGTGCTCGGCGCCGCGCAGGCCATCCAGGCGGCCGGCAAGTCCGGCAAGGTGGTCATCATCGGGTGGGACGCCGCCCCGGACGAGATCGCCGGGGTACGCAGCGGCCAGATCTCCGCGCTGGTCGTGCAGAACCCGTTCAAGATGGGCTACTTCGGCGTCGACAAGATGGTCAAGCACCTGCGGGACAAGGCGCCGCTGGCGTCGGCCGACACCGGCGTCACGTTCGTCACCAAGGAGAACATCGACTCCGCGGAGATCAAGGCGGTGCTCGAGCCCAGCTGCGCCAACCCCCCGGTGCAGTGATGGGTACGACCCCGACGGCCACCGCCGACAGCGACCGGCAGCCCACCGCCGACGAGCCGCCGGTCCTCGAAGCCCGTGGCATCGTCAAGCGGTTCGGGCACGTCGAGGCGCTGCGCGGCGCCGACTTCACTGTCCACCGGGGTGAGGTCGTCGCGCTGATCGGCGACAACGGCGCCGGAAAGAGCACCCTCATCAAGACGCTGTCCGGTGTGCACCCGCCCGACGAGGGCGAGATCCGGGTCGGTGGTCGTCCTGTCCGGTTCTCCACCCCGGTCGACGCCCGGCGCGCCGGGGTGGAGACCGTCTACCAGGACCTCGCCGTCGCCGACGACCTCAGCGTGGCCGCCAACCTGTACCTCGGGCGGGAGATCCTGCGCTCCGGGCCGCTGGGTCGGCTCGGGCTGCTCGACAAGCGCGCGATGCGGCTGGGCGCGGCCGCCGCCCTTGACGAGCTGGGCGTACGGATCCCGCGGGTCACCACCCCGATCGCGATGTTGTCCGGGGGGCAACGGCAGTGCGTCGCGGTGGCCCGCGCCATCATCTGGGCGACCAACGTGGTCATCCTCGACGAGCCCACCGCCGCACTCGGTGTCGTCCAGACCGGGCGGGTGCTCGACGTGGTCCGGCGCGCCCGCGACGCCGGCATGTCGGTGGTGCTGGTGAGCCACAACATGCCTCAGGTGCTCGAGATCGCCGACCGGGTCGAGGTGCTGCGCCTCGGTCGGCGGGCGGCCCGACTGCGCGCCGACGAGGTCACCACCGACGACCTGGTGGCGGCCATGACCGGGAGCACCAGTGTGGAACGCGACGAGCGGTGACCGTGGCCGTCGACCGCGTGGGCGGTCACGACCGCGCGGTGTCGGAGCCGGCCTCGGCGTCGTCGGGCAACCCGTACAACGACTCCTCCACCCCAATCAGGTGGTTGGCCATCCGGATACGGGCCCGCTCCGGGTCACGTGCCGCAAGGGCCTTGAGGATCGCCACGTGTTCGTCGTGGGTGCGCCGGTCCGCGCCTTCCTCGTGCAGGCTCCGCCACAGCCGGCCCCGCACGGTGCGCCCGGCGAACGCCTCGATCAACCCGATGAGCACCGGATTCTCGGCGTGCACCGCGATGATCCGGTGGAAGGCGATGTCGATCTCGAGGATGCGCTCGTGGTCCTGCGGTGACTGGCCGACCATCCGGGCCGCCTCGGCGAGCAGGTCACCGGCCTGGGCGAGGGCCTCGTCGGTCATCCTGGTCGCCGCCAGTTGGGCGGCCTCGCACTCCAGCAGTCGCCGGACGGTGTGGATGTGCCGGGGGTCGCCCTGGCCCTGGAAGTCCACCACGAAGCCCATCGGGGCCAGCAGTTGCGGCGCGTCGAGGTTGGTGACGTAGGTGCCGTCACCCTGGCGGATGTTGACGATGCCGAGGATCGACAGAGCCGACATGCCCTCGCGCAGCGAGCCGCGCGAAACGCCGAGCGACTCGGCGAGGTCCTTCTCGATGGGCAGTCGGTCCCCGGGCTTGAACTGCCCTTCGAGGATCATCCGCTTGATGCCGTTCACCACTTCGTCGGTGCGCGACATGACACCCCCTAGCGGCCGGCGGGGGTGGCCGTCCCACCCGCGATCACGTACGGCTCCGAGGATGACACGGTAGTCGGGTCCGACGCCGCCCAGTAGTGGCCGTCGGGAAACCGGTAGAGCGCGACCGACTCCTGACGCATCCGGGTGGAGTAGCCGGGCTGGCTGGGCAGGACGTAGCCGCTGCCCGAGCCGGTGTCCCGGACGACGCACGGGTCGGTGAAGTGCTCGTGCAGGTGGTCGACGAACTCGGTGACCCGGTCGGTGAGATCCCCGGAGATCGCGACGTAGTCGAGCACCGACACGTGTTGGACCATCTCGCAGAGCCCGACTCCGCCGGCGTGGGGGCACACCGGCACGTCGAACTTCGCGGCGAGGAGCAGCACGGCGACGATCTCGTTGATGCTGGCCAGCCGACCGGTGTCCAGCTGGCAGAAGTCGATGGCCCCGGCCTGGAACAGCTGCTTGAACATCACCCGGTTGTGACAGTGCTCGCCGGTGGCCACGCCGATGGGAGCGACAGCGCGGCGGATGGCCGCGTGGCCCAGGATGTCGTCGGGACTGGTCGGCTCCTCGATCCACAGGGGTGTGAACTGGGCGAGGGCGTTGACCCACTCGATGGCCTGACCGACGTCCCAGACCTGGTTGGCGTCGATCATCAGGTTGCGGTGCGGGCCGAGGATCTCCCGGGCGATGCCGCAGCGGCGGATGTCGTCGTCGAGGTTGGCGCCCACCTTGAGCTTGACGTACCCGTAGCCGGCGTCCACCGCCTCCTGGCAGAGCCGGCGCAGCTTGTCGTCGCCGTAGCCGAGCCAGCCGGCCGAGGTGGTGTAGGCGGGGTAGCCGGTGCGGTCGAGCTCGGCGAGGCGGTCGGCCCTGGTGCTCTCCTTGGCCCGCAGGATGGCCAGTGCCTCGTCCCGGGTCAGCGCGTCGGACAGGTAGCGCAGGTCCGCGATGTCGACGAGTTGCTCGGGGGACATGTCGACGAGCAGTCGCCACAGCGGCTTCCCGGCGAGCCGGGCGACCAGGTCCCATGAGGCGTTCAACACGGCGGCGAGGGAGAGGTGGACGACGCCCTTCTCCGGCCCGAGCCACCGCAGTTGGCTGTCGGAGGTGAGGAGTCGGTAGACCGCGCCCATGTCCGCGGCCATCGTCGCCACGTCCAGGCCGACCAGAAGCTGCGCCTGGTGCACCGCGGCCGCGGCGACGATGTCGTTGCCTCGACCGATGGTGAAGGTCAGCCCGTGACCCGCGAGCGGCACGCCCACGCTGTCGACACCGTCGGTGTGCAGGATGACGTACGCCGCCGAGTAGTCGCCGTCCTTGTTCATGGCGTCGGACCCGTCGGCGGTCAGTGAGGTGGGAAAACGGACGTCCTCGACGGTGACGGCGGTGATCTGCGGCATGCGCTCCTCGCCCGGCTAGGCAAAAGATCGGATGATCACCCGGAGTATACGGAGGGCGG
The DNA here is from genome assembly GCF_018070425.1 of Micromonospora sp. C81. Taxonomy (NCBI): domain Bacteria; kingdom Bacillati; phylum Actinomycetota; class Actinomycetes; order Micromonosporales; family Micromonosporaceae; genus Micromonospora; species Micromonospora sp. C81. The sequence goes on from NZ_JAGPXS010000007.1 coordinate 97,890, forward strand.
TTCTGACGCGTCAACGACCTTGATCCACCCTGAAGGACGGACATCCATCGTCTCGGGGCCGTCGAGCCTGGTCAATGTCCGAACCTGATCCACTGTGCCCATTGGCGCGATACATCAAATCTTTGCCGGTGTCGCCGGCCCGTGGGTTGCGTCGCGCCGTGAGTCGCACCGCCTGCGGCTGCTGCTGCCATCGACGCGCCTCGCCGGCCGGGACGAACCCGCCCCGGTGCGGCTGGTGATCACCGTCACCGGCCCGGCCGCGACACGCCGGGACCGACATGTGGGGTGTGACAACGCCTGCATCCCTATATATGGTGTCGAGCGCAGCTGGTTCGACCGCTCATCCGGTGCGGTCGAGGCAAGAGGGAACCCGGTGGAAATCCGGGACTGTCCCGCAGCGGTGAGTGGGAACGACCGCCGTCATCAGCACTGGGCCACCAAGTGGCCTGGGAAGCGACGGCCAGTAGGAGACCGGCCAGCCCGGTTGTGCCCACGAGTCCGAAGACCTGCCAGCGCGCCGCGTACCCGCACCCGGGTGGGCGGCGGTCCGAGGCCGCGTGGGACGGCTGACGCCACCTGACCCACGCCGTGCGGCGTGGCGTCCGTCGGTGTCTGTCTCCTCGCGTCCGGGCCAACAGGTCTCGAACTCCGAGGAGCGAGTGGTGACAGTCACCGAGGTAGTCCCCGTCAGCGGCGACGCGACAGTGCGGCGGACGCCGATGCAGGTCCGCAAGCGCAACGGCGCCACCGAACCCGTGGACGTGAACAAGATCGTCCGGGCGGTCGAGCGGTGGGCCGACGACCTGACCGACGTCGACCCGATGCGCGTCGCCACCCGCACCATCAGCGGCCTGTACGACGGCGCGACGACGGCCGAGCTGGACCGGCTGTCCATCCAGACCGCGGCCGAGATGATCGGCGAGGAGCCGCAGTACTCGCGCCTCGCCGCCCGGCTGCTGGCCGGTTACGTCGACAAGGAGGTGCGTCGGCAGGGCGTCACCTCGTTCAGCGCGGCGATCCGGGTCGGCCACGCCGAGGGCCTGATCGGAGACGACACCGCCGCGTTCGTCGCCGCACACGCCACGATGCTCGACGCCGCCGTCGATCCGGACGGTGACCGGCGATTCGAGTACTTCGGCCTGCGTACGGTGGCCGATCGGTACCTGCTGCGCCACCCCACCAGCAGGCTGGTGCTGGAGACCCCGCAGTACTGGCTGCTGCGGGTGGCCTGTGGTCTGTCCACCACGCCCGACGAGGCGACCGGTTTCTACCGGCTGATGTCCAGCCTGGCCTACCTGCCCAGCTCGCCGACGCTGTTCAACTCCGGCACCCGGCACACCCAGATGTCCTCCTGCTATCTGGTCGACTCCCCGCTCGACGAGTTGGACTCGATCTACCAGCGGTACGCCCAGGTCGCCAACCTGTCCAAGTTCGCCGGCGGCATCGGCATCGCGTACTCCCGGGTGCGGTCCCGGGGCGCGCTGATCCGCGGCACCAACGGGCAGTCCAACGGGATCGTGCCGTGGCTGCGCACGCTGGACGCGAGCGTCGCCGCGGTCAACCAGGGCGGCCGGCGCAAGGGCGCGGCCTGCGTCTACCTGGAGCCGTGGCACCCGGACGTCGAGGAGTTCCTGCAACTGCGGGACAACACCGGCGAGGACGCCCGACGCACCCACAACCTGAACCTCGCCAACTGGGTCCCGGACGAGTTCATGCGCCGGGTCGAGGCCGACGAGATGTGGTCGCTGTTCGACCCGCACGAGGTGCCCGAGCTGCCCGACCTGTGGGGTGAGCGGTTCGACGCCGCGTACCGCGAGGCCGAGGCGCAGGGCCGCTATGTGCGGCAGGTCCCTGCCAGGGAGCTGTACGGGAAGATGATGCGGACCCTGGCCCAGACCGGCAACGGGTGGATGACCTTCAAGGACGCCGCCAACCGGTTGTGCAACCAGACCGCCGAGCCGGGCAACGTGGTGCACCTGTCCAACCTCTGCACCGAGATCGTCGAGGTGTCCAGCGACGCCGAGACCGCCGTGTGCAACCTCGGTTCGGTGAACCTCGCCGCCCACCTCACCGACGGTGGCATCGACTGGGAGCGGCTGCGCGCCACGGTCCGTACCGCTGTGACGTTCCTGGACCGGGTCATCGACATCAACTACTACCCGACCTCGCAGGCGGCGGCGAGCAACCCCCGCTGGCGACCGGTCGGGCTCGGGCTGATGGGCCTTCAGGACGTGTTCTTCGCGCTGCGGCTGCCGTTCGACTCGCCGGCCGCGCGGGAGCTGTCCACCCGGATCAGCGAGGAGCTGTACCTGACCGCGCTGGAGACCTCCGCCGACCTGGCGCGTCGCTTCGGCGCGCATCCGACCTTCGCGCAGACCCGGGCCGCGCGGGGTCAGTTGCAGCCCGACCTGTGGGGCGTCGAGGGCACCCAGACCGCGCGCTGGGACGCGCTGCGCGAGCGGGTCGAGGCGTACGGGCTGCGCAACTCACTGTTGGTGGCGGTCGCCCCGACCGCGACCATCGCCTCGATCGCCGGGTGCTACGAGTGCATCGAGCCGCAGGTGTCGAACCTGTTCAAGCGCGAGACCCTGTCGGGGGAGTTCCTGCAGGTCAACACCGCTCTGGTACGCGAGCTGAAGGCCCGCGGTCTGTGGACCGAGCGGATCCGGTCGGCGATCAAGCGGGCCGAGGGGTCGGTGCAGGACATCGCCGAGCTGCCGGCCGGCGTACGGGAGTTGTTCCGCACCGCGTGGGAGCTGCCGCAGCGCGCTTTGATCGACCTGGCCGCGGCCCGTGCCCCGTTCATCGACCAGTCTCAGTCGCTGAACCTGTTCCTGGCCGCACCGACCATCGGCAAGCTGTCCTCGATGTACCTGTACGCCTGGAAGGCCGGGCTGAAGACCACCTACTACCTGCGCTCCCGCCCCGCCACGCGGATCCAGCAGGCCACCGTAAGCGCTGTCGCACCCGTCGCACCCGTCTCCGTCGACGCGGAGGCGCTGGCCTGCTCGCTGGAGAACCCCGAGTCGTGCGAGGCCTGCCAGTGACCGCCGCCGACACCCGCACCACCGACACGAGGACCACGCACATGCTGCTCGACCCCGGGATGGACCTCACCCTCCGCCCGATGCGCTACCCGCACTTCTTCGACCGGTTCCGCGACGCCATCCGCAACACCTGGACCGTCGAGGAGGTCGACCTGCACGCCGACCTCGCCGACCTGGACAAGCTGTCGCCGGCCGAGCGGCACCTGGTCAGCCGCCTCGTGGCGTTCTTCGCCACCGGCGACACGATCGTCGCGAACAACCTGGTGCTCAACCTGTACCAGCACGTCAACAGCCCCGAGGGCCGCCTCTACCTGTCCCGGCAGCTGTTCGAGGAGGCCGTGCACGTCCAGTTCTACCTCAACCTGCTCGACACGTACGTGCCCGACGAGACCGAGCGGTTCGCCGCCTTCGCCGCCATCGAGAACATTCCCTCGATCCGTCGCAAGGCCGAGTTCTGCTTCCGTTGGATCGACTCGCTCAACGACCTGCGGGAGCTGCGGTCCCGGGAGGACCGACGGACGTTCCTGCTCAACCTGATCTGCTTCGCCGCCTGCATCGAGGGGCTGTTCTTCTACGGCGCCTTCGCGTACGTCTACTTCCTGCGCTCCCGTGGCCTGCTGCACGGCCTGGCCTCCGGCACCAACTGGGTGTTCCGGGACGAGTCGATGCACATGGCGTTCGCGTTCGACGTTGTCGACACCGTCCGCGCCGAGGAACCGGACCTGTTCGACGACGACCTCGCCGACCAGGTTCGGCAGATGCTCACCGAGGCCGTCGAGTGCGAGGTGCAGTTCGCCGAGGACCTGTTGGGCCACGGTGTGCCCGGTCTGACGCTGACCGACATGCGGGAGTATCTCCAGCACGTCGCCGACCGTCGCCTCGCCCAGCTCGGCATCGCCCCGCACTACGGGTCGACCAACCCGTTCGCCTTCATGGAGTTGCAGGACGTGCAGGAGCTGTCCAACTTCTTCGAGCGGCGCGTCTCGGCGTACCAGGTCGGGGTGAGCGGCACCGTCGCCTTCGACGACGACTTCTAGACGACCGATCCCGGGGCCTGGCGTCGCTTGGTGAGCCACCGCATCACGTGCAGGGGGTGCGACGCCGGGTCCGGAATCGGGTGGAAGACCTGTTCGACAGCGCCGTCGGCGATGATCAGCGTCAACCGCTCGTAGAGCGTCATGTCACCGGCGGTGCGGGTCGGCAGACGCAGCGCGTCGGCCAGCGTCAGCCTCGGGTCGGGGATCAGCGGGTAGGGCAACCGCAGCCGGTGCGCGAGTTCCCGCTGGTATCCGGTCGACTGCGCGGACAGGCCGTACACCCGGGCGGCGCCGGCCGCGCGGAGTTCCGCGTGGTGGTCGCGGAACCAGGCGGCCTGCTCGGTGCTGCCCCGGGCGCCATGGACCTCCAGCAGCCCGTTGGGCAGGTCGACGCCCGGCCGTCCGGTCAGTGGGTACACGAAGATGACGGTGCGTCCGTCGCCGAGCGCACCGAGATCGACCGGGCGGCCGTCGGTGCCGTAGAAGGACAGGGGTGGCAGGCGGGTGCCGACCAGCGCGGTGGGGTCTGTGCCGACCGCCGCGCTGCCGGGCACGACCTGGGTCGCGGCCGCGTCGAGGCGGGCGTCCAGCGCATCCCGCTGGGCGGTCAGCTTGCCGATCCGCTCCTGCAGGCCGGTGATGGTGCTGCGGTACGTGGCCACCGCAGCCGCGCACACGTCGGCGTCGTCGGCGCCACCGGCGATCGACTCGACGAACGGGCGGGTCTCCTCGACGGTGAGGCCGAGCGCCATCAACTCGCGGATCTGTGCCACCAGCCGCACCGCGATCGCGTCGTACTCCCGGTAGCCGTTGCCCAACCTCCGGGGCACGACCAGCCCGGCCGACTCGTAGTACCGCAAGGCCCGGACCGTGGTCCCGGTCCGTCGCGCCAGCTCACCCACCCGCATCCCGCGACCCTAAACCCGCACCCTGGGGTACGGGTCAACGTGTCCATCGTCGCGGTGCCAGGACCGCCGTTTCCTGCCAGTCTGGCGGCGAAAAGGCATCGTGAACAGGGAGTGTGTGATGACGGCAATCAGTCGGGTACGTGGTCGGCAGATTCTCGACAGCAGGGGCAACCCGACCGTGGAGGCCGACGTGGTCCTCACGGACGGATCGACCGGGCGGGCGGCCGTGCCCTCCGGGGCGTCGACGGGGACGAACGAGGCGGTCGAGTTGCGCGACGGGGATCGCACGCGCTTCCACGGCAAGGGCGTCACGACGGCGGTCGGCGCGGTGAACGGTGAGATCGCCGACGCGGTGACCGGGCTCGACGCGGAGGACCAGGCCCTGATCGACGAGACGATGATCGCGCTCGACGGGTCGAAGGACAAGGGTCGACTGGGTGCCAACGCGATCCTCGCCGTGTCCCTGGCGGCGGCGAAGGCGGCGGCGCTGGCGCACCGGCAGCCGCTCTACCGCTACGTCGGTGGCGTCGGGGCTCGCCTGCTGCCGGTGCCGATGATGAACATCATCAACGGCGGCGCACACGCCGACAACCCGCTCGACTTCCAGGAGTTCATGATCGCTCCGGTCGGAGCGCGGACGTTCGCCGAGGCGGTCCGGATGGGCTCGGAGGTCTTCCACACCCTCCGGGCGTCCCTGGCGGCGGCCGGGCACAGCACCAACGTCGGGGACGAGGGCGGCTTCGCGCCGAACTTCACGGATGCCGACGAGGCGCTGCGTTTCGTGCTGCGCGCCATCGAGGACACCGGCTACGAGCCCGGCACCGACATCACGATGTGTCTCGATCCGGCCAGCTCGGAGTTCTTCCGCGACGGCGTCTACGACTACGTCGGCGAGGGGCGCGAGCGCACCGTCGAGGAGCACGTCGACCACCTGCTCGACCTGGTCTCCCGCTACCCGGTCAGCTCCGTCGAGGACCCGATGGCGGAGGACGACATCGCCGGTTGGAAGCGGCTGACGGCGCTGGCGGGGGAGCGGGTGCAGTTGGTCGGCGACGACGTCTTCTGCACCGACGTCGACCGGCTGCGCGACGGGATCGAGGGCGGTTACGCCAACGCGATCCTGGTCAAGGTCAACCAGATCGGCACGCTCACCGAGACCCTGGCGACGGTGGACGCCGCCCACAAGGCGGGGTACCGGGTGGTGATGTCACACCGCTCCGGGGAGACCGAGGACACCACCATCGCCGACCTGGCCGTGGGCGTCGGCTGCGGCCAGATCAAGACCGGCTCGTTGTCGCGCTCGGACCGCACGGCCAAGTACAACCAGCTCATCCGCATCGAGGAGGAGCTCGGCGACCGCGCTGTCTACGCCGGCAGCCGCTGAGGCACGGGACCGCGCCGGCTGCCGTGCCGGTGCCGTGCCGCCCGCTGGTCAGGTCGTCTGGCTCAGCTCGGCGAGGAGCTTCTCCACCCGGGCGCGGATCTCGTCGCGGATCGGGCGGACGGCGTCGACTCCCTTGCCGGCGGGGTCCTCCAGCTGCCAGTCCTCGTAGCGTTTGCCGGGGAAGACCGGGCAGGTGTCGCCGCAGCCCATCGTCACGATGACGTCGGAGGACTCCGCTGTCGCGTACTCCAGACGTCTGGGGGTCTGGTCGGTGATGTCGATGCCGACCTCGCGCATGGCCTGCACGGCGGCGGGGTTGACCGTGTCGGCCGGCGCGGAGCCGGCCGAGCGGACCTCGACGGTGTCGCCGGCGAGGTGGCGCAGCCAGCCGGCGGCCATCTGGGACCGGCCGGCGTTGTGGACGCAGACGAACAGGACGCTGGGCCTGGTGCTCATGAGGGGTTGCCTTCCGGGTTACGCGGTTGCCGAGGGTGCGGGAGTGAAGAAGCGGCGGCGCGCCCACAGGGACACGTAGACCAGCCCGACCAGGACGGGCACCTCGATCAGCGGGCCGACGACCCCGGCGAGGGCCTGACCGGAGGCGACGCCGAAGGTGCCGATCGCGACCGCGATGGCGAGCTCGAAGTTGTTGCCGGCCGCGGTGAAGGCCAGGGTTGTGGTGCGCTCGTAGCCGAGACCGATGGCCCGGCCGAGAGCGTAGGAGCCGGCCCACATGAGGGCGAAGTACACCAGCAGGGGCAGCGCGATGCGGACGACGTCCAGGGGGCGGCTGGTGATCGCGTCGCCCTGTAGCGCGAACAGGATCACGATCGTGAACAGCAACCCGTAGAGGGCGGCCGGGCCGATCCTGGGCAGGAAGCGTGCCTCGTACCAGGTTCGGCCCTTGGCGCGCTCGCCGAGACGGCGGGTGAGGTAGCCGGCGATCAGCGGGATGCCGAGGAAGATGAGCACGTTGCGGGCGATGTCCCAGGCCGAGATCGTCAACTCGGCACCGGACAACCCCAGCCACCGGGGCAGCACCGAGAGGTAGAACCAGCCGAGCAGACCGAAGGCGACGACCTGGAAGACGGAGTTGAGCGCGACCAGGACGGCGGCGGCCTCCCGGTCACCGCAGGCGAGGTCGTTCCAGATGATGACCATGGCGATGCAGCGGGCCAGACCGACGATGATCAGGCCGGTGCGGTACGCGGGCTGGTCGGCCAGGAAGATCCAGGCCAGGGCGAACATCACGGCGGGGCCGACGAGCCAGTTGAGCACCAGCGAGGAGATCAGCAGGCGGCGGTCGCCGGTGACGGTGTCGAGCCGGTCGTAGCGGACCTTCGCGAGCACCGGGTACATCATGATCAGCAAGCCGATCGCGATCGGCAGCGAGATCCCGCCGATCGTCACCGCTTCCAGCGCGCTGTCCAGGCCGGGGATCAGGCGACCGAGCAGCAGGCCGGCGACCATGGCCAGCCCGATCCAGGCCGGCAGGAACTGGTCGAGTCGGGAGAGGCGACCGACCACGGCGCTCTCGGCCGGGTCGCTCTGGACGGTGCTGGTCACGAGCAGTCCGGTCGGTCGGTGGGCGCCGCTGCGGGTGTGACGGTGAGCAGTGCGGAGAGCTGGCGCAGCAGGGCCGGCCGGGCGCGGTAGTAGACCCAGGTGCCCCGGCGTTCGGCGTCGACGAGCCCGGCCTCCCGCAGCGTCCTGAGGTGGTGCGAGATGGTGGGGCCGGTCAGGTCGAACGCGGGGGTCAGATCGCAGACGCAGATCTCCCCACTCTCGGCGGAGGCGATCATCGACAGCAGTTGCAGCCGCACCGGGTCGCCGAGCGCCTTGAACGCGGGCGCGAGCACCGCGGCGGCCTCTGCTGGCACGCGTCGCTCGGTCAGCGAGGGGCAGCAGGCCGCCGATACCGCTTGATTAGACATTGCTCTAGGTTGACACTGATCTAATCAGTGTGCAACTGTCTGATTCGACAAGCGTCGAGACAAGCGTCGTCGAGCAACCGAACCCACCGGGAAGGAACACCTGGATGACTGACCTCACCGTGCGGCCCATGACCGAGGCCGACTCCGAGCGGGTCCTCGCGATCTACCAGGCTGGCCTCGACGCCGGCAACGCCAGCTTCGAGATCACCGCCCCGACCTGGGCGGCCTTCGACGCCGCCCGGTTGACCGGGCACCGCTTCGTGGCCGTCGACCGCGACGGCACCGTCCTGGGCTGGATCGCGGTCTCGCCGACCTCGACCCGCGCGGTCTACGCCGGAGTGGTCGAACACTCCGTCTACGTCGACCCGGCCGCTCAGGGCCGTGGCGTCGCCCGACTGCTGCTGGACGCGCTGATCACCTCCACCGAGGCCGCCGGCATCTGGACGATCCAGTCCGGAGTCTTCCCGGAGAACGCCGCCAGCATGGCGCTGCACCAGCGGGCCGGGTTCCGCGTGATCGGCGTACGCGAGCGGGTCGGGCGCCACCACGACCGCTGGCGCGACGTCGTCCTGCTCGAACGTCGCAGCCCCACCATCACCTGACGAGCCCGCGCCCCTCAGGCGGGCCACCACATCGAGGAGTCAACGGATGAACGCTCTGGACGGCCTTCCCGTCGTCGTCATCGGCGCCGGCCCGACCGGTCTCGCCGCCGCCGCGCACCTGCACGAGCGCGGCCTGCCCTTCACCATCCTCGAAGCCGGCGACACCCCCGGTGCCGCCGTACGGCAGTGGGGGCACGTGCGCGTCTTCTCACCGTGGCGGTACAACGTCGATCCGGCCGCCCGTCGGCTCCTCGACGAGGCCGGCTGGGTCGCCCCCGACCCGGAGGCCCTGCCCACCGGCGCGGAACTCGTCGGCGACTACCTCCAGCCTCTCGCGGAGTTGCCGCAGCTCAAGCCACACGTGCGGTACGGGGCACGCGTGGAGGCGATCAGCCGCCTCGGCCTCGACCGGCTGCGCACCGCCGGACGCGACACCGCGCCCTTCCTGCTCCGCCTCGCCGACGGCGACGAGCTGTTCGCCCGCGCCGTCATCGACGCCTCCGGCACCTGGGGTACGCCGAACGTCCTCGGCGCGTCCGGCCTGCCTGCCAGGGGAGAGGCCGCCTCGGTCGCCCATCTGGAGCACGCGTTGCCCGACGTGCTCGGTGCCGACCGGGGCCGGTTCGTCGGCCGGCACACCCTCGTGGTCGGGGCCGGCCACTCGGCCGCGAACACCCTGCTGTCCCTGGCCGAGCTGTCCGCCGCCGAACCCGGCACCGAGGTGACCTGGGCGATCCGGACCGCCTCGCCGACGCGTACCTACGGTGGCGGGGCGGCCGACGCCCTCCCGGCGCGAGGCGCGCTCGGCTCGCGCCTGCGGGCGCACGTCGACGCGGGGCGCATCCGGCTGCTCACCGGATTCTCCGTGCACGCGCTCGCCCCGACCGACGGGCGGGTGAGCGTGGTCGTGCGGCACGCCGACGGCACCGACGAGTCGATCACCGTCGACCGCATCGTGGCCGCCACGGGCTTCCGACCCGACCACTCCATCGCCGCCGAGCTGCGGTTGGACCTGGATCCGGTCCTGGGCGCGACCCGTGCGATCGCCCCACTGATCGACCCCAACGAGCACTCCTGCGGCACCGTTCCCCCGCATGGCGTGGACGAACTCGCCCACCCGGAGAGCGGCTACTACGCCGTCGGCATGAAGTCCTACGGCCGGGCGCCGACGTTCCTCATGGCCACCGGCTACGAGCAGGTCCGCTCGGTCGTGGCCGCCCTCGCCGGGGACTGGACCGCCGCCCGCGAGGTCCAGCTCGACCTGCCCGAAACCGGCGTCTGCAACAGCAACCCCGCCGAATCGGCGAGCGGCGACAACTGCTGCGGACCGGAGCCGACGGGGCGTGGACTGAGCACCGGCATCTCCGGCGGGTTGCTGTCCGCGCCGCTCAGCCTCGTTGCCCTCGACGCCGCGCCCGCAGGCGCCTGCTGCACCAGCTGATCACCGGGTACGACGACGGTGCCCGTGACCCTCGCGGCCGACGGGCACCGTCACCGTCGGCTGGCGCAGGCCACACACGTACGCGCCGACGGCCGGGCGACCAGCCGCTCGGCGGGAATGGGACGGGAGCACCGTTCGCACACGCCGTAGCTGCCGTCGTCGACCCGCCGCAGCGCGTTGTCCAGCTCGGCCAGGCGTCGGCGGGCCGCGTCCAGGACGGCGGTGAGCTGCGCGCGCTCGAAGGCGATGGTGCTGCCCTCGGGGTCGTGCTCGTCGTCGGCGTTGGACGACCGGGAGGCCTCGAAGAGGCTCCGAAGGTCACCGTCCAGGGCTGCGGCCTGCGCTTCGGTCTGCTCACGCAGCCGCAGTAGTTCCTCGCGGACCGCGCTGGAGTTCCTGTCCATGGCCACTCCACCGTACCCCCGCAGTGAGCGTGGTCGCTCACATGAAGTTGCGGGTGTGCAGGGCGGACAGCGCGGCCGCCTCGTCGGGCCGGAAACCCAGCCGTACAAGTCGGCGCTGGCGGCCCTGATCCATCGCGTGTTGCAGGGCCTGCACCCGGTCGAAGCCGGCGGACACGTCGTCGGGATGCCAGCCGCCCGCCGCGAGCACCACCAGCGCGTCGAAGACGTCCGCGTTGAGGCCGGCGGTGTCGACGAGCGCGTCGTGGCGGCGGTGGATGGCCGCCCGCAGCCGGCCCCGCAGCAGCGGGTCGAGCCGCGCCTGATGCTCCAGGTGCGCCATGCCGAACACCACGTGCCGGCGCTCGTCCTGCATGGCGAGCCAGCAGATCCGCCGCGTCACCGGGTCGGGGGCGAACTGGTGCAGGAACGAGAGCAGATCGACGAAGCTGCCCTCGCCGAGCACGGACAGCAGGAACGAGGCCAACGCGAAGTCGGACTCCGCGACGAGCGTGAAGAGCGACTGTCGACCGCCGGCCGATGACGTGCCCATCTCGGCGCCCCGCAGCAGTGCCCGTCGGCTGAACACCTCCATGTGCCGGGCCTCGTCGGCCATCTGCACGGCGAGGAGCTGCACCACCTCACGGAAGTGCGGATGGATCCGCCCGACGAACCGGGCCGGCACGACGAGGGCGGCCTGCTCGTTCTCGACCAGGTACGTCATGACCTGCACCACCGCGGCCTCGACGTCGGCTGGCAGCGCGAACGGGTCGTCCCACGGCACCGCGGTCTGCGGGTCCCACTGCCGCGCCGCCGCCTGCGCGTAGAGGTGAGGAGCGACATCGGCCCACACCAGGTCGCGGTCGTCCAGGTCGAACCGGGCCTCGGGGCCACCGGCTTCGAGCAGCGCACCCCGGGCGCCGAGCCCCCACCGCGCCGGCGGACGGCTGCGAAGTGCCGTCGGGAGGGCGGGCCCGGCGCGCTCCGCGCCGAACCAGCGGTCGTCGTCCGCCGTGCCCCGCACCACCACCGCCACCACGTCGGCCCGGTCGCCCGGCTCCGGCGCTTCGACCCGATGACCCCGGCCACGACACCAGGCGGGCAGGTGCACCGGCAACGCCGGGTCGCGTCCGCGGACCGCCAACCGGCCTCCGGGCGGCAGACCGGCCAGGGCTCTGTGCACCAGCAGATGTGCGCCCCGGCCGAAGCTCAGGTCACCGAGGTGGACCTCGGCGTCGGCGGCCGGCGCCGCGCTCACGGCCGGTAGTCCGTGGCCGTCACCCGCCCGTCAGGGGAGTAGAAGCCGGTGGCGTCGACCGCCCCGGCCAGGGCGTCGTACCCAGTGGTGCGGCCGTCTTTCCAGGCCGTCAGCCCTTCCAGGTCGAGCAGCGGACGCACCTGCGCGTCGGCGTACGACATGCCGAGCAGCAGCGTGCCGAAGAGCTGGACCCCGGCGGACTCCGGCTCGCGGACAGTCATGTTGCAGTGGTCGTACGGTGCGGTCTGCGCGACGATCCGGGTGCCGTCGGGCGGCAGCGTGCCCTCCTGGACGAACGCCAGGTGGTTGGCGTCGATCATGCAGGCGGCGTCGACCTCCCCGGCCAGCAGGGCGCGGGCCGCGTCGCGTTCACCGCCGATGTGGTCGCCGTGCAGGCCGACGCCGACATCGAAGCGGCGCACGTCGACCTCGACCCCGGCGGCCGCGAGGTGACCCAGCGGAATGAGCGTCGCCTGGGGGCTGTCCACCGCCCCGACCGCGACCACCTTCCCGGCCAGGTCCGTGACCTGCCGCGCCGGCGAGTCGGTTCGAACCACCACCACCGAGGTGAGGTCCTGGTCGGTGTCGCGCATGGTGAGCGCGCGGACGGTCGTGCCGTCGGCGACCGCCAGTCGCTCGGCGCGCAGCCAGGCCAGGGGTGAGTTCCATGCCGCGTCGATCCGTCCGGCGACGAGATCCTCGACCTGTCGCTCGTAGTGCGAGTAGAGGACGAAGTCGAAGTCCAGACCCCGCCCACCTAGCCACGCGCGGAAGCCCTCCCAGATGGTCACCACCTTGGGGTCGTACGCGACGGCACCCATCAGGACCGATGGCGCCGGCATCAGCGGTTGGCCTCGTCGAGCAGTGGCAGGCCGGTGGCGACCCGGCCGACGAAGTCGTGCAGAGCGTCGGTGGTCGGTGCCATCACCCGGGCCGCCCGCGAGTCCCGGAAACGGCGCTCGAGGCCCAGCTCCTTGCGGAACGCGCTGCCGCCGCAGAGCTGCATCGCGCCGTCGGTCACGTCGGCGACGGTCTCGCCAGCGAGCGCCTTGACCTGGAGGACCCGCAGCATCGCGTCGTCGCGGCCGGTCTCCAGAGCGGTGAGGGTGTCGCCCAGGAAGGCGCGTAGCGCGCCGGTGCGGATCATCAGTCGGGCGAGGTCGCGGCGGGTGACGGGCGCGTCGCGCAGGGCGGCACCGGTGTGCGCGAGCGTGGTTTTGGTGACATGCCTGCCCGCCTCCGCGACCGCGCTCTGGGCGAGACCGAGACAGAACGCGGCGTTGAGCACCAGGAACCAGGGGAGGACCGCACCGAGCGCGGTGTCGAGCCCGGCGCCGTCGGCCGCCATCATCGCCGTCGAGGGAACCCGGAGCCCGTCGGCGGTCATCGGCCGGGAGCCGTTGCCGCGCAGGCCGAGCCCGTCGAAGTCGCCCGTCACGCTCAGACCGGCGCTGCCGGCTGGCACGAGCCACAGCGTCATCGGACCGGCGTCGGGGGTCACCGGGAGGCTCGACCAGACGTAGCTGTCCACCTCGCCGGCGGAGGTGACCCAGCTCTTGCGGGCGTCGAGGCGGACACTGCCGTCGTCGGTGGCTGTCGCGGTGCCGGTGGGCGACCAGAAGTGGCTGCGGGAGCCGTACTCGGAGAACGCCAACGTGGTGAGGTGCCCGCCGGCCGCGATGTCGGCGCGGACCTCGCGCGGGCCATGCGCCTCGATGACGGCGGTCGCCGCGTAGTGCATGAGGACCACCATCGCGGTGGAGCCGCACTCGGCGGCCAGCCGCTCGACGACCTCGGCGACCAGCCGCATGCCGTGGCCGCCGCCACCGACCTCGGTCGAGCAGGCCAGGCCGAGCAGGCCGGCCGCGGCGAGGGCGTCGACACCCTGGCGGGGGAAGACCCCCTCCCGGTCGACAGTCGTCGCCTGCGGGCGGATCACGTCGTCGATGACGGTGCCGAGGGTGCTCGCGACATCGGTGGTGGGATGGGCATTGTCGACAGTGGTCGTCATGCTGGTGCCCCTTCGACCGAAGCGGTCAGGCCGCCGTCGACACTATCCGGTCTGGAGGACTCAGCGCGAGCACCGGATCACCCTCTGGTACGCGTGCCGTCCCGGTGCGGCCGGCCGTGCCCGTCCTCCCGGTCGATCCGCAACTCCCGCTCCAGCTCGGCGATGACCGCCCGCAGGTCGTCCAGCCGTTGGGTCAGCGCAATGCGGTCCACCTCGTCCGGGACGCCGTCGCCGTCCTCGTCGTAGTCGGGGGCCAGTCGCTCGGTCATCTCCAACCGGCGGGCCTCCTCCATCGAGTTGACGATGACCGCGATGAGGATGTTGAGCAGCAGGTTGACGGTGATGACCACGTAGCTGACGTAGTAGAGCAGTGTCCACGGCGAGATGGCCATGCCCTGCTCGATGAGGTCCGGCAGGGTCTCCAGCGACAGCAGCACGAACAGCGTCAGCAGCGACTTGCCGATGTCGCCGTACTGCTCCGGGTATCTGCTACCGAAGATCAGCCAGCCGGCCATGCCGTACACGTAGAGGGTCACCACGGCCAGGGCGAGGAACCCGGTGACGCCCGGCAGGCTGCGCCACAGCGCGGAGACGATGGTCCGCAGACCCGGCGAGAACCGCACCAACCGGACCATGCGGGCGACCCGCACGACGCGCAGCAGCGCCGGGTCGCCGTGCAGGCCTGGTATGAAGATGGCCGCGATCACCACGAAGTCGAAGACGTTCCAGCCGTGCCGGAAGAAGTCCTGCGGACGCTTGCCGTAGGCCGCCAGCCGCACACCGATCTCGACGACGAAGACGGCGCGGAAGAGCAACTCCAGCCAGTGCAGCGCCGTGTTGGCCCGGTTCGGGTCGTCGTAGGTCTCCAGGCCGAGGACGATCCCGTTGGCGAGGATGACCACGACGATGGCGATCTCGAACGGGCGCGACCGGGCGAGCCGCGCGCAGCGGGCCGCCCAACCGGATCGGTGCTGCGGCGACGGGGTCGGCTCACCTCGCTGGGCGGGCGCGGGTGCGCCACTCAACAGTCGGCCGGCTCGAACACGTGCGCCGGGGCCGCTGTGAGGGCCCACCTCCGGCCGTCGTGGTGGCGGTGCGGGTGGCGTGCGGGCATGCCAGTCAGCCTATCCAAGATCAATGATCGGGGGTACGACCGTCGTGGCCGCCGCACACGACGAGGACTGCGAACCTCGCCCGCTATCTAGAGTGGGCCGGTGAGTGACGCACCCCCCGTGAGCGCCGGTGACGGTGGCCCCGATCGCCCGCCCATCTGGAGCAGGCCCGAACGCGGCAGCCGTGGCCCCGCACCCGCCCACAGCCGGGACGCCATAGTGGTTGCCGCCGTCGCCCTGGCGGACGCCGAAGGGCTCGCCGCCGTGTCGATGCGTGCCGTCGCCGGCGCGCTCGGCACCGGCGCGGGCTCCCTCTACCGGTACCTGTCGTCGCGTGACGACCTGCTGGACCTGATGACCGACCGGGTCATCGGGGAGCTGCGGCCGTACCCGCAGGCGGAGGGCGACTGGTTGGACACCATGGTGCTGTTGGGCCGCCGGCAGTTGGCGCTGTTCGGCGCCCACCCCTGGCTGCTCGACGTGTTCCACCGGGCCTCCGCCGTCGGCCCCGAGAGTCTGGCCTGGTTCGACAACTGCATCCGGGTCCTGGAACCCCTGCCCTGCGCGGTCACCGCCAAGTTCGAGGCCATCGCGATGATGACCGGCGTCGTGAGCCTCTTCGCCCGCCGCGAGGCCGGGGCCCTCAGCTTCGCCGGTGTCGACCTCGCGGCGTACCCGCACCTGGTCGCGGCCTTCGGTCAGCCCCCGGCGCCGGCGCCCCGGGCGGACCTCGTCGAGCGGACCCTGCGCAGCCTGTTGACCGGTCTGCTGCTCGGCGAGGCGGGCTGAGCGGATCGGCAGGTGGTGTCGGCCGATCCGTCGCCCGGCCGGTGCCAGCTGGTCTAGTTTTCGGTGGTGAGCAGGCCCGGCCGGGCCGGTGGCCGGGTCAGGCCCGTGCGGCCCGGACGGCGTCGCGCAGCGGGGTGCTCGGCCGCCCGATCAACCGGCTGAGGTCGTCGCTGTCGGTCGCCAGCTCGCCGATGGCGATCGAGTGGTCCAGTGCGGCGACGAACCTGGCCGTGCCCGCGTCGAGGCCGACGTTCTCCAGGGCCGAGGCCAGCTCGGCGGCGGACAGATCCCGGTGGACGACGGTGGTGCCGGTGACCTCCGTGACGGTTTCGGCCAACTCGTCGAAGGTGAACGCGGTGCCGCCCAGTTCGTAGACGGCGTTGCCGTCCTCCTCGCGGGTCAGCGCCGCCACGGCGGCTGCCGCGTAGTCGGCCCGGGTCGCGGCGGAGACCTTGCTGCCACCGGTGGCGCCGAGGATCGTGCCGGACCCCAGGTACTGCGGCAGCTGGTCGGTGTAGTTCTCCGTGTACCAGCCGTTGCGCAGCACGGTGTAGGCGAGACCGGAGGCGGCGAGGACCTCCTCGGTGGCCTTGTGCTCCGGGGCGAGCGGGTTCGTGGTGGTGTCGGCCTTCAGGATGCTGGTGTAGACCAGCCGCTCGACCCCGGCGAGCGTGGCGGCCTCGATGACCGCGGTGTGCTGGGCGACGCGCTGACCGGGAGTGTCGCCGGAGATGAGCAGCAGACGGCGTACGCCGGCCACGGCTCCGGGCAGCGTCGACGGGTCGTCGTAGGTGGCCTTGCGGATCTCGACCCCGCGCGCGGCCAGGTCGGCGGCCTTCTCCGGGCTGCGGACGATGGCGGCGATGTCGGCGGCGGGAACGCCGGTGTCGAGCAACTGCCCGATCACCAGGCGACCCAGTCGGCCGGTGGCACCGGTGACGGCGTAGGTGGGCATGGGAACCTCCGGTGGGTAGCGGCAGATCTGTAAGCACTTACTAATCTACAGCACTAGTCGAAGCGTAACCGTCAGGTAAGCTGGTGAGGTGAGCGACATGCCCGCCCAGGACCCGGCGGGGCCTACCCAGGAATTCGTCAGCGATGTCTTCGCCCGGGGGTGCACCTCCCGTGCGGCCTTCGAGGACGTCACCTCGAAGTGGGCCTCGCTGGCTCTGCTGGCGCTCGGCGAGGGGCGCTACCGGTTCAACGCCCTGCGCCGCCGCATCGACGGGGTCAGCGAGCGGATGCTCTCCCAGACCCTGCAGACCCTCGAACGGGACGGAATGCTCACACGCGAGGTGCTCACCGCGATCCCACCCCGCGTCGAATACTCGCTGACGCCGCTCGGCGCCCGCGTCGCCGAGCAACTGCGTGGCCTCGCCGACCTGCTGGAGGCATCGGTGCCCGAGTTGCAGACCGCCCGCGACACCCACGAGCGCGACCGGGGCTAGACGGGCCCACGCCTCGGGCGAACGGGGCCGTGGCTCAGGCGTGCAGCGTCTCGCGCGGCGGTACGCCGTAGCTGGCGTGGTAGCGGGCCGTGAACCTGCTGTGGCTGGCGAACCCCCACCGACTGGCGATCGCCGACACGGTCTCCCGGCGGGGGTCGGCGCGCACCAGGTCGTGATGGGCGCGGTCGAGCCGGATCCGACGCAGGTACGCCGTCGGGGTGGTGCCGAGATGACGGCGGAAGGCGAGCTGCACCGCCCGCAGGGAGACGCCGGCCGCACCGGCGATGTCGGCCGCGCTGATGTCCCGGTCGGCGTGCTCCTCGACGAACGCGATCGCCCGTCGCAATGTGGCGGTGCTGGCGTCGTTCCGATCCGCTGTGGTCGGTTCGGTGAACGCGGTGTTGGGAAACACCGTGAGCGCCGCCGCGGCGAGCATCCGCGCGGCATTGCCGATCACCAGCGGCTGCACCCCGTTGGTCAGGCTGTTCCGCAGGACGTCGCTGACGAAGCTGGTGGTGTTGCGCCACTGCCGGGCGAGTGCCCCACTGACGGGACCCAGATCGGTGAACCTGATCCGACCGGGCCGCCGCGTCGGCGCCGTGGTGGCCACCTGCGTCAGCACCGACAGGTCCAGCACACAGAGTTCCACCTCGCCGGGATGCCACCGTACGCGGCACGGCTCCTCGGGTCTGGTGACGAGAAGGACGTCGCCGGGCGTGAACCGGTCGGCCGACCCGTCGCAGGAGCGCTCGCCACGGGCGGTCCGGGCGCTGCCGACGACCAACCCGCCGAGGGTGCTGGCATCGATCTCGAGATGCCCGGTCTGGCGGGTGGTCGAAACGGCGAAGGGGCCGGCGTCGACACGGTGATGGCTGAGCCGGTATCCGTTCCTGCTGTGGATGCGCAGTTTCGTGTCGTACACGGTGGACAGAAACTGTTGAATGGTGACGGGGTCACGGCTCTCGAACTGGTCGGTCTGCAGTGGTGTTGACGACATCCGCTGTCTCCGTCCGGTGCGGGTGCCGCCGGTTGGTGTAACGGTGTCGGCGGCGAGATCGGGACGTGCCGGAATGCTCGGCGGTGACCCGGCACGTCGTTGGCCGGCGGTGCGGTGCGGTGGGGTGAGGTGGGGGTCGCGAGCGGGACGGCAGCGACCGGTCGAGGGCGTCGGATCTGGTGTGACCGTTGGGTGTCGTGAGGACGCAATATCTGTCGATGGGAATGTCACCTTACGACAATCACGTCGCGTCGTCCCGCGAATCGCTGCGATGTGTCGGTAGGTCGACTTCGCTTTCCGGCTAGCGCGCCAACTGTTTCTACGCCTGCTGATCTAGCCACCCTCGTCGCCGACAGCGAAATCTTGTTCATGATTCCCCCGGGAGTCGGAGGACGACCGGGCCACCGCCGGGTGACCGGCCCACGGAAGGAGGAGCGTTGGACCGTATCGATCCTGACCGCGTCGTTCGGCTGGCCGTGGCCGAGGCGCTGGCCCGGGTGGCGGACGAGGACAGCCTGGGGCTGGGCGAGGGTGACGCGGTCGAGCGGCTCGGCCACGCTCTGCGCGAGGTGCTGCGCCGCGCACTCGACGACCGGGTGCCCCTCACCACGCCGGACTTCGTCGACCTCTGCCGTGACCTGGGTCTGAACCGGGACGCCTTCGACCTGCTGGGGCATTACCTGATGACGGCGCTGCTGGCCCACCACGTCGGACCGGACGCCCTGATCCGCGTCGGGGTGCTCTTCGGCACCGTCGGGCGGTACCTGCCCGGTGCCCGCCCGGTCGGGCAGCGCAACGGCGGCCCCGCGCCACGGCGACGCGACGTGCGCGCGGACAACAGCGTCGTCGGCCGGTACCGTCGCACGAAGCTGCCGGAGCACCTTCCCAGCCCACCGAGCTGGACCTGCACCGGGTGTGGTCGTGAATGGCCCTGCGCCACGAAGCAGAGCCAACTGCTCGCCGAGTTCGGTGGCGCACGCGCCGCCCTCGCGGTCTATCTCGGCTCCTGTCTCGTCGCCGCCGCCCAGGACCTGCCCACGGTGCCGCTGCCCCGGGTCCGGCTCCGATTCCTGGGCTGGCTGCCCCGCGCCCGGATCTGACCAGGACGCCCCGGCCGCCGGTTGTCGGAGACCTCCCGACGGCACCCGGACCGGCGTGGGCACTAGTCAGCGGGGACATCGATGCGATGGAATGTGATCCACGCATCGCGCCCCGGGAGGACACCGATGACGCCTGCTCCGTCGCCCACCAGCATCCGCGCCCGCGTCGCCGTCGTCCTGGTCGGCCTGCTGGTCGCGGCACTACCGGCGGCCCCGGTCAACGCCTCTCCGGGGACCGCTTCCCCGATCGCGGCGGAGCCGGCGGCGCGCCATCGCCCGGTGCCCGCGCACGTCCGGGGCAACCAGACGGTCCCCGCCTACTCCTACGCCGACGCGATCCGGGAGAGCGTGTGGGTCCAGACCTCCGCCGACAGCGATGGTGACGGTGTGCGGGACCGGGTGGCCGTGGACCTCGTCCGGCCTCGGG
Source organism: Micromonospora sp. C81 (assembly GCF_018070425.1). Classification (NCBI taxonomy): domain Bacteria; kingdom Bacillati; phylum Actinomycetota; class Actinomycetes; order Micromonosporales; family Micromonosporaceae; genus Micromonospora; species Micromonospora sp. C81. Next base: position 117,786 of record NZ_JAGPXS010000007.1, read on the forward strand.
AGGCAGCGGCCGCAGGGGTCCGCGTCCCGGTCATCATGGACGCCTCGCCCTACTACCTCTGCTGTGGTCGGGGCAACGAGAGCGAACTGAAGACGTACGACGCGGCCGGTGTGATTGCCAAGGCGCCGCTGTTCTACGACAACTACTTCGTCCCACGCGGGTACGCCTTCGCCGCCGTGGACCTGGCGGGCACCGCCCGCTCCACCGGCTGCGAGGACGTCGGCGGTCCGGCCGAGGTGGGCAGCGCCAAGGCGGTGGTGGACTGGCTCAACGGGCGGGCGCGCGCGTACACCGCCGACGGGCGGCCGGTGAGCGCCACCTGGAGCACCGGCCAGGTGGGCATGATCGGTAAGTCGTGGGACGGTTCGGTCGCCAACGGGGTCGCCGCCACCGGCGTGCAGGGGCTGGCCACGATCGTCCCGATCTCGGCCATCTCCAGCTGGTACGACTACATGCGCTACCAGGGAAACCTGCGGACCACCGACTACCCCGGCTACCTGCACTCGTACGTCAGTGGCCGCACCGACGAAGCCTGCGCGGACGCTCTGGCCCGGCTGCGCGCGGACAGCGCCGAGGAGACCGGTGACTACAACGCGTTCTGGGCGCAGCGCGACTACCGGCCCTCGGCCGGCCGGGTCCGGGCCAGTGTCTTCGTGGCGCACGGCGTCAACGACCTGAACGTCACGACCAACCAGTTCGCCCGCTGGTGGCAGGAGCTGGCCGACCAGGGCGTGCCCCGCAAGCTCTGGCTCTACCAGGCCGGCCACGAGGACCCGTTCGACGTTCGACGCGCCGAGTGGGTGACAGCCCTGCACCGCTGGTTCGACTTCTGGTTGCAGGGGCTGCGCAACGGGGTGATGAACGAGCCACGCGTCGACCTGGAGACGGCTCCGGGCGCCTGGACGACGCAGCGGGACTGGCCCGCCCCCGGCACCCGCGACGTCCGGGTCGCCCTCGGCGCCGGCGACGGCGTGACCGGGACCCTCGGCGGGCGCGGCGCGCGACCGGGCCGGGAGCAGGCGTACGTCGACGCGTCACTGCCCGAGGCCGAGCTGGTCGCCCAGCCGAACACCGCGACCGCCGGGCGACTGGTCTTCCTCTCCGGTGCCCTGACCACGCCGCTGCGGATCTCCGGCAGCCCTTCGGTGCGGCTGCGGGTGCGGGTGGACCGGCCCACCACCGAGCTGACCGCCCGACTGGTCGACTACGGCACCGCCGAACGGATCCGTTATGACAGCTCGGAAGGCGTGCAGACATTGGCAACCGAGTCCTGCTGGGGAGCCTCCACCGACGTCGACGACGCCTGCTACCGGGACACCGAGGAGATCACCGCGGTCTCCGACCACGCGGTGCTGACCCGGGGATGGCTCGACGCCGCGCACCACCGCTCGCTGCGGTTCAGCACACCCCTGCGGCCGGACCGCTGGTACACGGTGACCGTGCCGCTGAATGCGTACGACACGGTGCTGCCCGCTGGCCACGTGCTCGGCCTGGTCCTCGGCCAGAGCGACCCGGATTTCACCGAGACCGACGACCAGGACGCCACCGTACGGGTCGACCTCGGCCGCAGTGAGCTGATCCTTCCGGTCGCCGGCCGTGCCGGGTTGCCCGCCGTGGACGTCGCGCCGCCGGTGGTCACCGCGCCCGCCGACCCGTCGGCCGCCCGGACGGCTGGTGACACACGGCAGGTGCCCTGACCCGTCGGGGCCTCGATCGGGCACCACGCGCGGTCGCGGCGTCACCCCCTGCTGCCCCGGCCCGGCCACCAACAGGCCGGGGCAGGGTGTTCATCGTGGGCACGCGCCCCGTACGACGGGTGTTCACCGCGCTCTCCGAAGCTCCTTGATCGAAAGAGCATTCGCTTGATCGAGGAGAGGCTCTCACGTGAGAGACAGACAACCCGAAGAGACCGAGCACGCGCAGCTGTCACGGCGCAAGCTGGTCAAGTACGCGGGCGTCGGGGCGACGCTGGCCGCGGCCAGCCCACTGGTCGGCGCGGGCGCGGCCTGGGCCGACGAGGAGCGCCGGCCCGGTGACGACGACAAGAGCGACCGGGGCGGCTCCAAGAACCGGGTGTGGCGTGCGGGCGACCACCACATCCACTCCGAGTACAGCGGCGAGTTCGACACCACGAAGTCCCCGATCGTCTTCCACAAGGGCGCGGACGCGGTCTACCCGATCGTCACCAACGCCATCATGGCGAAGAACTTCGGTCTGACCTGGGCCATGTGTACCGACCACGGTGGACCGACGCACTCGAAGGTGAACATCGAGCAGGCGTACCCGGACCTGCTGCGTTCGCGCAAGCTGGTCCCCGAGGTGCTCCAGTTCTGGGGCATGGAGTTCGACGCGCCCTCGCTGGACCACCACACGCTGATGATTCCGCGCCACGACGACGAGGCGAAGCAGCTCTTCGAGCTGGAGAGCCGGTTCGCGAAGTACGACGCGTTCCCCACCGACCCGGCCCGGGACACCGAGGCGAAGATGGTGGAGTTCCTCAAGGTTGCCCGGGGCATGCCGCACAAGCCGCTGGTGATCGCCCACCACGCGTCCCGCTCGGCGCCCGGCCTCGGCGTCTACGGCCAGGACACCCCGCGCGAGTTCCGCAACGGCAACAACGCCGCGCCGGACGTCTACATCGGTTTCGAGGGCGCACCCGGGCACCAGGCCGGCCCCCTCAACGGTGGCAAGCGCGGCGGTTACGGCAACCACCCCACCTACGGCGGCTTCGACCAGATGACCGCCCGGGTCGGCGGCCTGTGGGACTCGCTGCTCGGCGAGGGCCGGCGCTGGTGGATCACCGCGACCTCGGACTCGCACGTGCACTGGACCCGCGGCGGCTCCGACTTCTGGCCGGGCGAGTACAGCAAGACGTACGTGCACGCGCGCCAGGACTACGGCGACATCATGGACGGTCTGCGCAACGGCCGGATCTGGGTCACCACCGGCGACCTGATCCGCAGCCTCGACGTCACCGCCACGTCCCAGGGCCGGACCGCCGACGTGGGCGAGACCATCACGGTCAGCCGTCGTAGCCGTACCGACGTCGAGATCGAGATCACGTTCCGTCCACTGGGCGGCCCGAACGCGAACGGTGACCGCCCCGAGGTCCGCCGGGTCGACCTGATCGTCGGCCAGATCACCGGACCGAGCGCCAGCCTGGACGCCGACACCAACCCCACCACCACTGTGGCGGCCCGGTTCGGCCCGCGGGACTGGCGCCGCAAGGGTGACAGCTATGTCATCCGGCACACGCTGCGCAACGTCGAGGCCGACACCTACGCGCGGGTGCGGGGCACCAGCACCGACGAGGCCGAGCCGCTCGCCGACGGGTTGGAGAGCCCGTGGGACGACCTGTGGTTCTACTCGAACCCGGTGTTCGTGCACGTGCGCTGACCCGGCCCGGCAGTAACACCGCGGGTCCGTCCCGCGCCCCTCGACGTACGACGGTCGGGCGGTGCGGGCCGGACCCGCGCCGCGTTCCCGCCCCCGTCGGTGCCCGTCAGTCGGTGTCGCGGCGGCGGGCTCGGGGGGCGGTGGTCCGCCCGCCTCGTCCGGGCGCGGCGCCGGTGCCGCTCGTCGTCGGTGCCGGGGCGGGTTGCACCTGAGCCACCACCTCGCAGAGGTCGCGCAGCGGGTCCACCGCCTGGGCCGAGCAGGCGACCTGTTGGAGCAGCGTCCGTAGCGTCGCCGCGTCGGCTGGCGCGAGCGACCCCAGCAGGTGCGACTCCACCTGCCGCAGCGCCGAGCGCCGCTGTTCCCAGGCGGCGCGGCCGGCGTCGGTGACGTCGATCAGCCGGTTGCGCCGGTCCGCCGGGTCCGCGCGACGGGCGACGAAGCCGGGTCGTTCCAGGTCGTCGATCAGGTACGTGAGGACGGTGCGGTCGAGGCCGAGCTCCTCGGCGATCGCCCCCTGGTTGCGGGACGGCCCGTTGATCGCCGCCGTGAGCAACTGGTAGCCGCGTGGACCGCCGGGGAAGTCGGTGAGTGTGTGCTCGGCCGCCCGGACGTAGCCACGGAAGACGATCCCGAGCATCCAGCCCAGGTCGTCGTCGAGCGGATCGGGCCGGTCCGGCCGGTGAGTGGCACCCGTCATCCCCCGACAGTAGCGCAGTGACGCAGACCTTGTTGGCAGAAGATGTTCTGAATGGCATAAGGTTGAGGTCATGACGCATCGCCTGAGGCGTCGTGCGAATCGGGAGGCTCACAGATGAGCGACTACGGCCACGACCTGGTCTTCGGATCCTTCGTCACCCCCAGCAATGACGATCCGGACCGCACGGTCGGCGTCGCCGTCCTGTCCGAGCAGGTCGGGCTGGACCTGGTCACCTTCCAGGACCACCCGTACCAGCCGGCGTTCCTCGACACCTGGACGTTGCTGAGCTTCGTGGCGGCCCGGACCAACCGCGTGCACCTCGCGGCGAACGTGACGAACCTGCCCCTGCGCCCGCCGGCGGTGCTCGCCCGCAGCGTGGCCAGCCTGGACCTGCTCAGCGGCGGCCGGGTCGGCCTCGGCCTCGGCGCCGGGGCGTTCTGGGATGCCATCGAGGCGATGGGCGGCCGGCGGTTGACCCCCGGCCAGGGCGTACGCGCGTTGGAGGAGGCCATCGAGGTCATCCGTCAGCTCTGGGACACCGAGACGCGCGGTGGAGTGCGGGTCGACGGCGAGTTCCACCGGGTGGTGGGCGCCAAGCGTGGGCCGGCCCCGGCGCACGCGGTCCCGATCTGGTTGGGCGCGTACAAGCCCCGGATGCTCCAGCTCACCGGTCGCCGGGCCGACGGTTGGCTGCCCTCGCTGGGCTACCTGCAACCCGGTGACCTGGCCAAGGGCAACGCGATCATCGACGACGCCGCACAGCAGGCCGGCCGGGCACCGCAGGACGTGCGCCGGCTGCTCAACATCTCCGGCCAGTTCTCGGCCGTCGGGCGCGGCCAACTGAACGGACCGGCCGGGCAGTGGGCGCGGGAGCTGACCGAGCTGGCACTGGGGGAGGGCGTCAGCACCTTCATCCTCGCCAGCGACGACCCCGACGACCTGCGCCGGTTCGCCGGCGAGGTGGCCCCCGCCGTCCGTGAGTTGGTCGCGGCCGAGCGCGAGCGGGCTGCGGCGCCGGAGCGTACGCCGACTCCGGATCGGGCTGCGGAGCCGGAGCGGGCGGCAGAGCCGGAGTTGGCTGCGGAGCCGGCGCCGGTCGCCGCCACGCCGGTACGGGCGAGTCGCGCGAGCGTGACCGGCGGCGCGTTCGCCGTGGTGCCGACCCCCGACGACGGCGTGCGGCGCAGCGACCAGCAGGTCTGGGACGAGTCGGTCCGGCCGACCGGGCCGACGCCCGACCCGGACCGTACCTACACCCCGCACGAGCAGGCCACCGGTGCGCACCTGGTGCAGATCCACGACGGCCTGCGCGCCGAGCTGGCCCAGATCCACGACCTGATCGAACAGGTGGCGGCCGGCGAGATCGACGCGGGCACGGCCCGGTCGCACATCAACACCATGACCATGCGGCAGAACCGGTGGACGCTCGGCGTCTACTGCGAGTCGTACTGCCGCATCGTCACCACCCACCACACGATCGAGGACCAGTCGCTCTTTCCCCGGCTGCGGGCGCGTGACCCGCGGCTCGGCCCGGTCGTCGACCGGCTGGAGCAGGAGCACCACGTCATTCACGACGTGTTGGAGGGCGTCGACCGGGCGCTGGTCGCGTACGTCGGGTCTCCGGACGGTCTGACCGAGCTGCGGGCGGCGGTGGACCTGCTGACCGACGCCCTGCTGTCGCACCTCAGCTACGAGGAGCGGGAGCTGGTCGAGCCGTTGGCCCGGTTGGGCATCGCCTGATCGCCTCGGCCCTCCGCGGGCGACGGGGGTTGCCCCGGCGGACCTGAGAGACTACTTTCGAAACATGTCTCTCAAGAACCCGTACGGGGATTTCGAGATCACCGAGCCGCAGGCGCTGCGGGCGCTGGCCCACCCGGTGCGGCTGGCGATCCTCGAACACCTTCAGCGGCACGGCCCGGCCACGGCGACCGGGCTCTCGCCGCACGTCGGGGCCACCCCATCGGTGGTCAGCTGGCACCTGCGGCACCTCGCGACGTTCGGTCTGGTCACCGACTGGGACGGTGCCAGCAGCAAGCGGGAACGCTGGTGGCAGGCCGCAGCCCGGGGCTTCCGTTTCACCGCGACCGACAGCGTCGAGGGGCAGTCCGCCAGCCAGCAGCTGCGCGGCGAGATGTTCGCCCGTAACGCCGACGCGCCGCAGCAGTGGCTGCTGAGCGAGGAGCCCCGACTGGACCCCGAGTGGCGCGCGCTGGCCGGCATCGCCGACACCCGGTTCGTGGCCACCGCCGACGAGCTGCGGCAGCTGGAGGAGTCGATCGAAGAGCTGATCGCTCCGTACGTGCGGCGCAAGGAGACGTCGGCCCCGGACGGCGCGCGGATCGTCCGGATGCTGCGCTACCTCCTGCCCGAGCCCGGCGACGACGACTCCCCGGCCGAGCCGGGCGACGACGAACCGGCCACGTCGTGACCGCCGCCGGCACCGTCAGCGCCACCGGCGCCGTGCCCCCGCCGGCCCTGCACCGCGACCGACGGTTCCGCACCTTCTGGGCCGGCGAGACGATCTCCTCGTTCGGCGACCGGGTCAGCGAACTGGCCCTCCCGCTGATCGCCGTCTCCCTGCTCACCGCGACGCCCGTGCAGGTCAGTGTCCTCACCGCGCTGATCTGGCTGCCCAACCTGCTGGGCCTGTTCCTCGGTGCGTGGGTGGACCAGCGCACCCACAAGCGGCGGCTCTTGATCATCGCCGACCTGGTCCGCGCCGCGGTGCTGCTCAGCCTGCCGGTCGCCTACCTGTTCGACGCGATCACCCTCACCCAGCTCTACCTGGTGGCACTGCTCACCGGCCTCGGAGCGGTGCTGTTCGCCATGGCGCGGCAGGCCTTCTTCGTCGCCCTGGTGCCACGATCGGCGTACGTGGACGCGAACAGCAAGCTGAGCATGAGCCGGTCGCTGTCCTCCATCGCCGGCCCCGCCGTCGGCGGTGGGCTGGTCCAGGCGCTCAGCGCGCCGGGCGCGATCCTCGTCGACGCGGTGTCGTTCCTCGGCTCCGCGCTGCTGCTGCGCCGCATCCCGGTCACCGAGACGCCTCCGCCGCCGCGTCAGACGTCCACTCTCGGCCTGGTCCGCGAAGGGCTCGTGCTGGTGCTGAGGCACCCGGTGCTGCGGGCCGCCCTCGGCTGCACCAGCACTGTCAACTTCTTCACCTTCATCGCCGGCGCACTGCTGGTGCTCTACGCCAGCCGGGACCTCGGCCTGTCGGCCGGCGCGATCGGTGTCGCCCTCGGTTTCGGGGCACTCGGCGGGCTCGCGGGCGCGGCGCTCGCCCCACGGATCTCCCGCGCCATCGGGTTGGGGCGTACCGCCATGATCGGCGCGGTGCTCTTTCCCGCACCGCTGGCGCTGACCGCGCTGGTGACCGGCCCCACCTGGACGAAGGTGGCCATGCTGGCGGCCATCGAGTTGGTCTCCAGCGTCGGGGTGATGCTGATGGACGTCAACCTGAACGCCCTGCTCATCGCCGTGACACCCGACGACGCTCTGGCACGCCGGGCCGGGGCCTACAGCGCCGTCAACTACGGCATCCGGCCGGTCGGCGCACTGGTCGGTGGCGTGCTGGGCACCACCATCGGCCTGCGACCCACCCTGGCCATCGCCGGCTTGGGTGGCGTGCTCGCCGTGCTCTGGCTGGTCGCGTCGCCGGTGCGCCACATCAGAACCCTGGACGACCAGACGGCCTGACGCTGGAGCGGGTCGCCGTGGCGCGCGCTCACCCGGATGAGCGTGATACCTCAGAGTCATCAATATGCCCCTGAGGCATCACGCCCATCGGGCCGACCGCGCGCCCTCGCCGCCACCGCCCGACTCAGCTGGCCTCCGCCACCAGGATCCGGGCCAGCTCGGCGGGCTGGGAGAACATCGGCCAGTGGCCGGTGTCCATGGTGACCAGTCGCCAGTGGTCGCTGGTCAGCAGCTTGGCCACTGTGTCGTTGGGCTCAGGCCCGTCGAGCAGACACTTGACGTACGTCGCCGGAAGCTCACCCAACGGCCGGGTCAGCGCGGCCGGCTCGGTCAGCGTGGCCCCCGGGTGCGGGGTGGAGCCCTCGATCAGCCGGGCGACCTGCTCGTCGGTGAGCCCCTGACCGTCGAAGTCGGCCGCACCCAGCGGCGGCCAGTAGCCGCCGTTGTCGGCGATCAGCGCCTCGAAAACCGCCTGGCCCTGCCACCAACCGGACGCGAACGACCCGCCGTCGACCGGCACCTCCGCGTCGACGAAGACCACCCTGGCCAACCGACCGCCGATGCGCTCGGCGGCCTGGCCCACCGGAATGCCGGAATAGCTGTGCCCGACCAGCACCACGTCGCGCAGGTCGCGGCGCTCGATCTCGTCGACGATGTCCTGCACGTGGGTCTGCTGCCCAGCGGGCACGCCCCGCTTGTCAGCGAGACCGGAGAGGGTCACCGCGTGGGCGCCGTGGCCGGCCGCCCGAAGGGGCGCCACCACCTCGTCCCATGCCGACGATCCCAGCCACGCCCCCGCCACCAGTACGAATTCAGCCATGGGCGGGACCCTAGCGGCACCCTCCGACAGCCCCGACGCGTCAGGACCAGGTGCGGGCCTCGGCGGCGAAGAGCTCCGGCGGGCTTTCCACCGGCAACACGCAGAGCAGGTGACCGCCGGGTGCCCGCAGGACCCGACACTCAAGCCACTGCGACACCTCGGTGGCGCCCAGACCGATCAACCGCGCGGTCTCGGCCGGCACGTCGTCGGTCTCGATGTCGAGGTGGAAACGCGGCTCGTCGTCGACCGCCTGGACTGCGGCGACCATCCCCGGCAGCGCCTCGTGCAGACCGACGAACTGCGGCTCCTCCGGATGGGACCGGGTGCTGACGCCGAGCGCGGCCGACCAGAACTCCGCCGCCCGGGTGGCCTCCGCCGCGGGGGCGTCGATCAGCAGGGCGTAGACACGGCTTCGATGCATGCGTGGCAGCATATCGACGCTCGTCCACTCACGAATGGTCCAATGGGGACGGTCCGGCCGCCGGCCGCGCTCAGTCGGTCGGCAGGGCCGGCGGGCCGACCAGGGCGGCGAGCCGCTTCGGGGCCAGCATGCAGTAGCTCTCGGTGAGCAACTCGGCCACCTCGTCCCAGTCGGTGTCCCCGTCCAGGACCATGCCCATCACGGTCGGCCCCCACTCCGGCTTGTAGAAGGGGTGCCCGCCACCGAGGAGCCCGGCGATCTCGTCAAGTGGCGACCGGAAGGTCAGCAGACAGGCCGGCTCGTCGAGCTCGGCGGCCCGGGCGTGGGCCACCTGGCGGTCGGGGTCGACGGTGAGGACGTGGGCGAAGGTCCGCTTGCGGATCCGCCAGCGGGTGCCCACCCAGGCGGGCTCCTCGTAGGTCTCCGGCAGCCCGAGGCAGATCGGCCGCAGCCGGTCGAGGACCTCGGGCGGGACGTCTCCGGGTTCGGTCACGGGCAGCGACGCTAGCCGCCCGGTGTGACAATTTCCGCTCGCCCCGCACCGCCCGCGCCGGTGGTGCGGGCCCTGTGGATCCGCCAGGATGGGGCCGGGGCGATCGTGGGCAGTCGTCCCGGCCCGTCCCACCCCGTGCCCGCTGAGGAGTGCCGTGCCGTCCACCCTGCTCTCCCGCCGCGACCTCGACTTCCTGCTGCACGACTGGCTGCGGGTGTCTGAACTCGTCGAGCGTCCCCGCTACGCCGAGCACTCCCGGGAGACCTTCGACGACGCCCTGGACCTCGCCGAGCGGGTCGCCACCGAGCAGTTCGCCCCGCACAACCGCGCCGCCGACCTCGCCGAGCCCACCTTCGACGGGCAGCGGGTGCGGCTCATCCCGCAGGTCCGCGCCGCGCTGGACAGCTTCGCCGAGACGGGCCTGCTCACCGCCGGCCTGGACGCCTCGGTCGGCGGCCTGCAACTGCCGCATGCCGTCGCGGCGGCCTGCTTCACCTGGTTCCAGGCGGCCAACGTGGCCACCTCGGCGTACCCGATGCTCACCCTGGGCAACGCCAACCTGCTGCTGGCGCACGGCAGCGCCGAGCAGGTGGACACCTATGTCCGGCCCATGCTGGACGGTCGCTTCTTCGGCACCATGTGCCTGTCCGAGCCGCACGCCGGCAGCTCACTGGCCGACATCACCACCCGTGCCGAGCCTCAGGAGGACGGCTCCTACCGGCTCTTCGGCACCAAGATGTGGATCTCCGGTGGCGATCACGAACTGTCCGAGAACATCGTGCACCTGGTCCTGGCGCGGATTCCCGGTGGCCCGCCCGGGGTGAAGGGCATCTCGCTGTTCGTCGTACCGAAGGTGTTGGTCGGCGCGGACGGGTCGCTCGGCGACCGCAACGACGTGGTCCTGGCCGGGCTCAACCACAAGATGGGGTTCCGGGGCACCACCAACACCCTGCTCAACTTCGGCGACGGCGGGCACACCCCGGGCGGCCGCCCCGGCGCCGTCGGTCACCTCGTCGGCGAGCCACACCACGGGCTGGCGCACATGTTCCACATGATGAACGAGGCCCGGATCGGGGTCGGGGCGGGTGCCACCGCGCTCGGTTACACCGGCTATCTCAAGAGCCTGGCGTACGCCAGGGAGCGGCCGCAGGGCCGGCCGGTCGGCGCGAAGGACCCGGCGGCGGCGCAGGTGCCGATCATCGACCACCCCGACGTACGACGGATGCTGCTCGCGCAGAAGAGCTACGTGGAGGGGGCGCTGGCGCTGGTGCTCTACTGCGCACGGCTGCTCGACGAGCAGGGGACCGCGCCGGTCGAGGCGGACCGCGAGCGCGCGCACCTGCTGCTGGACGTGCTCACCCCGATCACCAAGAGCTGGCCGTCGCAGTGGTGCCTCGCCGCGAACGACCTGGCGATCCAGGTGCTCGGGGGTGCCGGCTACACCCGCGATCACGACGTGGAACAGCACTACCGGGACAACCGGCTCAACCCGATCCACGAGGGCACCCACGGCATCCAGGCTCTGGATCTGCTGGGCCGCAAGATGACCATGCAGGGCGGCGCCGGCCTTACCCTGCTGACCGCGACGATCGGGGACACCGTCGAGCGGGCCCGGCAGACCGGTGGCGAGGCGGCCGGTCTGGCGGACCGGCTGGCCGACGCGGCGGCCCGGGTGACGGCGGTGACCCGTCGGCTGTGGGCCGACGGTGACCCGGTGCTCGCGCTGGCCAACGCCAGCGCGTACCTGGAGGCCGTCGGGCATGTGGTGATCGCGTGGATGTGGCTGGAGCAGGTGCTGGCGCTGCCGCCGGAGGGGACCGGCGACGCGTTCCACGCCGGCAAGCGCCAGGCCGCCCGCTACTTTTTCGCGGCCGAGCTGCCTCGTACCGGTCCGCAGTTCGACCTGCTGGAGAGCCGGGACCGGACCACGCTCGACATGCGGCCGGACTGGTTCTGACCGGTCAGCGTCGTCGGCTCTGGTGCTGCATCGCCTGCCGCCCCTTGACGACGCCCCAGACGATCACGATCACCAGTGCGATGACACCGATGATGGCCAGCCAGCGGACCGCCTCGAGGAGCAACCCGAGCAGGATGAGCACGCCGGCGACCACGCCGACGACCCAGAGCAGTGCGCGCATCTCGAACCTCCCGTAACCGGCCGCGCCTGGTGCGGCGGGCCCGGGTTCAGGTTCCCCGTCCGGCCGACACCATGCCGATTGATCGACTCGGGTTCTTACAGGCCAGGGTGTCCGGGGCGCGGAGACACCCCGACTCTCGAAAATCAGAGTCGATCAAGGACGAGCTCAGCCGCCGGCGCGCGCCACGTAGACGGTGTTGGCCGACTGACCACCGGTCAACGGGTTGGCGAACGGCACGACGTGCGCCCGCACGTCCACGAACACCTCGGTGAGCGCCGCGGTGAACTCGGCGTCCGGCGGGTCGTCCGACCAGAGCGCGAAGACCCCCTCCGGGCGCAGCAGCGCGGCCAGCCGGCGCAGACCGGCCGGCGGGTAGAACGCGGCATGGCTGGGGTGCAGGACGTTGCGCGGGGAATGGTCGACGTCGAGCAGCACCGCGTCGAACCGCCGCCCGGGCACCTCGGCGTCGAAGCCGACGTCACCGGCCACCGCCGCGAAGAAGTCGGCCTGCACGAACCGGGTCCGCGGATCCTCGGCGAGGCCCGCCGCGAACGGCAGCAGCCCCTGCCGGTGCCAGTCGATCACGTCCTCGATCGCCTCCACCACGAACAGCGAACGCACCCGGGGGTCGCCCAGTGCCGTGCAGGCGGTGTATCCCAGCCCGAGACCGCCGACCACCACGTCGATCGAGTCACCGGGCACCTCGGCGAGACCGAGCCGGGCCAGCTCGATCTCCGCGACGGGGAAGAGGCTGGACATCAGGTACTCGTCGTCGAGCTTGACCTCGTACACCTCGACCTGAAGTGCCGGGTCCCGGCGTCGACGCAGGCTGATCGCGCCGATCGGCGTCTCCCGCCAGGCCAGTTCCTCGAAACGCGCGCCCACGGGTGGCCCTCTCGCCGTCGTTTTCGTCCCCGGATGGTACCGGTTGCCCCGTGCCGGCCACGCAGGGAACACGGGACATCGACGGAACGCATATCCTGTGCCCGGCCGATCCGTCGGAAGGGACCTGATGCCGTCGCGGCAGGACCAGCTGCACTCCTACCAGTTCGGCGTCCAACGGGCGGTCGCCGCCCTGGTCATGCGGGAGACCGACCCCGCGCAGTCGCCGTTTCGGCGGCTGGCCGGCGCGGGTCTGGCCAGCGTCCTGGTCGCGGCGATCGGGCTCGGTGGCTCGGCGCTCTACGGGCTGTTCGCCGGTGGCGGCAAGGGCTGGCGCGACCCGGGCGCGGTGATCGTGGAGAAGGAGTCCGGCGCCCGGTTCGTCTATCGCGAGCAGAAGCTGCACCCGGTGCTCAACTACGCCTCCGCGCTGCTCATCGTCGGTGCGGACCGGTCGAAGACCGTGCTGGTCTCCCGCCGCACGATCGACGGTGTGCCGCGCGGGCTGCCGCTGGGCATCGCGGACGCGCCTGATTCGCTGCCCGACCCCGGCCGGCTGGCCAACGGGGGGTGGACGGTCTGCTCGACCGTCCCGGCCGGCGCGGGCGACGAGGCGCCCCGCTCGGCCCTGCTGATCGGCACCGAGCCCGACGGCGGTCGGCCGCTGGGCGACGAGGCGCTGCTGCTGCGCCACCCCGACGGCGGGTTGCACCTCGTCTGGCACCAACGGCGATATCTCGTGCGTGATCCGAGCAGGGTGCTGGCCGCGCTCGCCACCACCCGGGCGCAAGCGGTGCCGGTGGCGCCCGCCCTGCTCAACTCGCTGCCGTCCGGCACCGACCTCGCCCCGCTCGACCTGCCCGGGCTGGGCCGTCCCGCCAGCGGCGTGCCGGGCACCACCGTCGGCACGGTCTACCTGGTGAGCAACTCCGGCGGCGGCCGGCAGTACGCGGTGGCGCTCGACGCCGGCTTGGCCGGCATCACCGAGTTGCAGGCGGGGTTGTTGCTGGCCCGCACCGGGCAGGGCGAGCCGGTGCCGATGACCCTGGGTCAGTTCGCCGCGCTGCCCACGGTGCCCGACCTCGCCCCGACCGGCCCGAACGCCCCACCACCGAGCCCGCCCCGGCTCGCCGCGGGCGGCGACGGGGCCCTCTGCACCCGCGTCGCCGACGACGGTGGGGTTGGTGAGGTGCGGTGGGGCGTACCGCTGCGGGACCTGACGGCCGCTCCCCGCACCGCGCCGACCGGCGGCGCGGTGCTGGCCGACCATGTGCTGGTGGAGCCGGGTCGTGGCGCGGTGGTCGAGGCCGCCGCGGCGCCCGGTGCGACCGGCGGTGCGGTTTCCGTGGTCACCGACCTGGGCCGACGGTACGTGTTGGCCGACCGGGAGGTGCTCGCGATGCTCGGCTACCGCAGTGTCCGACCGTTGCGGTTGCCGGCCGGCCTGGTCAGCCTGGTGCCTGCCGGCGCGACCCTGGACCCGGCCGCCGCCCGGGCCGTCGCCGCCCCCGACTGATCCCCCAAACCCCGCCCCCGGGCCGCCGGGCCGCCAGGGCGGCGGTGATCAAGAGGTTTGCGTCAAAAAACGGCGCGAGCCTGACGCAAACCTCTTGATCACCGGAGAGCGACGCGCGGCAGACGGTGTCAGTCGGCCGGACGGCGCAGGACGCTGACCGCGAACGGCGCGTCGTCGCGCCACGGGCGCAGGTCCCAGGTGGCGAAGCGGTGCTCTACGCGCAGGCCGGCGGCCACGGCGTCGGCGTCGAACGCGGTCAGGGGGTAACCGCGCTCGGTGCCGAAGCCCACTGTCAGCACACCGTCGGGGCGCAGGTGCGCGGCGATCCGGCGCAGCACCTCCGGTTCGGTGCCGACGGCGACGAAGGCGAGGACGTTGCCGGCCAGCACCGCCGCGTCGAACGGCACCGCCTCACCCAGCGCCGGTAGGTCCAGCTCGGCCAGGTCGGCGACCAGCCACGTCGGGCCGGGATAGTCGGCGCTGGCCGCCGCCACCAGCGCGGGGTCGGCGTCCACCCCCACCACTGTGTGCCCACGCTCGGCCAGCGCGGCACCGACCCGGCCGGTGCCGCTGCCGGCGTCGAGGATCCGTGAGCCGGGCGCGACCAGAGTGTCCACCAGGCGGGCCTCTCCGGCCAGGTCCGCGCCCTCGGCCGCGAGCTTGCGGAACCGGTCGATATACCACTGCGAGTGCTCGGGACCGGTGTCGGTCGCCCAGCGGGTCGGGTTGGCCATGAGGCCACCGTATCCGGGCCGGTAGGGGAGCGGCGGGGGACCCGGAGGAGACGATCATCCCTTCTCCGCGCCGCTGGTCAGCCCCTCGGTGAGCAGGCGTTCGCTGGCGAAGAAGAGGATCACGATCGGCAGGGTGAGCACGACCGACCCGGCCATCAGCACCGTCTTGGGGACCTCCACACCGTCGGCGAGCAGGGACAACCCCAGCGACACCGTCCACCGGTCGGGCTTGTCGACCAGGAACAGCAGGGCGAAGAGGAACTCGTTCCAGGCGATCATGAAGTCGTAGAGCGCGACCGCCATGACCGACGGCATGGCCAGCGGCAGGCTGACCCGCCGGATGATGCCCAGCCGGCCGGCGCCGTCGATGGCGGCGGACTCCTCCAGACTGACCGGGATGGTCTCGAAGTAGTTCTTCAGCATGTAGACCGAGACCGGCAGTGTCTGCGAGATGTAGACGAGCACCAGGCCGAACAGCGAGCCGCGCAGCCCGGCGAGGCTGAACACGACGAACAGCGGGATCGCGATGACGATCGACGGAAACAGGTAGACCGCCAGGAACAGGAAGTCGACCTGCCGCCGGCCGAAGAACCGCAGCCGGGCCACCGCGTACGCGCCGGGAATCGCGACGAGCAGCGTGAGCACGGTCGCCGCGACGGCGACCAGCCCGCTGTTGCGGATGAAGGTGAGGAAGCCCTGGCCGCCGTCGTCGGTGGCCTTGAGCACCTCGGCGTACGTGGCGACGGTGAGCTCACCGAAGCCGACCACCAGCGCGCCCGGGTCGAGCAGCAGCCGCTCGATCGGGCGCACCGAGAGCACCAGCATGTAGTAGAAGGGGAAGACGGTGACCACCAGGAACGCGGCGATCACCAGTCGGCGCAGCCAGCGCAGGCTCACCGTCTCGACCACGTCCCGGTCCATCAGCTCACCCTCCGTCCGAAGAAGCGCAGGTAGATCAGCACGAACACGATGAGCACCACGGCCAGCACGACCGCCTGCGCGGCCGCGGCGCCGATGTCGGTACGGGCGGTGAGGAACTCGTACACCCGCACGCTGACCACCTCGGTGCCCGCCGCGCCGCCGGTGAGCAGGTAGACGTCGTCGAACTTGTTGAACGTCATGATGAAGCGCAGCACGCCCAGCAGGGCGATCACCGGCAGCAGTTGGGGCAGCAGGATGTGCCGGAACCGTTGGGTGGGGGTGGCCCCGTCGACCCGGGCGGCCTCCTCCAGCTCACCGGGCACCGCCTGGAGCCGGGCCAGCAGGAACAGGAAGGCGAACGGGAAGTAGCGCCACGCCTCGAACACGATCACCGTGGTCAGGGCGGTCGACTCCTGGGACAGGAACGGCACCGGCGCGTCCCAGCCGAGCAGGCGCTGGCCCCACGCGTTGACGATGCCGAGCTGCGGGTCGAGCATCACCTGCCAGACGAAGGTCACCGCGACCACCGGCGCCACGTACGGCAGCAGCATGGACGCCCGGACCAGGGTGCGACCCCGGAACGGCCGGCGGACCACCAGAGCGGCCACCAGGCCGAGCAGTATCGACCCGACTGTGCCGCCGACGCTGTAGATCAGCGTCACCCACAGCGTCTCGGCGAAGCCGGGGGTGTGCAGCACCCGGTCGATGTTGTCCATGGTGAAGTCGCCGAACAGGCCGGTCTTGCGCAGCGTGGCGAGCCGGACCCGTTGGAAGGCGAGCACCACGGTCCACACGATCGGGATGCCGATGACCGCGATCGTGACGAGCAGGGTCGGTGCGACCAGCGCGAGCCCGGCCCGGGATTCGCGGCGGCGCAGGGTCAATGGTCGGCGCCGTGGTGGCTCCGGCCGCTCCCGGGTGGGGGAGCGGCCGGGGCCGGGCGCGGTGGTCGTCAATTGACGCCCGCCTTGATGGCGTCGACGTCCTTCTTGGCGCGGTTGGCGGTGGCCGTCGCGTCGGACTTGCCGGAGACGAGGTCACCCAGCACCTTCGGCACCGGCAGCTCCCCGAGCATGGCGCCGACCAGCTTGCCCTGTCCCTGGCTGAGGCCCCACCGCCCGAACGTGTCCGGGCTGCGGCGCAGCGTGGCCAGCACCTCGTCGCCGTACACGTCGGCGAGGGGCTTCTTCGCGTCCACGCCGGCCTGGCTGGCGTTCCACCGGGTCAGGTACGCCTCCGGCTCGGCCGGCGTGCCCTTGCGGACCGGGAAGCGGCCCTCGGGGGACATGCCGAACCAGCTCGGATAGCCGTCACTGAGCATGTACTCCACGAAGGACTTCGCCGGGTCGGCCGCCGCGCCGTCCAGCACGGCCCAGGAGCTGATCTCGCCGTACTGGGCCGGCTCGGTGCCGTTCGGGCCCTTGATCGCGGTGACGAAGCCGCTGTTCTTCGCGAGGAACCCCGGGTCGGCCTGGCACTGCGGGCAGGTCGGCTTGGCGTCGTTACGCAGCCCGGCCAGCTCGTCGAGGATGAACGGCGACCAGATCACCATGGCCGCCTTGCCGGCGAAGTAGGTGGCCCGGGTGGTGTCCACGTCCTGCGCGCCCTTCACCGAGCTGGTGCGGATCAGGTCGCCGTAGAAGCGGAACGCCTCGACGCACTGGGGCGAATCCAGGGTGACCTTGCCCGAGTCGTCGCTGAGCTGGCAGTCGTTGGCCAGCGCCAGGTGTTCGAAGGTCTGCTGGGTGAACACGTCGCTGGGGGCGGTCGCCGCGGTGATCCCGGCGACGCCGCCGGTGTTCAGTCTCGCCGCGGCGGCGGTGATCCGCTCGTACGTGTCGGGGGCGGGCAGGCCGGCCGCGGCGAACAGGTCCTTGCGGTAGACGAGCAGTTGGCCCCAGCCGTCGCTGGGCACGGACAGCTGCTTGCCGTCGTCGGAGGTGAGCTCCAGCGCCCGCGGTGAGAACGTCTGCCGGCCCAGCTTGTCGACGACCTCCGCGTTCGCCGAGGCGTGCAGCAGCTCGTTGCCGGCGAGCGTACGGATGCCGGCGAGGGAGACCGAACCCACCACGTCGGGCAGGTCACCGGCGGCGGCGTTGGCGGCGATCAGGGAGGGGAACTGGTCCTCGTTGACGGTCACCAGGTCGACCTGGATCCCGGTCTTCGCGGTGAAGTCGGCGACGATCGCCTTGGTGGCGGTGACCCGGTCGGCGACGTCCTCCAGGCTCCAGACGGTGATCTTCTTGCTGCTGCTGTCCGATTCGTCGTCTCCGCAGGCCAGCAGGGTGGACGCTGTCAGTGCCATGATCAGGGTGGTGGCGAGTATCCGCCTCGGAGGTGCTGACATCGGTGGCACTCCTCTCGAAGGGTACATGAAGGATCCAACACCTTCGATTGATCAATAGCAAGACATATGGCTATTTTTTGCTATCCTGGAACCCAGTGCTACCGGGATGTGACACATGGGCAACTGGGTGGTCTCTCTCGCCGGGCCTCGACGGATCAGCCTCGAGCCCTGCCCCCCGGATCCGCTCGGCCCCGGCCAGGTCCGGGTCCGCACCTCCTACTCGGGCATCTCCGCCGGCACCGAGCTGACCCTCTACCGGGGCAGCAATCCCCGGCTCAGCAAGGACTGGGACGACGCCGCCCGGATGTTCGTCCCCCGGCAGACCCCGGTGCCCTACCCGCTGATCGGCTTCGGCTACGAGGAGGTCGGCGAGGTCGTCGAGGTGGCGCCGGATGTCACCGACCGCCACCCCGGGCAGCTCGTCTGGGGCATCTGGGGGCACCGGGCCGAGGCCGTGCTCGCCGCCGAGGCGGTGAATCCGCTCCCCGCCGGGTTGGACCCGCTCGCCGCGGTCTTCGCCCGCCCGGGGGCCATCGCGCTGACCGCCGTGCTCGCCGGTGACCTGCACCTCGGCGACTGGGTCGCCGTCTTCGGGCAGGGCGTCATCGGGCTGCTCGCCACTCGACTCGCCGTGCTCTCCGGCGCCCGGGTGGTGGCCGTGGACCCGGTGCCCGGCCGGTTGGAGCACGCCGCCCGGTACGGCGCGCGAACCACTGTGGACGTCCGCGCCGAATCCGCCGCCGCCGTGCTGCGTCGGGCCACCGACGGCCGGGGCGCGGACGTCTGCCTGGAGTTGTCCGGGGCGTACCCGGCGTTGCACGAGGCGATCCGATCCACCGCACACGCCGGTCGGGTCGTGGCCGCCGGCTTCTACCAGGGCCAGGCCGACGCTCTCGGCCTCGGCGAGGAGTTCCACCACAACCGCATCCAGTTGGTGGCCGCCCAGGTCTCCGGGCCCACCCCCGCGCCGAGCATGGCCGGGCGGTGGACCGGTGACCGGGTCGCGCAGACCTTCATGGACCTGGTGGCCGAACACAGCGTCGATCCGTTGCCGCTGGTCAGCCACATCGTCGACGCCAGCGCGGTCGCCGACGCCCTCGCGCTGCTCGACCGCGGCGCCGGTGACGTCCTCCAAGTGGTGCTGAGGTTCTAGATGACCACCATCGCGCTGGCCTGCCAGGAACAACTCCTGCCGGGCACAAACCTGATCCAGAAGTACGCCCTCGCGGCCGCCCTCGGCTACCAGGGCATCGAGCTACGCGGACGCGGTGACCTCGCGTTCGCCCGTCGCCTGCCCGAGCTGCGCCGCGCCCGCGCCGCCGGGGTGGTGATGCCCACCGTCTGCGTCGAGATGGACCACTTCATCGGCGACTTCGACCCCGCCCGGTCCGCCGACGCCGTGCGCAACCTGCGCTCCCAACTGTCGGTCATCGGCGAGCTGGGCGGCATCGGCGTGATGACACCGGCCGCCTGGGGCATGTTCTCCCGGCGGCTGCCGCCGTTCGAGCCGCCGCGCCCGCCGGCCGGTGACCGGCAGGTCCTCCTCGACGCCCTGGGCGAGCTGGGCGAGCACGCCCGGGCCGAGGGGGTGACCCTCTTCCTCGAACCCCTCAACCGGTACGAGGACCACATGGTCAACCGTCTCGACGAGGCGGTGGCGCTCTGCGCCGCTGTCGGGTTGCCGTCGGTCCGGGTGGTCGCGGACACCTTCCACATGAACATCGAGGAGGACGACATGCACCGCGCGCTGCGCGCCGCCGCGCCCTACCTCGGTCACGTGCAGGTCAGCGACTCCAACCGCTACCAGCCGGGCGCGGGGCACCTGGACTGGCCGGCGCTGGTGCGTACGCTGCTGGAGCTGGACTACCGAGGGTGGCTGGCGCTGGAGTGCCGGCTGCGCGGCGACCCGGTCCGGGCCCTGCAACAGGCCGCCACGGTGCTGCGTCACGCCCTGCCCCGGCGGGCCGCCGCGTGACCGCCGGTGCCGGGCCGACGCGCGTCGGCGTGACCGCCCACCGCGACACCGCCCGCACGGGTGGGCCGGCCGACGTGGCCGGGCTGCGCCGACTCGCTGTCGACACGCTCGACGCCAACTGGGAGCACGACCACACAGTGCCCTCCCGCACGCTCTACCCGCACCAGTGGAGCTGGGACTCGGCGTTCATCGCGATCGGGCTGGCCCAGATTCGTCCCGACCGGGCCTGGCGGGAGCTGACGAGCCTGTTCCGGGCCCAGTGGGCCGACGGAAGGGTGCCGCACATCGTGTTCAACCCGGCGCTGCGGGTCGGCGCGTACTTCCCGGGGCCGGAGATGTGGCGCTCGGCGAACGCCCAGGGCACTCCTGACGTGGACACGTCCGGCCTGGTCCAGCCGCCGGTGCACGCGCTCGCCGCGTTGCTCGCGTACCGGCGGGCACCCGACCCGGCCGGGAGGGCCGCCCTGCGTCAGCTCTATCCCGCACTGGTCGCCCAGCAGCGTTACCTGGCCGACCGGCGGGACGTGGCCGGCGACGGGCTGGTCTGCATCGTGCACCCGTGGGAGTCCGGTCTGGACAACAGCCCCGCGTGGGACGAGCCAATGGCAGCGGTCGGAGCCGAGGCCGCGGTGATGCGCGCGTACCGTCGGCATGACACCGCGCACGCCGACGCCGCGCACCGCCCCACGGACCTGGACTACGCGCGTTACCTGGCGATCGTCGCCGCGTACCGCGACAACGGCTACGACGACCGGAGTCTGGCCGAGGGCCATCCGTTCCTCGTGGAGTGCCCGCTGTTCAACGCGGCGTTCGGGGCGGCCGAGCACGCCCTGGCCGAGATCGCCGTGCTCATCGGCCACGACCCCGGGCCGCACCGGGCCCGTGCGTCCCGGATCACCGAAGCCCTGGTACGCAGGCTGTACGACCCGGACACCGGCACGTTCCAGCCCCGCGACCTGCGCACCGACCGGCTGGTCAGCGCCCGTACCGTGCTCGGGCTGACTCCGCTGATCCTGCCCGACCTGCCGACCCGGCAGGTCGATGCGCTGGTCGTCGAGGCCCGCTCGGCGCGCTTCGGGGTGGCCCGGCATATGGAACGGCCGTTGCCCACCCACGACCGCACCGCGCCCGACTTCGAGCCGCTGCGCTACTGGCGCGGCCCGAGCTGGCTGAACACCGGCTGGCTGATCCGGCGAGGGCTGCTCGCGCACGGGCACCCGGAGCTGGCCGCCGGGCTGCGCCGCTCGATGATCGGTCTGGTCGCCGGGGCCGGGTGCCACGAGTACTTCCATCCGGACACCGGCGTCGGGTTGGGCTCACCGGCGTTCAGTTGGACCGCCGCGCTGCTGCTCGACCTGCTGGCCGAGTGAGTGTCTGGCGGGCCCCGGCTGGTAGCGTGCCCGGTCTTCGACCGGAAGGGGCGGCGTGCCCGAGATCGACAAGGTGGCCTGGATCCTCATCGAGGACGGGCGGGTGCTGAGCACCCGGTCCGTGGGCAAGGACGTCTGGTATCTGCCCGGTGGCAAGCGGGAGCCGGGTGAGACCGACCTGGAGACCCTGCGCCGGGAGATCGAAGAGGAGTTGAGCGTCGACGTGGACGTACGCGACGCGGTGCACCTGGGCACCTTCACCGCTGCGGCACACGGCCACGCGGGCGGGACCACAGTGCGGATGACCTGTTACCGGGCCGGATATCAGGGGCGGTTGCGCCCGGCCAGCGAGATCGCGGAGATGGACTGGCTGGGGTACGCCGACCGGCACCGCACCTCGCCGGTCGACCAGATCATCTTCGATCACCTGCTGGCCGAGGGCCTGCTGCGCTGACGGCGCAGTTTGCCGACGCCGGCCGGGGGTAACCGCCCGGGCGTGACCGACGGCGACGGGTTTCCGTACTTCATCGACGCGGTGTCCCGGCGTTCCGGCCTGCCGAGCGAACAGGCCGCCGCGCTCGCCCGCGCCGTCCTCCAGACGATGGCCGAGCGGGTGACCGGCGACGCGCCCGACGACCTGGTGGGGCACCTTCCGGACGAGGTCGGCGGCTACCTGACCGGCCGCGCGCCGGACGAGCCCGGAACCGCCGGTCCCGCGCCGGACGCGGTCGGCCCCGCGCCGGACGAGGTCGGGACTGTTGGTCCTGCCCCGGGGCGGGATGGGGTCGCCGGCCTGGGCATGGACGGGCCGGACACCGGGCTGGGCCTGGATGTCGGCGGCACCGCCGTTCCGCCGCCTACGGACGCCGGTCCGGCGGAGTTCCTTCGTCGGGTGGGACGGCGTGCCGCGGTGGATCCGGCGACCGCCCGGGCCGGAACCGGGGCGGTCTTCGCGACCCTGCGTGAGGCGATGACCGTACGAGAGTTCCGGGAGATGGTGGCGAGACTGCCGCGCGACGACGAGGGCGGGGCCGCGTCCGAACGGCTCGGGCCCTGACCCTTCCCGTGCCCGTCCGGCCGGGTCCGGGGATCATCGACTCGGGCTCCTTGAAGTCGGGGTATCAGGGACGGCAGCTGTCCTGTTCACCGGTCGGCGGCGTCGGCCTCGGGCAGCTCTTCGGGCTCGGTGACCCAGGCGGAGAAGACCGGCACCCCGTGCCACGGCCCGGTGACACCGTCCGCCCGGGTGTCGGTGGCGACGGCCACCACGGCGTACGGGTTGCCGAACCGCAGTTCGGCGGTGCGGGCGACGCCCTCGGGCGGCAGGCTGACCAGCCCGACCATGCCGGTGACGGCCGCCGCCTCGAAGCCGTACCGGCCGAACCGGGCCATCGCCACCTGACGCGCGTCGAAGCTCTCGATTGGTTGGGCAAGCGCCTTCGCCAGCATCGTTGACGCCGCCGCGAAGCCGAGCGCCGGGGCGGTCAGGTCATGCTCACTGCGGGCAGACCAGCAGGGGAGGACGGCGTTGTGGCGCTCCTCGCGGCCGTCGCGCGCCCGGGTCCGCACCCGCTCCTCGCGTACCGTCCACAGCGGAGTCTCACCGAGCGGCAGGTCGAACAGGGAACGGGCACCGGCCGGTTGCGCGCCGTCGGCCGCGCCGACACTGAGGTCGTACGCGACGGCCAGCACCTCGCTCGACGGCACCTGCGGGTCGGCGGCCACCGAGAGGACCACAAGTCCGGCACCGTCGGTCGTCTGGGCAGGGGCGGCGTGCACGATCACGTCGCCGAGCCGCTCGGTGGACACGATGGCGCAGCGGTGACCATGGCTCGGGCTGCGCAACGCCCGTCGTAGCCCGCGCGACCACGGGCTGCCGCCACCGAGCGCGCCGGCGTCGGCGACGTCGAACGGGGTCGCCCAGGACACCCGGGTGGCCAGCGCGCTGGCCAGTGCGAAGACCACGTTCGGGCTGACCTTCAGGGGAAACGTGTCGATCAGGCCGTCGGTGTGCTCGCGCGCCCAGGCGTCCAGGCCGGCCTGATCGGGCAGCTCACCGACGTCGGTCGTCCTGGGCAGCGCGGCCCGCCACGCGGCCGAACCGCCGTCACCCCGCCCCGCTCGGCGCCAGAGCGCGGTGGCGGACCTGACCAGCGGATGCGGCGCGTCCAGCAGCACGCGGGCGACCTCGGCCGCGCTGGCCAGGTCGGTGCCCAGGGCATGAGCCAGGTCCTCGGCGGTCGGGCCATCGGCGCTCGGGCCCTCGCCGGCCGCGTCCTCGGCGGCCGGGTTGGATTCGGCCGGCTCGGTGTCGGCCGGCTCGGTGGCGCAGACCGCGAGCAGCAGCCAGGCCCCGAGCGGGGAGGCGACGTGGTGCCGGTCGCCGACCGTGGCGTGCAGCCGTGCGGCATACGCGGAGAGCGGCCCGTGCAGATCGGTGGTCATGCCCCCACTCTGCCCGCCGACCCGGCTCACGACCACAGCTCGAACGGCTCGTCGATCTCCTCGCCGGCGAGGAAGGCGGTGATCAGCCGGGGGAGCTGCCCGGGATAGAACCGTTCCGAGCTCGCGATCACCTCCGGCAGCGGCCACCAGCGGAAGGCGAAGTAGTCCTCCAACTCGTAATCGAGCCGGTGCGCCTCGTCCACGTCGGGACCGGCACCGGCGAGCCGTACGCTGACGACGACCTCATCCTGGACGTGCCGCAGCTGGCGGTGCAGGAAGCTCGCCCGTCGGCGCCAGGTCGGTGCGCCCACCTGGTCGGCGGTGATGAGGATGCCGGTCTCCTCGTGCAGCTCCCGCACCGCCGTGTCGAGGTAGGTCTCTCCGGGATCCATGCCGCCGCCGGGCAGCTCCCACCAGGTGCCCAGCCGGGGGTGGTCAGGGTCGCGGGTGTGGAACAGCAACACCCGATCCAAGCCGTCGGTGACCACCACCCGCACCGCGCGTCGTTCCAGGATCGGCAGGTCGCGAGGCAGCTCGTCCATCGGGCCAGTCTGTCGCACGGACCGCTCGGGGCGGCGGGTAGGCTGCCCGCCGTGGCTGGTCTGTTGAGGAATGTCGCGGCTCGCATCTCCCGGGTAGGCGCGGCGATTCCGTCGCCTCGGCGCACCGGGCCGGCCCCCGCGCAGGTGGCCCGCCGCCGCCAGGTGAGCGCGTTGCAGCGTCGGGAGCTGACCTACGCTCCGGAGCGCGACGGCCAGGCCGACCCGGGCGAGATCGTCTGGACGTGGGTGCCGTACGAGGACGACCCCCGCCAGGGCAAGGACCGGCCGGTGCTGGTCGTCGGACGGCACAGCCGGACGCTGTTCGGGCTGATGCTGTCCAGTCAGAGCGAGCGGGACGGGCAGCGGCACTGGTTCGCGCTCGGGCCGGGCGAGTGGGATCGGGACAACCGGCCGAGCTGGGTCCGGTTGGACCGGGTGCTCACCATGCGTGAGGACAGCATCCGCCGCGAGGGCGCCGTGCTGGACCGGCCCCGGTTCGACCGGGTCGGGCAGGCGCTGCGCGCCGGCTACGGCTGGCGCTGACCCGCACACCTGTAGAGCTGCCCCACGGGTGGGGCGTCTGGGCGGTGCCCTGCGGCCCGATGGCCGCTGCGCTGCGAGCTGCCCCATAACCGGGGCAGCTCTACAGCGGCGCAGGTAGGTGTCCGGGGGCAGGAACCGGCGCGGACCTGACCGACGTGGTCAGGCAGACTCGCGGCTCGGGCCGACCGCGGCGCCCTTCGCGTCCGGCGGCGGGTACGGCCGGTCGGCGAGCAGCCCCGCCAGGTGTGCGGTGTTGAGCGCCAGCGCCTTCGTGGTGCGACCGGTGGTGTCGGGCTTGGGGCCGGCGTCGCGGTAGTCCACCTTGTGCAGTGCCTCACCCACCCAGTAGGTCGCCGCGGCGGCGGCGAGGGTGAACCCGACCTCGTTGAGCGCCTGCTGCACCTGCCCGATGGTGTGGTGCGCGCCGTCCTCGTTGCCGACGACGGCCACCCCGGCAACCTTGCCGTAGGTGAGCAGCCGGCCCTCGTCGTCGGTCTCGGAGAGTTCGGCGTCGAGACGTTCGAGGACCATCTTGCAGACGCTGGACGGTTGGCCGAGCCAGATCGGCGTGGCGATGATGAGCACCTGCGCCGCCAGCAGCTTGGCGCGGATCGCCGGCCAGCCGTCGCCGTCACCCTCGTCGGTGGACACGCCGAAGCGCACATCGTGGTCCACCACCCGGACCAGTTCGCCCTCCACGCCCTGGGCGGCCAACTCGTCGAGCACCTCCCGACCGAGCTGTTCGGAGCTGGACGGGCCTGGTGACGGCTTGAGGGTGCAGTTGAGCACGAGGGCGCGGATGGTCGCCACGTCGAGTTCCTTTCGGCCGAGTTGCTTGCCCATACCCGGACGGCGCCCGTATATTCAACCAACGAGTTGATTAGCTGACAGGTTGAAAGCGGCATATGACAACAGATCCCGTCAGCGCGGTGTTCGCCGCACTCGCTGATCCCACCCGCCGGGCCATCCTGGCCCGGCTCGCAACCGGCGAGGCGACGGTCAACGAGCTGGCGGCGCCGTTCCCGATCAGCCTCCAGGCGATCTCCAAGCACCTCGCGGTGCTGGAGCGCGCGGGGCTGATCGTGCGGACCCGTGAGGCGCAGTGGCGTCGTTGCCGGCTCGACCCGGCGCCGCTGCGGACGCTCGCCGAGTGGGTCGACCAGTACCGCCGACTCTGGGACGACCGTTACGACACCTTGGACGACTACCTACGCGACCTGAAGGAGACCCGCCATGAACAATCTCCCTGACCTCACGATCGACCTGCCGTCCGATCGGGAGGTCACCCTCACCCGGTCCTTCGACGCTCCACGCGAGCTGGTCTACGCCGCGCACACCCAGGCCGAGCACCTCAAGCACTGGTGGGGGCGGGGCAACCCGCTGGACGTCGAGATCGATTTCCGGGTGGGCGGCCACTACCGCTGCGTCGAGCACGCCCAGGACGGCAACGACTACGCCTTCCGCGGTGAATACCGGGAGATCGTCGTGCCGGAGCGGATCGTGCAGACCTTCGAGTTCGAGGGCATGCCCGGCCAGGTGGCGGTGGAGACGCTGGTCTTCACCGAGCAGGACGGGCGCACCACCATCACGAGCAGCACCCGCTTCGACACCACGGCGCAGCGCGACGGCATGATCGACTCCGGGATGGCCCAGGGGGCAGCCGAGTCGTACGCAGCGCTGGACCGGTATCTCGCCACACTGCGCTGACTCCGCCCACGCCCCCGGTTATGCAGTGGGCTGGTGGGCCGCCCGGTGGGATGGTGTCCGCGTGAGCGAGGACATCACGCGGCAGGTGGCCGAGCGGATCCACACTGGCTTCGGCCTGCACCTGTCCTCACTGGAACGGGTGACCCACGGCGCGGACCAGCGCGCCCGACTGTGGCTGGCCCACAGCGTCGACGGCTCCCGGTACGCGGTCAAACTGAGCGGTGGCGGCACCCCAGCCGGCCTGGCCGTGACGGCGTACCTGGCCGGCCAGGGGGTGGTGGGCATCGCCGCACCGATGCTTACCCGGGACGGGCGGCTGTCCGTCGACCACGACGGCCACCGCCTCTCGGTGGTGCCCTGGGTCTCCGATCAGCGGGCGCTCGACGGCCCGATGACCGACGCGCACTGGCGCGCGTACGGCGAGGTGCTGGCCGCCGTGCACGCGGTGCCCGTGACCGACGAGGTGCGACGACTGTTGCCGGCGGGCGGCGCGGCGTACCCCTCGATCGTGGCCGGGACCCGCGCGGTGGCCGAGCGGCTGCGCGATCCGGACCCGGACGACCTCGCCGGGCCGCTGGCCGCGGAGCTGGCGGGCGTGTGGTCCGGGGTGGCCGACCGGGTGGTCACACTGACCCGCGAGGTCGAGCGCCTCGCCGTCGACCAGCGCGCCCGGCCCGGCCCGGCCGTCGTCTGCCACGGCGACCCGCACCTGGGCAATCTGCTGCTCGGCCCGGACGGGCAGGTCTGGTTGATCGACTGGGACGACGCGGTGCTCGCCCCGCCCGAGTGTGACCTGATGTTCGTGCTCGGTGGGGTGCTCGCCTTCGCGCCGATCAGCACCCGTCAGCAGAAGGCCGTTCTCGCCGGCTACGGCCCGGCCGACATCGACCCGGCCCGCCTGGCGTGGTTCCTCGCGGTCCGCGCGCTCGACGACCTCAGCGACTGGACCCGCCAGGCGCTGGACCCGGACGCCGAGACGGCCGACCGGGACCGGGCGGCGCGCATCGTGCGGGGATTGGTGTCGCCGGTCGGTCTGGTCACCCTCGCCGACGCGGCGCTGCGCGATCTCTACCGGCGGCGTTGAACGCGAGCCCTGGCCCCGTCCACGACGGGAAACAACAAAGGCAAGGAGCTCATGCGCTCCTTGCCACCTCCAACATATATCGCACCCGGGGCCTTGCGGCAAGACCCGGGTCGTGCCGCAGAATCACCACCCTGAGCCCAAAGCTGGGAAAATCGGGGGATTTCATGATCGATGTGATCATTGCCGGCGGTGGGCCGACCGGCCTGATGCTGGCCAGCGAGTTGCGACTGCACGGGGTGCACGTACTCGTGGTGGAGAGGGAGACCGAGCCGACCCCGTACGTCCGTGCGCTCGGGCTGCACGCGCGCAGCATCGAGGTGATAGATCAGCGTGGCCTGCTGGAGCGGTTCCTCGCGCTCGGCCAGCAGCACCCGGTCGGTGGCTTCTTCGCCGCCATTCCCAAGCCGTCGCCGAGCGGGCTGGACACCGCCCATCCGTACGTCCTCGGCATCCCGCAGACCACGACGGACCGCCTGCTGGGCGAGCACGCCGCCGACGTCGGCGTGGAGATCCGGCGCGGCTGCGAACTGGTCGGGCTCAGCCAGGACGACGACGGGGTGACAGTGGGGTTGGCCGACGGCGGGCAGCTGCGGTCGCGCTATCTCGTCGGCTGCGACGGTGGCCGCAGCACCGTGCGCAAACTGCTCGGCGTCGGCTTTCCCGGTGAGCCCAGCAGGGTCGAGTCCCTGTTGGGCGAGATGGAGGTGGGCGTAGCACCGGAGACGGTGGCCGAGGTGGTGGCCGAGGTGCGCAGGACGCACCTGCGGTTCGGTCTCGGGCCGCTGGGCGACGGGGTGTACCGCGTCCTGGTTCCCGCCGAGGGGGTGGTCGAGGATCGTTCGGTCCCGCCGACCATCGAGGAGTTCAAGCGACAACTGCTGGCGTACGCGGGCACCGACTTCGGCGTGCACTCACCGCGCTGGCTCTCCCGCTTCGGCGACGCCACCCGGCTGGCCGAGCGCTACCGGACCGGCCGGGTGCTGCTGGCCGGCGACGCGGCGCACATCCACCCGCCAACCGGCGGGCAGGGGCTCAACCTCGGCATCCAGGACGCGTTCAACCTCGGGTGGAAACTGGCCGCGGCCGTCAACGGCTGGGCGCCGGACGGGCTGCTGGACAGCTACCACACCGAACGGCACCCGGTGGCCGCCGACGTCCTGAACAACACCCGCGCGCAGATGCTGCTGCTGTCGCCCGAGCCGGGACCCCGGTCGGTGCGTCAACTGTTGTCGGAGCTGTTGGACTTCGAGGACGTCAACCGGTACCTGATCGAGAAGGTCACCGCGATCGGGGTCCGCTACGACTTCGGCGAGGGCCACGAGATGCTCGGCCGCCACCTGCGCGACGTGCGGCTCAAGCAGGGACGTCTCTACGAGCTGATGCGCGGGGGCCGCGGACTGCTGCTCGACCAGACCGGCCGGCTCTCCGTCGCCGGGTGGGCGGACCGGGTCGACCACGTCGTCGACGTCAGCGAGGAACTGGACGTGCCCGCCATGCTCCTGCGGCCGGACGGCCACGTGGCGTGGGTGGGCGACGACCAGACGGAGCTGCTCGGCCAGCTGCCCAGATGGTTCGGCGCAGCCGGCTGAACGGTCAGAGCTCGGTCAGCCAGGCGCTGTCGACCAGTTGCCGGGGTGACCGGGCACCGCCGAGGCTCTTCGCCTGGTACATGGCGGCGTCGGCGCGGCTGAGCGCGTCGGTGAGCTGGGCCGGGCCGGACACCGGGGCGAGCCCGACGGACGCGGTGACACGGACGCTGCACCCGTTGAGCCGGATCGGCGCGGCGACGGTCTCGGCGAGTCGGCGGGTGGAGTGCTCGATCCAGCGCCGGTCGACTGTGGGGCTGGAGAGCAGCCCGGCGAACTCGTCGCCACCGAGGCGGGCGACGAGGTTGTCCCCGGCGAAACCGGCGAGCCGGTCGGCCACACTGATCAGCACCTGGTCGCCGGCGGCGTGCCCGTACCGGTCGTTGATCTGCTTGAAGTCGTCCAGGTCGAGCACCACGGCGATCAACGGCTGACCGGCCGCGTCGGTGAGCAGGGTGGCCGCCAGGCGGTAGAAGGCGCGCCGGTTGGGCAGCCCGGTGAGTGGGTCGTGACTCGCGGCGTGCCGCTCGGCGGCGAGCTCGGCCTGAAGGTGATCGATCTCGGCCTCGGCGCGCACCGCCCGTCGGCGTAGTTGCCAGGAGGAGAGCAGGGCGCCGGCCGCGCAGATCCCGGAGGCGACACTCATCGGATCCGGCACGAACCCTCCCATCCCCGCGACCGCCTCCAGCCTCCGGTCGACACGTCACACCGCGTCGGGCCCACTTTTGCCTGATGGTTGCCCCTACGGGGGTAACTCAACGTGAACGGATGGGCACCGATCATGTGCGTTATCATGCTCGCCGTCCGATGCAGATGCAATAGCAGATGCACGTGCAGAACTGTCCGAAGTCGATACCGCACCCCTCGCCGTCACCGCTCCTCCCACGGCCACCGGCGGGCTCGTGAGCAGAAAGACGCCTCCATGCATCAGCCACCCAATGGCGTACCGATCCATCAGTTGCCTCCGCTGAGCTGGCAGAAGAGCCGCCGCAGCAACCCCAGCGGCAACTGCGTCGAACTCGCCGAGCTGCCCGGGGGAGCGGGCATCGCGGTCCGCAACTCACGGCACCCGGAGGGCCCGGCGCTGATCTACACAGTGGACGAAATCGCCGCCTTCGTTCTCGGAGCGCGCGACGGGGATTTTGACCACCTGATCAACTGACCGTCCCGCGTGAGCCGTCCCGGCGACGGGACTGAATCACCGGTGCGGAGGAGTTCATCTCACTGTCGGTCCATGGCATGCTTACACGTCGGCCGGGCCAGGTACCCGGTCACGGGGGTTGGTGTCCGGAGGTCCGCACGTGACGATGGTTCCCGCCGAGGGTGGCCCGACAACCGGGCCAACAGTGCTGCGCATGCTGCTCGGTGCCCAGCTGCGCCGTCTGCGGGAGTCCAGCGGGGTGACCCGGGAGGGCGCCGGCTGGGAGATCCGTTCCTCTGAGTCGAAGATCAGTCGGATGGAGCTGGGTCGGGTCGGCTTCAAGGAACGCGACGTCTCCGACCTGCTCACCCTCTACGGCGTCACCGAGGAGCACGAGCGTGACGCGCTGCTCAAGCTCGCCCGCGACGCCAACAGCCCCGGCTGGTGGCACCGCTACGGCGACGTGTTGCCGACCTGGTTCCAGTCGTACCTGGGCCTGGAGGCCGCGGCCGCGCTGATCCGCACCTACGAGGTGCAGTTCGTCCCCGGCCTGTTGCAGACCGGGGACTACGCCCGCGCTGTCGTGCTGCTCGGGCACGGCGCGGCAGGTCCGGACGAGATCGAGCGCCGCGTCGCTCTGCGGATGCAGCGTCAGCAGTTGCTCCACCGGGAAAACCCACCGCAGCTCTGGGCCGTGGTGGACGAGGCAGCCCTACGGCGCCCGATCGGTGGCCCCGCCGTCATGCGCGGCCAGCTCACCGCTCTCATCGAGGCGACCAAGTCACCCAACATCCGGCTCCAGGTCATCCCGTTCGCCGCCGGTGGTCACGCCGCCGCCGGGGGAGCCTTCACCATCCTGCGATTCGGTGACCAGGAGCTGCCCGACATCGTCTACATCGAACAGCTCACCAGCGCCATCTACCTCGACAAGCGCGACGACCTCGACTACTACGCGGTGGCCATGGAACGGCTCTGCGTAGAGGCCGAGCCGCCGGAGCGTACGCCGGACATTCTCGGCCGGTTGCTGGACGAGCTCTACCCGGCGTGACCGCTGCCTGGGGCGGCGGTTCGGTGGAGGCGGCTCGGGTGGCACTAGCATGGCCGGCGACCGGCGACAGTGGACGGACGGCATCGCGGAGGCAGCCATGACCACCGAGGCCTCGGGCCCAACGGCCGGCTCGCCGAGCGACCGGATCGACACTACTGTGGCCCACCCCGCCCGCCGCTACAACTACTGGCTGGGCGGCAAGGACAACTTCCAGGCCGACCGCGAGTCCGGTGACACGATGGCGGCAGCCTTCCCGACGATCCGCACCGCCGCCCTGGAGAACCGCCGTTTCCTCCAGCGGGCCGTGGGCTTCCTGACCCGCGAGGCTGGCATCCGGCAGTTCCTCGACATCGGCACCGGCATCCCGACCGCCGACAACACCCACGAGGTCGCCCAGGCCATCGCACCGGAGTCCCGGGTGGTCTACGTCGACAACGATCCGATCGTGCTGGCCCACGCCCGCGCGCTGCTGAGCAGCTCACCGCAGGGCGCCACCGCCTACATCGACGCCGACCTGCGCGACCCGGCGCGGATCCTCGCCCACCCGGAGTTGCGACGCACCATCGACCTGTCCCGGCCGGTCGCCCTCATGCTGGTCGCCGTCCTGCACTTCGTGCCCGACGGCGACGACCCGTACGCGCTGGTGCGGCACCTGCTCGACGCGCTGCCGGCGGGCAGCTGGTTGGCCGCCTCGCACGCCACCCACGAGTACCTTCCGCCGGCGGTCGCCGCGCAGGCTCGGGCGGCGGCCAGGGGCGGCGGCCCACACGGGCTGATCAACCTGCGCACCCGGGACGAGTTCAGCCGCTTCTTCGTCGACCTCGACGTGGTGGAACCGGGCATCACCTCGGTCGCCGAGTGGCGGGCCGAGAACGAGCCGCAGCCGCGCCCGTCGGTGGTCGAGGTGAGCATGTACGGCGGCGTCGCCCACCTGCCCTGACCGCGCGGACCCCCCGCAGGCGGGATTCACCAGCGGGGCGTTCAGCCGGCTGAGGCGTCGTGGCGGGCGCGGGCCGCGTGCACCTCGTCGATGTGCGTCTCGGCCCAGGCCTTGATCGCCCGTTGCACCGGCAGGAGGCTCTCGCCCAGCGGGGTGAGCTGGTAGTCGACCCGGGCCGGCACACCGACGGTCACCGATCGGCTGACCAGGCCGTCACGCTCAAGCTTGCGCAGCGTCTGGGTGAGCATCTTCTGGCTCGCCCCGGCCACTGTCCGGGCCAGTTCGCTGTGCCGTTGCGGCCCGTCGGCCAGTGCGCTCACGACCAGCGTCAGCCACTTGTCGCTCAGCGTCGCCAGCACCTCGTGACCCGGGCACTCGGCCAGAAACGCGTTGTAGGAGCGACGGTCCCGCTCGCGGCGCTCGCCGGCGGTCGTGGTGGCCATTGTGTCCTCCCGGGTGCCCAGGGCACCCGAAGGTGCCTCCTTCTCGCCGGATGCTAACGCTTCTAGCGTCGATGACATGAGAGCTGTGATCGTCCGCCGGTTCGGCGGCCCCGAGGTTCTGGAGGTCGCCGACCTGCCCCGCCCGGAGCCGGGAGTCGGGCAACTACGCGTGCGGGTCGTTGCCGCCGGCGTCAACCGGATCGACCTGTCCACCCGCAGTGGCGCGTCGAGCCGACGTATTGACCGATGCCGACCGGTCGGGTTAGTCTCTGGATCGATACAGACTGGATCGATACAGAGGGGTGCCGGTGAAGCCAACACTGCAAGCCGTGGCCGACGCCGTCGGCGTCTCCCGCAGCACCGTGTCCAACGCCTACAGCCGCCCCGACCAGCTCTCCGCCGCCCTGCGTGAGCGGATCCTGGAGGCCGCCCAGCAACTCGGGTACCCCGGCCCCAACCCCACCGCGCGCTCCCTGCGCCGGGGCTTCGTCGGGTCGATCGGGGTGCTGTTCACCTCGCAACTGTCGTACGCCTTCACCGACCCGTTCGCGGTGCGCTTCCTCGCCGGGGTCGGCGCGGCGGCCGAGCGGCACGGCACGAGCATGCTGCTGGTGCCGCTGCCGCCGGCCGTGACCGACGCCCGACGGGCGGTGGAGAACGCCGCTGTCGACGGGTTCTGCGTCTACTGCGTCGCCGACGAGGAATGGGCGTTGGACGTCATCCGCCAACGCGGGCTGCCGTTCGTCAGCACGGCCTCCCGCGACAACGCCGGCGCTGACGAACGGTTCGTCGGCATCGACGAGCGGGCCGCCGCGCACAGTGCCGCCGCGCACGTCGCCGGCCTCGGCCACCGTCGGGTGGCGCTGCTCGCCGACTCCGTGCTGCCCGACGCGCCGGCCGGCCCTCTCACCCTGGCCGGGGTCGACCAGGTGCCGCACCCGACCACCCGAGGTCGGCTCACCGGGTTCGCCGACGCCTTCGCCGAGGTCGGCGTCGGCTGGGCCGAGCTGACCCTGGTCAACGTCCTCGGCAACAGCCGCCGGGCGGCAGCCGCAGCCATCGCCGGGCTGTTCGACCAACCCGCACCGCCGACCGCCGTGCTGGCCGGCTCCGACGTCCTCGCGCTCGGTGTGCTGGACGCCCTGGCCGCGCGGCCGGCCCATGATCGTCCGACCGTCTCGGTGACCGGCTTCGACGACGTCCCCGAGGCCGCCGCGGCCGGCCTCACCACCGTCCGGCAACCGGCCGAGGAAAAGGGCCGGATCGCCGCCGAACTCCTGCTCGACCCGCCCGCGGACGCCGCGGCCGGTCATGTGTTGCTGCCCACCGCACTCGTCGTCCGGGCCTCCACCGGACCTGTCCCGAGGAGTTGACCATGGAACTTCCCACCGGCTACGTCACCGCGCTCGACGCCATGAACCGACACGTCAACTCGGCCCGACCGGATGCCCCGGTCCAGGTCGAACGCCCCCGCCGGGCCCTGCTGGCCCCCACCCGGCAGGCCACCGCCCTCGCTCTGCGCCGGCTCGCCGACCGCATCCAGCCGCGACCGCTGCCCGGCACCGCCCGCTGCTCCTGACCGCACGAAACCCATTCCGGCATGCACGGGACGAACAGTGTGGGCCCGGACACGGAGGGTGGTCGAGTTGGGCGTGACCAGGCAGACTGGTGAAGCCATGTCGCCCTTCATGCCCACCCTCCGTCTCCACGACCGCTACGTACTACACGAGCGGATCGGTCTCGGTGGCATGTCCGAGGTGTGGCGGGCCGACGACGACGTGCTCGGCCGGCCCGTCGCCATCAAGGTCCTCGCCGGGCAGCTCGCCGCCGACCCGCAACTGCGGGCCACCATCCAACGCGAGGCCCGCGCGGCCGCCCGGCTGACCCACCCACACGTGACCCAGGTGTACGACTACGCCGAGGCGACCCTGACCGGCGGCGTCGTTGTCCCGTACCTGGTGATGGAACTCGTCGACGGCCACAACCTGGCCGACCGGCTGCGGACCGGGCCACTGCCGTGGCCGGAGGCGGTCCGGGTGGCCGGGCAGATCGCCGCCGCACTGGCCGCCGCGCATCGCATCGGCGTCGTGCACCGCGACGTCAAGCCCGGCAACGTCATGCTGACCGACACCGGCGCCAAGGTGCTCGACTTCGGCATCGCCGCCCTCGGCGGGCTCGACAGTCAGTCCGGCGAGCCGCTGATGGGCACACCCGCCTACTTCGCCCCCGAGCGGCTGACCGCCGGCCCGCCCGACCCGGCCAGCGACATCTACGCCCTCGGCGCGCTGCTCTACCGCACCCTCACCGGGCAGGCGCCGCTGCCCGTGCAGAGCTGGGAGGACGCGCTGGAGGTGCACCGACGTGGCACTCCGGTGCCGCCGCTGCGGGTGCCCGGTCTCCCCGCCGACATCGCCGAGCTGACCCTCGCCTGTCTGGCCGCCAACCCGGCCGACCGGCCGAGCGCCGCGCACCTGGCCCGCCGCTTTGGCGCC
The DNA here is from genome assembly GCF_018070425.1 of Micromonospora sp. C81. NCBI lineage: Bacteria > Bacillati > Actinomycetota > Actinomycetes > Micromonosporales > Micromonosporaceae > Micromonospora > Micromonospora sp. C81. The sequence continues at coordinate 153,169 of NZ_JAGPXS010000007.1, forward strand.
GGCCAGCCGGTCGAGCCGCCCACCGAGCTGCTGCGGCGTGTCCTCCCGGCGGCTCACCCTCCCACCCTGATCGACCGCTCGGCGGCACGCCCCGCCCCGGTCGCCGCGCCAGCCCGCCGCCGGTCGCGCCGACCCCTCGCCGTGCTGGTCGCAGCCGGCCTCGCCGTGCTGGTCGGCGTCGGCGCCCTGCTCGCCGAAGGTCCCCTCGGCACACCGAGCGCACCCAACTCGCCGCAGGTGGCCGCCCCACCGTCGACCTCCGCCCCCAAGCCCACACCCACGACGCAGTCGCCGACGCCGACGGCACCCTCCTCGCCCCGACCCAGCGCCAGCACCGCCCCACCGACCGCCGGGCAGCAGGTGCCGGTCAGCCTGCGGGAGGTGACCAGCGGGTTCTCCGCCGTCCTCGCCAACGCGGTGGCCCGCGGTGACGTCGACCGCAGGACCGCCGAAGATCTGCGCGACGACCTGGCCGACCTGAGCCGGCACAGCAGGGACCGGGCCAAGCGCGTCGCCGACCTGCGGGAACGCATCGCCGAGCTGGTGGAACGCGACCGGCTGGCAGCACAGACGGGCGCCCAACTCGACGCTCTGCTAGCGCAGACCGGCAGCTTCACCACCGGCCGTACGGACGACTGATATCCCCGTCGATACCGCTGGCATGATGTCCCGATGCGGACACGTCTGATCTTCGTGCGACATGGCGAGTCGCTCCACCAGCTCGAAGGAATCGTGGGCGGGCCACGTGGTTGTCGGGGCCTCACCGCCCTCGGCCACGAACAGGCACACGATCTCGCCAACCGGCTCACCAACGAGGTCGCCGCCGACCGGCCGGTGGCGGTCTACTCGTCCGTGCTGCGCAGGGCGGTCGAGACCGCCCAACCGATCGCCACCGCCTTCGGCGTGCGGCCCGTGGCCGACTGTGGCCTGTGCACCTGGCACACACCCCCGTACGCCGACGGCCTGCCGACCGCCCGCTTCCGCACCGAACACGCGGTGCCCGGCGGGGGCGTGTTCCGGCCGTTCGAGGAGGGCAACGAGAGCTGGGCCGAACTGGTCGTCCGGGTCAGCCGGGCGATCATGGAGATTGCCCACCGGCACCGGGGCGCCACAGTGGTTCTGGTCGGTCACAGCGAAACCGTCGAGGGCGCGTTCCACGCGCTCGCCGCGCAGCCGGTCTTTCGGGGGTTCGACCTGGACGTGCCTCCGGCCTCGATCACCGAATGGACCACCGACCACGACCCCGGCGGTTGGCCTCCCGCCCGGTGGACGCTGCGCCGCTTCGGTGACACCGGCGGATGGGCTAAAGCGTGATCCAGTACCGCCGTGCACCCGGTCGTCCTCGACGATCCACCGGTACGTGCATGGATGTCGTCGGCACGGCGTACTCGCCCATCGGTTTCCGCCGGTCGTAGTCTCACCGACATGACGACAACGCAGACACACACCCTCGCCGTGCCCGGCGTCGACCTGGTCTACGACGTCCGCGGTCCGCTGCCCCCGTCCGGCGGGCACCCCGTGCTGCTCATGATCGGTCAACCGATGACGGCGGAGGGCTTCACCGCGCTCGCCCCGCACTTCACCGACCGTACCGTCGTCACCTACGACCCCCGCGGGCTCGGCCGCAGCGTCCGCAAGGACGGTCGCATCGACCACACGCCGCAGCAGCAGGCGGCCGACCTGCACCTGCTGATCGAGGCGCTCGGCGCCGGCCCGGTCGACGTGTTCGCCAGCAGCGGCGGTGCGGTGACGGCACTCGAACTCGTCGCGACGTACCCGCACGACGTCGTCACGTTGGTGGCGCACGAGCCGCCGATCAACGCGGTACTCCCCGATGCCAGCGCCGCCGAGCGCGCGCGGGCCGGCTTCTACGAGGCGTACCAGGCAAAGGGCACCGGCGCTGGCATGGCCGCGTTCATCGCGATGACGTCGTGGCAGGGCGAGTTCACCGATGCCTACTTCGCCCAGCCCACGCCCGACCCGGCGATGCTCGGCATGTCGACCGACGACGACGGCACCCGCGACGACCCGCTGTTGTCGCAGAACTCGTGGGCGATCACCGACTACCAGCCCGACGCGGGCCTGCTCACCGCGGCACCGACCCGGATCGTGATCGCGGTCGGTGAGGAGTCGGCGGGGACGTACACCGCGCGGACATCCCTCGGCATGGCAGCCGTCCTCGGCCAGCAGCCCGTGGTGTTCCCGAGTCACCACGGCGGCTTCCTCGGGGGTGAGTTCGGCTACGCGGGCAAGCCCGAGGAGTTCGCGACACGGTTGCGGGAGGTGCTGGACGCCGGCTGACCGCCAGCGCTATTCGGCCAGGAGCTGCTCACGCAGGATCTCGGCGTGCCCACAGTGCTGGGCCAGCTCGCGCAGCACGTGCAGGTACACCCAACGCAGCGGCAGCGGGCCGCGCCGGTTGCCGCGGAGCACGTCGTCCAGGCCCAACGACGCCGTCGCGCGGTGGGAGGCTTCGCACGCCTCGCGGTGTGCTCGCTGGATCGAGGCGATCGTGTCGTCGTCATCGAGGATGAACGACTCGTCGGGCGTCGCGGGAATGCCGATCTCGGAGCGGGGCCGGCAGGTGACGGCCTCGTCGAACCAGACCTTCTCCACGAACGTGGCGTGCTTCACGAGACCCAGGAGCGTGGTCCGGGACGGCACCAACGACCGGCGCGCCTGCTCCTCGGTCATCCCGTCCAGGCAGCCGTTGAGCGCCCGGCGGTGCTCGTCGATGAACGCCTCGATCTGCGCCTGCGCCGGCTGGTCGATGACATCGTGAGCGAACGTCCCCGGAAAAGAAGTCACCCGCGAAGCATTCCAAGGTCATGGTCGAGACGCAAACACCAGCCGCTCAGCCGAACGAGGTGAGCGCGCCGCGCTCGTCGAAGCGGGCCGTGCCCGCCCAGGCGATCTCCCAGCGGTTGCCTTCCGGGTCTGCGATGTAACCGGAGCGCCCACCCCAGGCCCGATCGGTCGGCGCCGCCACCACCGTCGCGCCCGCCTCGACGGCCGCGGCGAAGGCCGTGTCGACCTCCTCGCGGCTGTCGACATTGCAGGCCAGGGTGACGCCCGACCAGCCACCGGCCGGGGCGGGCACGCCCGGCGCCGCCTCGGCGGCCAGCTCCGGCAGCGGGTAGAGCGCGAACAGGACACCACCGAGCAGGAAGGCCGACCAACCATCGTCGCTGGCCGGCAGCTCAGGCCACCCCAGTGACCGGTAGTACGACCGCAACGCCGCGATGTCGCGTGCTCCCACCGTGACCACGGACAGTCGGGAGGGGACAGTGCTCATCAGCTGATCCTGCCTGAGGCGTACAACACTGTGCTGACGGACTCGCCCGGCTCGGTGCCCGCGCGGGCGACGACCTCGCCCTGCGGCGTCCACACCCCCGACCGTCCGGCCGCCTCGGTGTAGCCACCGCCGGTCGAACCGGCGAAACTCGCCACTGCCACCCAGACCCGGTGGGCGGTGGCGATCCGGTGCGCCCGCTGGTCCGTCACGGCGGCGTCGCGCGCGGACTCCAGGACACCCGCCGCGTAGACGTCGATCCCGAGCGCCGCGGTCCGCTCCGCGTGGGCGGCGACCCCGGTGTCCTTGCAGATCGCCAACCCCACCCGCCAACCGTCCACATCGAGCACGACCGGCGCATCGCCCGGCCGGAACCGGCGGGCCTCCGCGTCCCCCAGCCACATCTTCCGGTACGCCACGGTCGCACCGGCCCCGGTCACCGCCAGCACCGCGATGTGATCACCCGCGACCGGTGCACCGGCCAGGGCCAGCGCGCCCACCTCGCCGCACGCCTCGACCAACGGCGCCAACCGCGGGTCATCGGACGACACGACCGGGGCGTCCAACTCGTACCCGGTCAGCGACAGTTCCGGAAAGACCACCACCCGGGCACCCGCCGCACGGACCGCGGCGGCGTGCGCCCGCGCGTTCGCCGCGACATCCAGGGGTACGCACAGCGGCTGCGCCACCGCGAGCCGTAGCGGGGTGCGGGTTTCCGCACCCCCGCCCGTGGGGTCCACCCGCGCGGCCGGGCGGTCAGCCTCATGGTCGGCTCTCAGGATCACTTCGTAACGTGGGCGCATGATTCGAACGTCCCACGCCGTGCTCGCCACCGGAACCCCCACCGCTGCGGCCGAACCACCCCAGGATGGGATGGTCGGCTACGTCAGTGACCTGGTGGAACGACTCGGTGGGCCGGGTGCCGGCCTGGCGGTGGCGCTGGAGAACCTGTTTCCGCCGATCCCCAGCGAGGTGATCCTGCCGCTGGCCGGGTTCGTCGCCGCCCAGGGGCGGATCAGCCTGATCGGTGCGATCTTCTGGACCACACTGGGCTCGGTGGTGGGCGCGCTGGCGCTCTATCTGATCGGGGCGTCGCTGGGCCGGGACCGGATGCGCGCCATCGTGGCCCGACTGCCGCTGGTGAAGCTCACCGACGTGGACCGGACCGAGGCGTGGTTCCTCCGGCACGGCGTGAAGGCGGTCTTCTTCGGCCGCATGATCCCGATCTTTCGGAGTCTGATCTCCATCCCGGCCGGCGTGGAACGGATGCCCGTCGCCACGTTCCTGCTCTACACCACGCTGGGCAGCCTGATCTGGAACACGACCTTCGTGCTCGCGGGCTACCTGCTCGGCGACAACTGGCATCTCGTCGAGGGGTACGTCGGCATACTCCAGAACGTCGTGATCGTGGCCTGCGTGGCGGGCCTGGCCTGGTTCGTCGGGTCGCGCGTGCTGCGGGCACGGCGCGCCGCCCGTAACCCCGAATCGGACGACCTCGACTCGGGCCGGTCATCGGGTGTGCCCGGTGGGGTCGGTTCCGGTGGTGGCTTTGATTCTGATGGCGGGTCCGGTTCGGGTGGCGGCTTCGGTTCCGGCGGCGGTTACGGGGCCGATGGTGGGTTTGGCGTGGATCGTGGGGTTGCGGCTGGCGGTGGTGTGCCGGATCCGGGTGGTCGCGGCACGCTCTACCGCAGCGGTTCGTGGGGCTCCGACCAGGGGTAGGGCCGGTTTCGCTGAATCGGTTGCGATTCTGGTCTTTCCAGAACGTCTGCCTCGAACGGTTTCGCTTGCCGGCGAGGTGACCTTTCCGGGCCGCGATGGATTCGTCCCGTGACTCAAGGGCCCGGTTGGGGTGATTGTCCGATCCGGGCGGCCCTGGCACTGACGCCCTTGAACTTGATCGACTCGGTCTTCGTGAAGTCGGGGCATCCAGACGTCTTGGATGCCCCGACTTCCTTGAAGCCCGAGTGGATCATGCCTGGCCGAGTGGATCATGCCTGGCCGAGTGGATCAGCCCGGCCGGGGTGGATCATGCCTGGCCGGGGTGGTTCGTGACCGCCGGAGTGGGGGGCTTTGGGTGATTGCCGGTTCCGGAGGCTCCGTGGGCTGTGACCGCTGCACCCGTCGGTCGGAATGATGGCCGGGGCGGGGTCGTTACACACTCTGACGATCGCAGGACCACCGCCTCACCGCCCCGCCCAACCGGGGTTGGAACAGCTGGTAGCGGGGTTGGAATGCCGACCCGGCCCGCATCGTTGAAGCCTCCTCAGCGCCCCGCTCCATCGGGTGCGACGGAATGGCCCGGCCTGCGGAATGACCCCGGGCCCCCCGGTCGTTGCAGTCCCCACGAGCGACCACCCGAGCACCGCTTCACCCGAGCGGACGTCGGTGGATGAGCCCACCGGGGAATGACCCCCGACCCCCGGTCGTTACACATGAACCTGGCGCCCGAGCCCCGCTCGCAGGCCGCCGACCCGGCCCCCGCAAGCCCTCCGGCTTAACTGGTGCCGATCTCCCCCAGACTTTTCCCCTTGATTGATGCAGCGCCGGACGAGGTGCTCACACCCTTGTGTCGCCGACCCCCCTTGGCGGTGCGGGTGTTCCTACCCCCGAAGGAGCTACCCCCATGAACACGATCTTCCGTAAGAGCATGTTGTCTGTTGCTGGTCTCGCGTTCGCCGGTGGTGTCTTCGCCGGCCCGATCGCCGCCCACGCTGCCAGCCCGGCCGTGGATGGCAAGCCGGTGGCGGTGGCGGTGCAGTCGGCCGCCCCGAAGCCCCAGGGCGAGCAGTCCCACATCACGTTGAATGATGAGCAGACCGCGAACGTCAAGGCGATCATCGCCGCGACGAAGAAGGCCGGCCTGCCCGAGCGCGCCGCGGTCATCTCGATCGCGACGAGCCTGCAGGAGTCGAAGCTGGAGAACCTGGGCCACCTCGGCGACGCCAATGACCATGACTCGCTGGGCCTGTTCCAGCAGCGCCCGTCCAGTGGTTGGGGTACGCCGGAGCAGATCACCGACCCCGCCTACTCCACCACCGCGTTCCTCAAGGGCCTGCGCCAGGTTGACGGGTGGCAGGACATGGCGCTGACCGACGCCGCGCAGACCGTCCAGGTGTCGGCGTACCCCGACGCCTACGCCCAGTGGGAGCAGCAGGCCACCGACCTGGTCGGCCAGTACTGGAACAGCTGACACCAACACGAACACTGAACGACCCGACCGCTGGCCGGCACCCTAACCCGGGGTGCCGGCCAGCGGCCTATCCGTACCTCGCACGTCGCGGCTCGAGACGGGTCGGGTCGGGTCGGGTCGGGTCGGTCGATCATGGACTTGTGGTGCCGGGCTGAGGATGGTTCGGGTGGTCTTGTCCAGCACCACAACTCCTTGATCGACCCAAGCGGCCGGGGCGGGCCCGCCCGGGCCAGTCCGCCCGGGCCGGACGGGGCTCGGGCAGGAAAGCGGGAACACGGGCGGGGGTTGGTTGGTTGTGGTCAGTGTCGGTGTGACTCAGTGTCCCCGGGCCTCACCTAATATCGCCTTCGCGGAATACCGTTCGGCTGGAGCCGCGTCGCGCCACTCGCCGAGAGGCGACCTGCGCACCGACACCAGCGCCGCCCCCGAGCCCACAAGGCCGGGGGCGGCGCTGTCTGTGCCCATGGATCAGTCAGTCGGCGGCACAATGCTCGGATGACCGAGCCGCAGCCATGGTCCGAGCAGCCGGGCGTACTCGTACTCCCCAGCGGGGCGACGGTGCGCGGGCGCCGCATCGGTGCGGTGACCTCGCCTGCCGACTTCGCCCTGCTGTTGGCGTCTGGTCCGGAGCCGACCTGGCCGCACCGGAAGATCCGGTGGCCCGATTTCTGGGTACCGCTCGATCGGGCGGACGCCCTCGATGCCCTACGGGTGGCGCTGCTGCGGGCGCACGACGGTGAGCGCGTCGAGGTGGCCTGTCGGGGTGGGGTGGGGCGCACCGGAACGGCGTTGGCCGCGCTGGCGATCCTCGACGGCCTGCCTGCCGACCGGGCGGTGCTGTGGGTCCGGGCGGGCTACCACCCGAAGGCGGTGGAGACTCCCTGGCAGCGACGCTGGCTGCGCCGAGTGGTCTGACCGCCGCGGCCATCGGCCAAGGCGTAGCCCACCACCGCCCGCCCGACCACCCGGCCCTCGACCGCCCGCAGCCGCGCCGCCCACCGCGAGCCGGCTGACCGTCGGGTCGCGCGCCTAGGCGACCGCTGCCGCCTCGCCGACGTACTCGCGCAGGTGGGTGGCGGTGAGGGTGTCGCCGTGGGCTACCAGTTCGGCGGGTGTGCCGGTGAAGACGATTCGGCCGCCGTCGTGCCCGGCGCCCGGGCCGAGGTCGACGAGCCAGTCGGCGTGCGCCATGACCGCCTGGTGGTGCTCGATGACGATCACCGTGTTGCCGGCGTCGACCATCCGGTCGAGCAGGGCCAGCAACTGGTCCACGTCGGCGAGGTGCAGGCCGGTGGTGGGTTCGTCCAGCACGTACGTGGTGGTCTTCTCCGCCAGGTGGATGGCGAGCTTGAGTCGCTGCCGTTCCCCGCCGGACAGGGTGGTCAGCGGCTGGCCGAGGCTGAGGTATCCGAGGCCGACGTCGACCAGCCGGCCGAGGATGAGGTGCGGAAAGAAGGCGTGCGCCTCGGTGACCGACATGGCCAGCACCTCGCTGATGTTCTTGCCGCGCAGCGTGTACGTGAGCACCTCGTCGGTGAAGCGTCGCCCCTCGCACCGTTCGCAGACGCTCGCGACGCCGGCCATCATCGCCAGGTCCGTGTAGATCAGCCCGATTCCCTTGCAGGCCGGGCAGGCGCCCTCGGAGTTGGCGCTGAACAGGGCGGCCTTGACGCCGTTGGCCTTGGCGAAGGCGGTACGGATCGGGTCGAGCAGCCCGCTGTAGGTGGCCGGGTTGCTGCGTCGGGACCCCCGGATCGGGGACTGGTCCACGATCACGACCCCGGACCGGCCGCGCAGCGACCCGTGGATCAGTGAGCTCTTGCCGGAGCCGGCGACTCCGGTGACCACGGTGAGCACCCCGAGTGGGATGTCCACGTCCACGTCGCGAAGGTTGTGCAGGTCGGCTTGGCGGATGGTGAGCTGCCCGGTGGGTTGGCGCGTCTCGTCGCGGAGGGTCACCCGGTGGTCCAGGTGCCGGCCGGTGAGCGTGTCGGAGCGGCGCAGTCCGGGGACGTCGCCGGTGAAGCAGATCCGGCCACCGTCGGTGCCGGCTCCCGGCCCGAGGTCGACCACGTGGTCGGCGATCGTGATGGTCTCCGGCTTGTGCTCGACCACCAGCACGGTGTTGCCCTTGTCGCGCAACCGCAGCAGCAGGTCGTTCATCCGGGCGATGTCGTGCGGGTGCAGGCCGACTGTGGGTTCGTCGAAGACGTACGTGACGTCGGAGAGGCTGGAGCCGAGGTGCCGGACCATCTTCACCCGTTGAGCTTCACCGCCGGAGAGGGTGGCCGACTCCCGGTCCAGGCTGAGGTAGCCCAACCCGATCTCGACCAGGGACTCCAGCAGGTCCCGGAGGTTGGCGATCAGTGGTGCGACCCCGGGGTCGTCGATGCCTCGGACGAACGTCGCGAGGTCGCTGATCTGCATGGCCGAGCAGTCGGCGATGTTGTGTCCGGCGATCCGCGATGACAGGGCCGCCGCGTTGAGTCGGGTGCCGGCGCAGTCGCCGCAGGTGGTGAAGGTGACGGCCCGGTCGACGAAGGCGCGGATGTGCGGTTGCATCGACTCGCGGTCCTTGGTCAGGAGGAGCCGCTTGACCTTGACGGCCAGACCCTCGTACGTCCAGTTGTTGCTCCCCACCTTGATCTTGGTGGCCGGCTTGTGGAGGAAGTCCTCCCACTGTTGGGGGGTGAAGTCCTGCAGCTTGACGTCCGGGTCGAACATGCCGGAGCCGACGATGGTCTGCCAGTACCAGGAGTCGACAGCGAAGTTCGGCACGGTGATCGCGCCGTCGTTGAGGGAGCGCTCCACGTCCACCAACTCGTTGATGTCGAGGTCGGAGACGCGGCCCAGCCCTTCACAGGTGGTGCACATGCCCTCGGGCAGGTTGAAGCTGAACGCCCCGGCGCCGCCGATCGACGGCTGGCCGAGCCGGCTGAAGAGGATCCGCAGCATCGCGTACGCGTCTGTGGCGGTGCCGACGGTGGAGCGGGAGTTGACGCCCATCCGCTCCTGGTCGACGACGATGGCCGCGCTGAGGTTGCGCAGCGAGTCGACGTCCGGCCGGTTGAGGTTCGGCATGAACGACTGGAGGAACGCGCTGTAGGTCTCGTTGATCATGCGCTGGGACTCGGCGGCGATGGTGCCGAAGACCAGCGACGACTTGCCCGATCCGGAGACACCGGTGAAGACGGTCAACCGGCGCTTGGGGATGTCGACCGAGACGCTGGCGAGATTGTTCTCCCGCGCTCCGCGTACCTCGATCATGTCGTGGCTGTCGGCGGCGGACCATGCTGGCTGCGACATGCGAACCCTTCACAGAGTCGTGGCGGGACTCTTTCCCCCGCGATGCTGGCGGGTTCCATTGTCTCATTCATCACCACGTAGAGACTTTTGCCGGAATTGGAGCGCTCGCGTCAGCAGCACGTCCCGGAAAGTCTCAAATCACGTCGTAAGCGGTAGGGTGGCTCGCGTGGACGGCACCCGGGAGAGTCGGCTGCGCGCCGTCGACCTGGCGGCCACCGTGGGGATCTCGGTGCAGCAGGTGCGCAACTACGTCGAGTCGGGGGTGCTGCCGCCGGCGGGGCGCACCGCGAGCGGCTACCGGATTTTCACGACCGAGCACGCCCGGGCGCTCACCGTGGCGCGGCGGTTGGCCGAGGGGCACGGCTGGAGTCGTACCCGGGAGATCATGTCGGCGGTGCACGGGGGTGACCTGCCGGCGGCCCTCGCGGCGCTCGACGGCGGTCACGCCGAACTGGACCGCGAACGCGCCGAGATCCGCCGGGTGCTCGGCGCGTTCGAGACCGTGCTGGCCAGCCCACCGGCGGCCCGGCCCGCACCACGCCGCGCCGCCCGCATCGGCGAGGTCGCCGCCCTGGTCGGCGTCCGGACCTCGCAGCTACGGCTGTGGGAGCAGCGCGGGCTGCTGCGGCCGCGCCGCACGCCGGGCACCAACTACCGGGTGTACGACGAGGCCGAGCTGCGTGCCGCGCAGGTCATCGCGTTGCTGCGCCGAGGTGCGTACCCGTTCGAGATCATCGAGGCGGTGCTGGGGGAGTTGCGGACCACCGGGAGCCCGCAGCGGGTCCGCGCGGAGCTTGCCCGCCGTGAGCAGGAGCTGCACGCGCGCAGTCTGCGCCGGCTGCGGGGCAGTGCCGCCCTGGACGACTACCTGCGCGCTCGCGAGGAGGCGGGCCGACCGACCGCGGCAACCCGTCCCGCCGGAGGATCTTGTTGACTAGGGTCGGGCACATGAGGACTGCGCTGCTGGCGGCCACCGCGTCCGCCGTTCTGCTCGCTCCCGCGCCGGTCGCCTCCGCCGGAGCGTCCGCCGCGCCGGTCGTGCGGTGCCCCCGCGCGCCGGCGCCGGGGGTGTCCCGCCCGCCCCGACCCTCGCCCCCGCCCGGCGTGCCCGAGCAGCGGGTGGTCGGCGGCGCGGCGCTGGACACGACCGGCCTGGTCGCGCCGGCCGGCGTCAGCGCGCCACCGGGGGTCAGCGCCACCTCGTGGCTGATCGCCGACCTGGACAGCGGCCAGATCCTCGGCGGGTGCGGCCCCCACGAGTACGGCACCCCGGCCAGCGTGCAGAAGCTCCTGCTCGCGGCCACGATGCTGCCCCGGCTCGACCCGAAGCAGACGGTCACCGTCACCGAGGATGACATGAACATCGAGCCCGGCTCCTCGGCCGTGGGTCTCGTAGCGGGCGGCCGGTACACCATCGAGACCATCTGGCTCGGGTTGCTGCTCAACTCCGGCAACGAGGCCGCCAACGCGCTGGCCCGACTCGGCAGCGGGACCGACAGCGCCGCCGGCGTACGCGCCATGAACGAGCACGCACACCATCTCGGCGCGCTCCAGACGCACGCGGTAACCCCGTCCGGGCTGGATGGCCGGGGGCAGTTCACCAGCGCGTACGACCTGGCGTTGATCGCCCGGGCCTGCTTCGCCGATCCGACCTTCCGCCGGTACGCGCTGACCGAGCACACGCGGATTCCCGTCCAGCCGGCGCAGCGCACCAAGGGTTTCGAGATCCAGAACGAGAACCAGCTCATCTACCGGTACCCGGGAGCGCTCGGCGGCAAGACCGGCTTCACCGACCTCGCGCGCCACACCTACGTGGGCGCGGCGGAACGCGGCGGGCGACGCCTGGTGGTGACATTGCTGGGCGCGGAGTCCACGCCCATGCGCGGTTGGGAGCAGGGCGCCGCCCTGCTGGACTGGGGTTTCACGCTGCCCCGGGACGCCTCCGTCGGCCGGCTGGTGGAGCCGGGTGAGTTGACCGCGACGCCGTCGGCTGCGCCGTCCGCGCTGGCGGCACCGGGTGCGCCTCGACCGGCGGCAGCCAGCGGGCCGACGCGTACCGGCTCGGGTTGGCTCTGGTCGGTGACCGCGGTGAGCGCCGCGGGTGTGGTGATGCTGCTGGGCGGGCTGCTGTGGCGCCGCCGCCGTCGGCTGCCCTGACGGATCGACATCCGGCGCTGCCCTCCATAGACTCCGGTCGTTCTGGCACCACGAGTCCAGGAGGAACCCTGTGTCGAGTGAACTCCCACCGCGCCCCGGCGTGGCGGCACCCCGCCGACCGGTGCGCGCCCTGACCCGCCTCGCGGGGGTGACAGTGCTCGCCGGGGCGCTGGTCGTCGGCGCGTCCGCCGCCGCGGTCGCCGCGCCGGGCCCGTCGGGCGATGCGGTCGCCGCGTCCGCCGCGCCGCCCACCGCTGCCGACACCGCCACCCGACCGCCGCGCACCACCCACGGCCCCTGCGCGTACACCGAGACGCCGGACGAGCCCGCGGCCCGGCCGGTGCCGCTGCCGCCCGACCCGCGACGCACGCCGGCGCGGGGCACCGTCCGGGTGACACTGGCGACCAACCACGGGCCGATCGGGCTGACCCTCGACCGGGCAGCCGCGCCGTGCACCGTGCAGAGTTTCCTGCACCTGGTGGGCAAGCGCTTCTACGACCGCACCCCGTGCCACCGGCTCACCGCGTACCCGACGTTGAGCGTGCTGCAGTGCGGTGACCCGTCGGGCACCGGCGAGGGGGGCCCGGGCTACCGGTACCGCGACGAGCTGCCGACCGACCTGCCGCCGGCGCCCACCGACCCGACCGGGGAACGTCGGGTGTACGCCCGGGGCGTGCTGGCCATGGCCAACGCCGGGCCGGACACCAACGGCAGCCAGTTCTTCCTGGTCTACGCCAACTCGGCGCTGCGCCCCAACTACACGATCTTCGGCGAGGTCGACGCGGCCGGCCTGGCCACGCTGGACCGGATCGCGGCCGGGGGAGTGGCGCCGACCGCCGAGGACCCGGCACCCGTCGACGGCGCGCCCGCGCTGCCGGTGACCATCCGCAAGGCCGTCCGCACGCACCACCACCACTGACGGCGCGGCGCGGTGGGTGACCCTCGGTCGCTCACCGCGCCGTACGGTCGACTGGCGTCAGCCGCGCAGCGCCGGAATTCCCGGAAGTGGATCGGAAGTGGTCCAACCGGATTCCGACGCAGTTCCGACCGTCACGACGGGTCGGGCGACCCGGTCGGCGGGGCGGCGGTGCTGTCGCGGACGACCAGTTCGGTGGCCAGCTCCACCCGGGGCGAGTCGATGCCCTCGCCCTGGGACAGGCGCAGCACGGTTCGTGCCGCCAACCGTCCCATCTCGACCAACGGTTGGCGCACGGTGGTCAGCGGTGGGGACGCCCAGCGGGCCTCCGGCAGATCGTCGAAGCCGACGACGCTCACGTCGTCCGGGACTCGCAGCCCCCGACGCCGGATGGCCTCGTAGACGCCGAAGGCCATCTGGTCGCTGGAGGCGAAGATGCCGGTCGGCGGGTCGGCGAGGTCGAGCAGCGCGGTGCCGCCGGAGAACCCGGAGGCGTGGTAGAAATCGCCCGGGTAGATCAGCTTGTCGTCCACCGGCACACCGGCGGCCTCCAACCCGGCCCGGTAACCGTCGAGCCGGGCGCGGCTGCACAGCAGATGCGTCGGCCCGGCCACGAAGCCGATGCGGCGGTGCCCGATCGACAGCAGGTGTTCGGTCGCGGCGAGACCACCGGCCCAGTTGGTCGCCCCGATGGTCGGCACGTCCATGGCCGGCACGCCGGCCGGGTCGACGACCACCACCGGCACGTTGAGGCGACGTAGTTGCGCGTGCAGCGGCGGGCTCAGGTGGGAGGTCACGAAGATGACGCCGTCGGTGGCCCGGGTGCGCAGATTCTGCAGCCACTGCCGGGCCGCGGTGGGCTGCCGGTGGATCGCGGAGACCACGGTGCCGAGGCCCGCGCCGTGCCCGACATCCTCCACACCCCGGATGATTTCCACAGCCCAGGGGCTGTCCAGGTCGTTGAAGACCAGGTCGACGAGGCCGGCGCGGCGCACGCTGCGGCTGGTGCGCCGCCGGTAGCCGTGGTGGCGCAGCAACTCCTCGACCCGCTCCCGGGTGCCGGGGGCCACATCGGAGCGACCGTTGAGCACCCGTGACACGGTCGGCACCGACACCCCGGCCTCCCGTGCGATCGCGGTGATGGTCACCCTGCGTCCGTCGTCCGCGCCCACCCGCGTCTCCTTCACCGAGCCGGAGGAACGACCACAAGACGTCGTCCACCGTGTGTCCCGAAACGGCGTGCCCGTTCCACGCGTCATCTTGCCTCACGGGAGGGGGTTCACGACATTCCAGGTGAGTGCTGATGATCACCGAAGTTGCGGAAATCTTCCGGAAAAGCCAGTGGATCATGTCCTGTTGCCACGGCGGCCCGAGCGTGGCTGATAGACAGGGTCGGTGGCTAACCGCATCGGGGTCGTGCTCGCGCTCGCCGCGCTGCTCGGGGGCTGTTCGCGGCCGGAGCCCCGCCCCGCGCCGGTCGCGTCGCAGCCGACCTCGGTGAGCCCCTCGCCGACCCCGGCATCGGTGAGCCCGCCGACGCCGACCACCGGCGAGCGGCTGCCGGGGTTCGTGGTCCTGACCGACCTCGACCCGCGCATCCACGCCGACATCCGCTACGCGACACCGCACAACTTCGTCGGCCGCCCGATCGCCGGTTACCCCGAGCCGCTGTGCCTGCTCACCCGGGAGGCGGCCGAGGCGTTGCGCCGCGTGCAGGACGCCGCGCTGGCCGGTGGGCACAGCCTCAAGGTGTACGACTGCTATCGCCCGCAGCCGGCCGTGGACGACTTCGTCGCCTGGTCGAAGCGCCCCGACGAGCAGCAGACCAAGGCCGAGTTCTACCCGGACGTGGCCAAGAACCGGCTCTTCGCCGAGGGGTACATCGGGGCACCCACCGCGCACAGTCGAGGCAGCACCGTGGACCTGACCCTGGTCGACGAACCGGCCGCCAGCCAACCCCCGTACCGGGTCGGGCAACCCCTGGTCGCCTGCACCGCGCCCCGGGGGCAGCGCTTCGCTGACAACAGCATCGACATGGGTACGGGCTTCGACTGTTTCGACTCCCGCGCGCACACCGCCGACCCCCGGATCACCGGGACGGCGCGCGACAACCGCCGGTTGTTGCAGCGGCTGATGACCGACGCCGGGTTCGTCAACTACGACCGCGAGTGGTGGCACTACAGCCTGCGCGACGAGCCGTACCCGGACACCTTCTTCACCGCGCCGGTCGCCCGCTCGTCGGTCGGCTGACGGGAGGACCCGGCTCCATCGCCCCCGGTGCCCAGAGTGCATGATCACTGGAATGACCACCGAACGGATCGGCCCCCCGCTCACCGGCGACGAGCGGGAGACGCTGCGCGCCTTCCTCGACTTCCACCGCGCGACGCTGGCACTCAAGTGCGACGGCCTCTCCGACGAGGAGTTGCGCCGGCAGTCGATGCCGCCCTCCACGCTCTCTCTGCTGGGTCTGGTGCGGCACATGGCCGAGGTGGAACGCGCCTGGTTCCGGCGGATCATCGACCGCGAGGACGTCCCGCTGGTCTGGTCGGAAACCGGCGACTTCCAGCAGGCGTACGACGCCAGCTCCGCCACCCGCGCCGAAGCATTCAACGCCTGGGAGCGCGAGGTCGAGCACGCCCAACGGATCGAGCGGGCGGCCGCGTCGCTCGACGTGACCGGCCACAACGTCCGTTCCGGCGAGACCGTGTCGCTGCGGCTGGTGATGCTGCACCTGATCCACGAGTACGCCCGCCACAACGGTCACGCCGACCTCCTCCGCGAGGGCGTCGACGGCACCGTCGGCGTCTAGCCCGCCAGAGGGCTGGTCAGGTCCAGTAGAGGATGCGGCAGGCCGGTACGCGGGCGGCCAGCTCGGCGGTGAACCACTCGCGCAGCTCGGCCATCGTGTCCCGGGGGTAGACGTACTTGATCGCGCCGAACTTGCCGTGTTTGCGGGTGCGGGACTCCTCGTCCATCTCCAGCCGGGTCCGGGGGTACCAGCCGAGCAGCACCTCCTTGCTGCCCGGGGTGAACCGGTGGGTGATCAGCTCGGCGGTCAGGTCCAGCTCGGGGACCCCGTCGACCGCCGCGCGGACCTGGTCGAGCAACTCTCCGTAGCGTTCCCGCCAGTCGGGCAGCGCGATGATCGGCGCGATGGTCAGCCCGACCGGGTAGCCGTCGAGCGCGAGCCGGCGCAGCGCCGCCAGGCGGTCCGGCACCCGGGCGGTGCCGCCCTCGAACCGAACGCTCACCGGGGCGCAGTTGACGCTGAACCGGACCCTGGTCCGGCCGGAGTGCGGCAGCCCGACGAAGGTGCCCACGTCGGCGTACTTGGTGGTCCAGCGCAGTTGCACGGGCGCGTCCCAGTCGGCGAAGTGCTGCACCGCCCGCCGCCAGCTCCCGGTCAGGTGCTCCAGGGCGAGCGGGTCGGTGTAGCAGGACGCCTCGAAGGTGGTGCCCTCGTCGGCGCGTCGCGCGTTGCGACTGGTCACCGTCCCCCGGCCGGCGTACGCGGCGAGCCCGTCCAGGATGTCGTCGAGGTCCGCGTACACCCGGGTGACCGGCGGGCCGGACAGTGATCCGGCGAGGTAGCAGTACTGGCAGTGCGCCGGGCAGCCCTCGGCGAGGTCGACCCGCCAGTCGGCGCTGGGCGCGATGGGTTGCAGGTCGCGCCGCGACGGTGGGCTCACCACGATCGCCATGGTCGCCTTCGCCCGGGCGTACGTCTCCCGGTCGGTCTGCCCGCGTACCCCGGTGAGCCGGTTGGCCCGCAGGCGTTCCACCTCGATGCCCTGCGCCTGCACCCGCTCGACGATCCGTTGGCCGTGCGGGTGGTCGAGGGCGTCCGGGGTGGCCACCACCCGGCTCGGGGTCCAGCGGCGCGCCGGCCGGGCCGCTGGGGCGAGGCCGGCCAGGTCGTGAATCGGCACCCGCTCACCGCTGGCGTCGTGCGGAGCGGCGGGCAGGTCCACGGCGAGCGGTTGGTCGACGTCGACCGCGTCCGGGCTGGTCATCCGGCTGGGGTACCCGTTGCCGCAGGAATCCCACCCGGATCGGTCGGGTCGCGATTGACGACACCGGAGAGGCGACATAATCTTTCGTCTATCTGTAAGGCTTGTGAACAGAAGCAGGTCGACGCGGCGGCGCGCGTCCCCACCGAAGGGACGATCAGGTGATCGCAGAACTCTCCTCCCGTACCAGACGGATCGTGTCGCTGTTCGTCGCACTGCTGGTCGCGCTGAGCGCCGGCCTCGCGGTCAACGCCTCGCGTGCCGCGCAGGCCGCGCCGACGTTCAAGGTCCTGGCCTTCTACAACGGCACCTGGGACGCCGCGCACATCGACTTCGTCAAGGACGCCCGGGCCTGGTTCCCGCAGGCCGCCGCCCAGTACGGCTTCTCCTGGGAGGCCACCAACAACTGGGGCCTGCTGAACACCGCGAACCTGGCCCAGTACAAGGTCGTCATGTTCCTGGACGACGCGCCGCCCACCGCGCAGCGTGCCGCGTTCCAGCAGTACATGCAGAACGGCGGCGCGTGGCTGGGCTTCCACGTCAGCGCGTGGACCGACAACCCGTCGAGCTGGAGCTGGTACTACAACACCTTCCTCGGCACCGGCGCGTTCCAGACGAACACCTGGGGACCCACCCGGGTCACGATGCGCGCCGACAACCGCACCCACGCCGCCACCCGGAACCTCCCGGCGACCTTCCCGTCGTCGATCAGCGAGTGGTATTCCTGGAGCAACGACCTGCGGCAGAACCCCAACATCGACATCCTCGCCTCGGTCGACCCGTCCAGCTTCCCGGTCGGCACCGACCCCAACCAGTCCTGGTACGGCGGCTACTACCCGCTGGTCTGGAGCAACCGGCAGTACAAGATGCTCTACGCCAACTTCGGGCACAACGCGATGAACTACAACACCAACACCGGGCTGTCGTCCACCTTCGACAGCGCCCAGCAGAACCAGCTGCTGATCGACGGGCTGCACTGGCTCGCCGGCACCGGCACCGTCCCCCCGACGACGCCCCCGCCGACCGGCGGCCCGATCTCGCCCACCGCCTGGCACACGGTGGTCAACCGGGGCAGCGGCAAGTGCGTCGACGCCCGGGCCGCCGCCAGCGCGAACGGCACCGCCATCCAGCAGTACGCCTGCAACGGCAGCGCCGCCCAGCAGTACCAGTTCGCGCCGACCAGCGGCGGCTACCTGCGGGTCAACAACCGCAACAACAGCGCGCAGGTGCTCGACGTGACCAACGTGTCGACCGCAGACTCCGCGCCGATCCAGCTCTGGTCCTACAGCGGCGGCAACAACCAGCAGTGGCGGGCCGAATCCGAGGGCGGCGGCTACTACCGCCTGGTCAACCGACTCAGTGGCAAGTGCCTCGACGTGCCGGCGGCGTCCACGGCGGACAGCGTCCAGCTCGTCCAGTACACCTGCAACGGCACCGCGGCGCAGTCCTTCCGGCTGGTGCCGCAGTCATAGCTCCACTGCCGCGTCCGCGCCGGGGTGAACCGCGATTCGCCCCGGCGCGGGACCGGCGGCCCGACCGAACCGGGCGGCGACGTCGCGGATGACGGCGCGCAGCTCCGGCGGGTCGACCACGTCGAAGTCGACAGCGAGGGTGCCGAGGAAGGCGGCCAGGTTGCCCAGCGACTCGCCGCCGGTGTGCAGCAGGCAGGTCTGCCCGTCGATCGCCTCCAGCAGGCCAGCCGTGGTCGGGATCCGTTGCGCCATCTGCTCGGCCGACGCGTGCAGGCGTACCCGTGCCGGGTGTGGCCAGGCGGTGGAGCCGACGCCGCGCAGCACGTGCGCGACCGCGTCGCCACCTGGCGGCTCCCGGGGTGTGAAGCGTGGGCCGCTCGGCACCCGGGGTCGGATCCGGTCGGCGCGGAAGGTGCGCCAGTCGGCCCGGTCGGTGTCCCAGCCCAGCAGGTACCACCGCCGCCCGGTGTAGACCAGCCGGTACGGCTCGACGTCGCGCACGCTGACCGTGCCGTCGTGTCCGGCGTAGTCGAACCGCAGCCGCTCCCGGTGATGCACCGCCGTGGAGACAGCGGTGAGGGTGTCGGCGTCCACGGTCGGGCCGCCGCCCGCGGCGGAGACCGTCGCCGTGCGCAGGGCGTCGACCCGGTGCCGCAGCCGCGACGGCAGCGACTGTTCCAGCTTCGCCAGCGCCCGCAGCGACGTCTCCTCGATACCCGTCACCGACCCGCCCGCCGCGGCCCGCAGCCCCACGGCCACCGCCACCGCCTCGTCGTCGTCGAGCAGCAGCGGCGGCAATGCCGACCCTGCGCCGAGCTGGTAGCCGCCGCCGACCCCGGGGTGCGACTCGATCCGGTAACCCAGCACCCGCAGCCGCTCCACGTCAGTGCGTACCGTGCGGGTGGTGACCGCCAGTCGTTCGGCCAACTCCGCGCCGGACCACTCCCGGCGGACCTGGAGGAGGGTCAGCAGCCGCAGCAGCCGCACGGAGGTCTCCACCATGGCGGCAAGTCTGCCAGCGGTCGCGGACGCTCATGGGAGCGCCGGTTATTCGGTTGCCCGACCCGACGACGGCCTGCTGAACTACCCGAAACCGCCACCAACCTCCAGGGAGCACCAATGCGCGCTGCGTCGATGTCCGACCAGAAGCGATCTGTCGCCTACCTGAAGGACCTGACGCTGCGTGAAAACCCTGAACCTCGGCATCCTGGCTCACGTCGATGCCGGTAAGACCAGCCTGACCGAGCGGCTGTTGCACGACGTCGGTGTGACCGACCAGCTCGGCCGGGTCGACGCAGGCAGCACCCAGACCGACACCCTGGCACTGGAACGGCAACGCGGCATCACCATCCGCTCGGCTGTCGTCTCCTTCGTCCTGGACGACGTGACAGTCAACCTGATCGACACGCCCGGTCACCCGGACTTCATCGCCGAGGTCGAGCGGGTGCTTGGTGTGCTCGACGGCGCGGTGCTGGTGATCTCCGCGGTGGAGGGGGTGCAGCCGCAGACCCGGGTGCTGATGCGGACCCTGCGCAGGCTGCGCATCCCGACGCTGATCTTCATCAACAAGGTCGACCGGGCCGGCGCGGACCCCGAGCGGGTTTTCCGGGCGGTCGCGGAGAAGCTCACGCCGGCCGTCGTGGCGATGGGCTCGGTGGCGGTGCCGGGGACCCGCGGCGCCTACTGCACGCCGTACGGCCCCACCGACCTCGCCTTCACCGACCGGCTGCTCGACCTGCTCACCGGGCAGGATGACGTGCTGCTCGCCGACTGGGTGGCGGACACGTCCTCGCTGCCGTACCCGCGGCTGCGCGCCGCGTTGGCGACGCGGACCGGCCGTGCGCTGGTGCAGCCCGTGTACGCCGGCTCGGCGATCACCGGTGCCGGGGTGGACGCGCTGATCGCCGGGATCACCGAACTGTTGCCCACCGTCCAGGGCGACGTCGACGCCCCGGTCTCCGGCACCGTGTTCGCCATCGAACGGGGCCCAGCCGGAGAGAAGATCGCCCTGGTCCGGCTCTTCGCCGGCACCATCCGGATTCGCGACCGGGTCCGCGTCGGGGCTGTCGACGCTGAACTGGTCACTGCCGTACGAGTCGTCGCCCATGGGGCCGACGTGGAGGCGTCGGCGGTCGGAGCCGGCCACATCGCCCGGTTGTGGGGCCTCAAGCACGCTCGGATTGGCGACCCGGTGGGCGTACCACCCGAACGTGGCGGCGCGGACCGCCACTTCGCGCCGCCCACCCTGGAGACCGTGGTGGTGCCGACGCGCCCCGGAGACCGTGTCGCGCTGCACGCCGCGCTGGTCCAGCTCGCTGAGCAGGACCCGCTGATCAACCTGCGGCAGGACGACCGGCGGCACGAGATCACCGTGTCGCTCTACGGCGAGGTGCAGAAGGAGGTCATCCAGGCCACCCTTGCCGACGACTTCGGCGTGGGGGTGACGTTCCGGGAGACCAGCACGGTGCACGTGGAGAGGGTGTGCGGCGTTGGTGAGGCGGTCGAGGTCATCGCGGTGGCGCCCAATCCGTTCCTGGCCACCGTCGGGCTGCGGGTCGCGCCGGCGCCGACCGGTGCCGGCGTGACTTTTCGGCTCGGCGTCGAGCTGGGTTCGATGCCACCGGCCTTCTTCACCGCTGTGGAGGAGACCGTGCGTCGAACCCTGCGCCAGGGCCTTCACGGGTGGGAGGTCCCCGACTGCGAGGTGACGATGACCCACGCCGGTTACTGGGCGCGGCAGAGCCATTCCCACGGCACCTTCGACAAGAGCATGTCCAGCACAGCGGGGGACTTCCGCAATCTCACCCCGTTGGTGCTGATGGCCGCACTCGCCCGCGCCGGCACCCGGGTCCACGAGCCGGTACACCGCTTCCGGCTGGAGGTGCCGGGTGACATCCTCGGCACGCTGCTGCCCGCGCTCACCCGGCTGGACGCGGTGCCGACCGACACCACCGGGCAGGGCGCGTCCTACCTGGTGCAGGGTGAGATCCCGGCCGGTCTGGTGCACGCGCTGGAGCGTCGCCTGCCTGCGCTGACCCGGGGGGAGGGCGTGCTGGAGACCGAGTTCGACTGCTACCGGCCGGTGCGTGGTCCCGCCCCCGTCCGGACCCGCTGGGACAACAATCCGCTGGATCGCAAGGAGTATCTGCTGGCGGTCGCGCGCCGGGTCGGCGGCCGGTAACGGCGATATCCATTGCGGACGCGCCGTGGCCCTCCTAGTCTCGTCCGTGCAAGCTCAACCGATCACACCCCGAGGGGAGTACGCCGTGCCGCGACGCACCCGCACCGATGCCGCCTCGCACCTGCTCCCCGTCGGCGCCGCTGTGCTCATCACCGCCAAAACCTGTGCCTGCCGCCCATTGCGGCGCATCGAGCTGGGGTGGCGCGACTGACGTCGACGCTGACGCGTCCGTCGGCCGCCCATCCCACCGGGATCGGGCGGCCCTTTCGTATCCGCGTACCGCCGCCGGAAACCGGCCAGTCAGCGCATGATCATTAACGGTCACCGCACGACAGAAGGAGACCACTATGGGATTCACCCCTCTCGCCGGCACCCGGGCGCCGGTCCGGGTCTGGACCGACCCGTACGCCATCGAGCCGCAGGCCGCCCGGCAGCTGCGCAACATCGGAGCGCTGCCCTGGGTGCAGGGCGTCGCCGTCATGCCCGACGTGCACTTCGGCAAGGGTGCCACTGTCGGTTCGGTGATCGCGATGCGACAGGCCGTCTCACCGGCCGCGGTCGGCGTCGACATCGGCTGCGGGATGTCGGCGGTCCGCACCTCGCTGACCGCCGCTGATCTCCCGGACGACCTGGCCGCGCTGCGTTCGGCCATCGAGGCCACCATCCCGGTCGGCTTCGCCCAGCGGCAGGAGATGGTCGACACCCGTCGGATCCGTGGTCTGGAGCAGTCGGGCTGGGACGACTTCTGGGGCCGGTTCGCCGGCCTGGACCGGCGGGTGGCGCAGCTGGAGACGCGGGCGCGTCGGCAGATCGGCACCCTCGGCGGGGGCAACCACTTCATCGAGGTCTGCCTGGAGCAGGGCGGCGCCGACGAGGGACGGGTCTGGCTGATGCTGCACTCCGGGTCCCGCAACATCGGCAAGGAGCTGGCCGAGCGGCACATCGGGGTGGCCCGGGGCCTGCCGCACAACGCCGACCTGCCGGACCGGGACCTGGCGGTGTTCCTCGCCGGCACGCCGGAGATGGACGCATACCGGCGGGACCTGTGGTGGGCGCAGGAGTACGCGCGCCGCAACCGGGCCGTCATGCTGGCCCTGCTCTGCGGCGTGGTGCGCGAGCAGTTCCCGCAGGTCTCCTACGACGAGCCCATCTCGTGCCACCACAACTACGTCTCGGAGGAGAGCTACGACGGGGTGGACGTGCTGGTCACCCGCAAGGGCGCGATCCGGGCCGGCCGGGGGGACCTGGGCATCATCCCCGGGTCGATGGGCACCGGGTCGTACATCGTGCGGGGTCGGGGCAATCCGGACGCGTACTGCTCGGCGTCGCACGGGGCTGGGCGGCGGATGTCGCGGGCACAGGCGAAGCGGACGTTCAGCACGGAGGACCTGGCCGCGCAGACCGCCGGGGTGGAGTGCCGCAAGGACGCCGGGGTGGTCGACGAGATCCCCGGCGCGTACAAGGACATCACCGAGGTGATGGCCCAGCAGGAGGACCTGGTCGAGGTGGTGGCGCACCTCAAGCAGGTGGTCTGCGTGAAGGGTTGAGAGGCCGTGCGGGCCGGGGTGACCGGCCCGCACGGCACCGGCTCAGAAGCCGACGAAGACCCGACGCAGGTCGTCCAGGGTCACCGGCCCGGTCACCCGGACCCCCTCCGGGGTGTGCTGGGGACCGAGCCGTCCGGTGGCCAGCCGCAGCCACGCCTCGGCGGGGGCGGTCAGCTCCCCGTCGGGCTGCTCCGGCGCGTCGACGACGTCAACCTTCTCGCCCAGCCGCAGCCCGAAGGTCCGCTCGGGCGCCTGCAGCCGGACCAGCAGGGTGGCCTCCCGACCGCCCAGCTCCTGCGGGCGGCTGGTCCAGGCCAGCATGCCGCCGATCTGGTCGAGCAGCAGCCCCACCGCCGCCGGCGTCACCGCCGCGAACGAGTTGAACCCCACCTCGACGTCCCACTGGTGCAGGGCGAACTCGCTGAGGCGGAACCGGGCCGCGGTGGCCACGTCGACCGGCTCCGGCAGGAAGCCGAGGTCGATCCGCATGGAGGCCCGGGTCTCGCCGTCCAGCGCCTCGTACGCCTCGACCAGCCGCTCGTTGGTGGCGAGGAACCCAGCGGCGTGCTCGGTCGGGGACATCGCGTCCCACCGTGCCCAGACGCCGCGGTTGAAGTCCCCGTCCGGGCCGGGCGCGCCGGTGCGGGCGGCGTCCAGCGTCGCCAGGTTGATCTCGGCGCCGCTGCCCAGGTGGCTCAGCACCTGGGACACCTGCCACTCGCTGGCTCCCGAGGGGCGGAGCAGGTCGTCTTCCTTCAGGTCCCGTACGAGCGCGGCGAGCTCCTCGTGGCCCGCGCGCAGAGCCGTGATGATCTGGTCAGCAGGGGTCGACATGGATCTCCTCAAACGGACTTTCGACGATGGTCGGGACGTTACCGGAAGCGGCCGCTGGCCGGGCTCGCCCCACGTCGGGGCGGTCCGGCCGGCAGCCGCGTCGGTCGGCTCAGCCCATGTGCACGGTGTTGCCGGTCGGGATGTCCTCCTTGCGCACCTTCACCAGGATCAGAGTGGCCAGCCCGGCGAGCACGATCAGGGCCGCACCCCAGGCGAACGCCACGCGGTAGCCGTGCACCAGAGCCTCGATCTGGTTGACCGGGTTCGGCACCCGACCGACCAGGTACGCGGCGACCGCGCTGGTGTACATGGTGTTCAGCAGGGCAGTGCCGAGCGAGCCGCCGATCTGCTGGGTGGCGTTCAGCGTCGCGCTGGCCGCGCCGGCGTCGTGCTCCGGCACCCCCACCAGGGCGAGGCTGGACAGCGGCACGAACGTGAAGCCCAGGCCCATGCCGAGGATGACCTGGGCGGGCAGCAGGAGGGTGAGGAACGAGGTGTCCACGTCGATCTGGGTCAGCGCCAGCATGGCCACGGCGGCGAGCACGGCGCCGCCGACCATCAGCGGCTTGGCACCCACCCGTGGCATCAGCTGGCTGGCGCCACCAGCGGCGATCAGCACGCCGACGGTGACCGGAAGCGACGCGAGCCCGGCCTCGAGGGGCTTGTACTGCAACACCACCTGGAAGTAGAAGGTCAGGAACAGGAACGCCCCGAACAGGCCGGCACCGATCAGCGTCGAGGCGAGGTACGCCCCGCCCCGGTTGCGGTCCAGGATGATCCGCAGCGGCAGCAGCGGGTGGTTGGAGCGCAGCTCGATCACCACGAAGATGGCGAGCAGCGCCACACCGGCGGCGATGAAGCCGAGCGTCTGGGTGGCGTCCCAGCCGTCCTCGGCGGCCTTGGTGAAGCCGTAGACCAGGGAGACCAGGCCGGCGGTCACCACGATCGCGCCGGGCACGTCGTAGCGGGTGTTGCCGTGCGCCCGGCTCTCCGGCACCAGCGGGAGGGCCAGGGCGATGGCGATGGCCGCCACCGGGATGTTGACCAGCAGGCACCAGCGCCAGTCGGCGTACTCGGTGAGCACCCCACCGAGCAGCAGACCGACCGCCGAGCCACCGCCGGCGATCGCGCCGTACACCGCGAAGGCCTTGGCCCGCTCGGTGGCCTCGGTGAACAGGACGGTGAGCAGCGCCAGCGCCGCCGGGGCGAGCAACGCGCCGAAGGCGCCCTGAAGCGCACGGGCGGCGAAGAGCATGCCGCCGGTGGTGGCGAGGCCGCCCAGTGCGGAGGCGAGCGCGAAGCCCGTCATGCCGACCAGGAAGGTGCGCTTGCGCCCCCAGTAGTCGGCGATCCGGCCGCCGAGCAGCAGCAACCCGCCGAACGCCAGCGTGTAGGCGGTGACCACCCACTGTCGGTTCGCGTCGGTGATGCCCAGGTCGGCCTGGGCCTGCGGCAGCGCGATGTTCACGATCGTGGCGTCGAGCACGACCATCAGCTGCGAGACCGCGATGACCGCCAGCGCGATCCAGCGCCGCGGGTGCGGCGCTCCTGTCGACGTCCCGGCGCCGGGCGCGCCGGGGGCGGTCGAGGTGGTTCCGGGCATGGTGAAGCCTTCCGTGTTGCGAATGTCGAGAAAGAGATCAGGCCTGAGACGGGCGGTCGTGCTGGTAGCGGAGAACCGGGATCAGCACCTGGTCGACGACCTGGGTGAGGAACGCGTCATCGGCGGGTAGGCCGTGCGCGACGATGCGGGACATGGTGAGCGCGGGCGCCAGATCGTGGAACAACTCGCGCTCGCCGGCCTCCGGCGGGATCTCCCCCCGGGCGGCGGCACGGACCAGGATGGCGGTGCTCGCCACCCGCCCGGCCGGGAGCACCTGGCGGCGTACCAGGCGTTCCAGCTCGGGGTTGGTCCGCATGGCGAACGTCAACGCCTGCATGAGGTCACAGTCGGCCACGCAGATCGCCGCCGTGGCGCGCAGCAACTCGATCAGGTCACCGCGCAGGGAACCGGTGTCGGGCGGGTTGTGCACCCCCACCTGCCGGCCGCCCAGGGCGGCGACGACCAGCTCGGCCTTGCCGTCCCAACGCCGGTAGATGGTGGCCTTGCTGACGTGGGCGCGAGCGGCGACGGCGTCGATCGTCATCCGGTCGTAGCCGACCTCACGCAGCAGGTCGGTGACGACGGCGAACAGGTCGCCGTCGGTGCAGCGTGGGCCCCGGGCCGCCGGCACTCCGGCACCCGCTCCCACCTGCTGACCACCCAGCATCCCCGCACCCCCATGAAACGATGTCGTACTGACACTAGTTCTCCAGGCTGGAAACATGCAGGCTTTCGTGAGTTGCGTCGCAGGACGTCAACGAAACGATTACGTTTCCGAGCGGAGTCCGGTGGGTGAACGTGCTGGTCAGACACCGGGTGCGAGGATCACCGGCACCGCCGTCGTGTTGATCCGTGAACCGTCGAGGGCGGACACCTCGTACACCTCGACAGTGCCCTGCTGCTCCCGAGCCGCCCGCCAGCCGACCACCACGCGGTAGCCGCCCCGGCAGCCGCTGCCGCAACTGGCGGTGCCGAAGCCGGTGGCCACCTCCCGGCCGGCGGCGTCCAGCACCCGCACGCTCACCGTGGCCTCGAACACCGTGGCGGTGCCCGTGACGACGAGCGGGGCGGCCACCCGCTCACCGGCGACCGGGCTGGTCACCACTATCGGCGGCAGCAGGTCCGCGTAGTCCGGCCGACCGACCGGGCCCGCGCCGCCCAGGCTGACCTGACGCACGGTGGGGAACTGGGTGAGCGTCCACACCACCTGCGCCTCGCGTAGTCGCCGCTCCGCCGGGTCGCCGACGGACGGGACCCGCAGCGTCGCCGTACCGTCGGTGATTCGGGTGACCTCGATGCCGGCCGGGACGAGGGTGGTCAACCCGGCGGCGGCCTCGGCCGGCGTGGGTCCGGCGGCCAGCTCGGTCACCGCCAGCCGGGACGTCGACAGGGTGGCCGGCCGGGCCCGCCTGGTCGGCACGAGCTGCCCGGCGCGGACGAGCCACAGCTCGATGGTCACGGTGTCGCGCGTGCCGGCCGGCCCGGGCGAGGGCGTCGTGGGTGATCGTGGAGGCCCCGCCGAGGGGATCGGATCCGGACGGTCGGTCGATGCGGCGCTCGGCGGGGCCGTGCTCGGCGGTGCCGCGCTGGACGGCGTCGTGCTGGACGGCGCCGCCGCGGGTGCCGGGCCGAGGGCCCCGGAGCGCGGGGTGCCGCACCCGCTCACCAGCAGGCCGGCGACGAGCACCGACGCGATCACACAGTGCCGGCTCATGCGCTGTCACCCGCCGCCGTGGCGGCCCGCTCGCCGTCGTCGCTCGCCGGCGCGGGGAGACCGTGCGCCGGCAGCTCCAGCCGGAAGCAGGTGCCGGCGCCGGATTCGCTGCGGACGCTCAGCACACCGCCGAGCACTGTGGCGTGTTCCCGGGCGATGGCCAGCCCGAGCCCGCTGCCGGGCGCGGACCGGGACGGGTCGACCTTGTGGAACCGGTCGAAGACGTGGGGCAGGTGCTCCACCGGGATGCCCGGCCCCTGGTCGGTGACCTCGAAGACGACCACCGGGCCCGCCCCGGTCACGGTGGCCCGGATCTCCCCGCCGCCGTGTTCGACCGCGTTGGCGACCAGGTTGGCCAGCACGCGCTCCAGCCGGCGCGGGTCGGTGCGCAGCGTGATCGCGTCGCCGCTGACCAGAACCCGCTCCGACCAACCGCGTGTCGCGACGATCCCGTGCAGCAGCGCCGACGCGTCGACGGACCCGACGGCCGGCTGCTCCCGGCCGGAATCCAACCGGGAGATCTCCATCAGGTCCTCGACCAGCCGGCGCAGCCGGACCACGTCGCCGACCAGCAACCGCGCGGCCGGTCGCGCATCGCCGGGCAACTGGTCGAGGTGCTCACCCAGCAGCGACGCCGCGGCCACCAGGGCGGTCACCGGGGTACGCAGCTCGTGCGCCACATCGGCGGTGAACCGCCGCTCACGGGCCTGCGCGGCCGACAGTGCCGCGATCTTCGACTCCAGTGCCTCGGCCATCTCGTTGAACGTCGCCGCCCAGACGCTGAACTCGTCGCGCCCGCGCACCGGCAGGCGGGTGTCGAGCAGGCCCTCGGTGAGCGCCCGGGCGGCCCGGCTGGCCCGGCCCACCGGCTCCAACGTGCGTCGGGCCAGCGCGTGACCCACCCCGGCGGCGAGCAGCACCACGAGCACCCAGCCCGCCACCAGTGCGGAGCGCAGCTGACCCAGGTCGGTGGCGACGTCATCCTCCACGGTGAGGACGTACAACTCGGCGGTCGAGCCGGGAATGCGCCCGCCGACCACCAGCAGCCGAGGACGTTGCGCCGGTGCGGAGCGCTGGTAACCGAGCTGTCCACCCGCGACTGTGGCCCGCAACCCGGTGCCCAGCGTCGGGGCGTACGCCGGGTGCGAGGGGCGGCTCGGGCCGTCGACGAGCACCACGTGCCGGCCGCTGGCCTCGAAGCTGGTGAGCAGGTCGGTGCTGCGTTGCTCGGTCAGCGGGAGGAACTGTCCGGCGAGCACGAGTTGATAGCGGGCGTCGGCGGCTGCCTCCTGCAGCGACGCGTCCCACCAGGACTGCCGCAGCAGCAGCCCGGTCCCACCGGCGAGCAGGCCGGCCGAGACACCCGCGACCAGGACGAACGCGATGGTCAGCCGACGCCGCAGGCGGCCCGGGATCACCGCGCGTCCGGCCATCGCCGACCCTCCCGTCAGCTCACTGACAGCTTGTAGCCGGCGCCACGCACGGTACGGACCAACCGTGGCTGCGCCGGGTCCTCCTCGATCTTGGAGCGCAGCCGTTGCACCGCCACGTCGACCAGCCGGGAGTCGCCGAGGAAGTCGTGGTGCCAGACCAGGTCCAGCAGCAACTCGCGGGTGAAGACCTGGCCGGGTCGGCGGGCCAGCTCCAGCAACAGGCGGAACTCGGTGGCGGTCAGCGCCACCTCCCGGCCGTGCCGACGGACCACGAAGCTGCCCGGGTCGATCTCCAGGCTGCCGACCTCGATGATGGTGGACGGGGCGGTAGCGCTCATTCTGCGCAGCACCGAGCGGACCCGGGCCACCAACTCGGGCAGGTCGAAGGGCTTGCGCAGATAGTCGTCGGCGCCGCACTCCAACCCGACCACCACGTCGATGGTGTCGGTGCGCGCGGTCAGCATCAGGATCGGCACCTGACTGGTACGCCTGATCTCCCGGCAGACGTCCAGGCCGTCCAGACCGGGCAGCATGACGTCGAGCACGATCAGGTCGACCGGGTGAGCCCGCCACGCCGCGAGGGCCTGCCGCCCGTCGACGGCGGTGTCGACCCGGAAGCCGGCGCGGCGCAGTCCGAGGGCGGTGACCTCCCGGATGGAGGCGTCGTCCTCGACCACCAGCACGCGGCCCTCCATCACCCGAGAGTAGACCCGCCGCCACGGTGCGCAGCCTGGCGAAACGGTCGGGTTCCACGGACCGGCCGGACCGTTGAGCGGCACCGACAACCCCACCTCGCACCGGGCCGAGCGTTGATCTCGACGTGGGCTACTGAGATCATCGATCGCTCGGATCAGCACACCGCCTGATCCGGCGGTCAGCGCGTACCGACCGCCACGCCCATCGGCGGCGGACGGCGCGTGCCGTTGCCGGTGGCCCGCGGGCCGCCTCGATCCGACCAGCTCACACGAAGGGGCACGACGTGCAACGTCACGGCTGCGTGATCCGACTCCGACCGGAGCAGCGGGAAACCTATCTTCGGCTGCACGCCACCGTCTGGCCGAGCGTCGAGCAGACGCTGCGCGAGGCGAACTTCCGCAACTACACCATCTTCCTCCACGACGACCTGCTCTTCGGCTACTACGAGTACGTCGGCGACGACTACGACGCCGACCTGCGGCTCATCGCTGCGGACCCGCAGACACAGGAGTGGTGGAAGCTGACCGACCCGTGTCAGGAGTCGCTCGCCGAGCCCGGCTCGGGGGACTGGTGGGCGCCGATGCGGGAGGTCTGGCACCTGGCCGACGAGGCCGTCGAGCAGGCACCCGACCCGGCCGGGCAGGGCTCCGGCAGCTAGCTGACACGGAGGCACGACGGCGGCCTACCGACCCGCGACGAACGCCGGTCGGATGAGACCCCAGTGGACGGGCGGGGCCGAGGGCCCCGCCCGTTCCTGTCGACCGGCGGGAGGCAGTGCCGTGGACTTTCGTACGCCCCGGTGGGGTGACAACTCCGCTCCCGCATTGAAGACTAGCTTCATTCGTTGGTGTAGATCGGTCAATATCCTACGGAGGAAGCGTGCTCACCAGAAGAAGCCTGCTCGTCGCTGCCGGTGCGGCGGTGGTCGGCGCCGTACCGCTGGCCAACTCGGCCACCGCCGCGTTGCCGCAGCTGGACATGGAAGCGGTGATCAAGGCGGCGCAGATCGACCCGCGTCGGCCGGACACCGCTCTCACCGACGGGGCCAAGGACAGCGTCCTGCTGGTGGAGCGCGCCCTCCAGGCGAGAGGTCTGCTGTCGTCGACGTACGTCGACGGGCATTTCGGCACCAGCACGATCGCGGCGTACGCGGCGTACCAGAGGTCTCTCGGCTACACCGGTCTCGACGCGACCGGCCTGCCCGGCCCGTCGTCGCTGCGGTCGCTCGGCGAGGGGCGTTACACAGTGGTCAGGGCGATCTCACCAGGCAGCGTGGTGACCCTGCGCGGTGTGCAGGTCAACACGCGCACCAGGTCGATGCTGTTCGAGGCCGAACGCCTGCTCGGCCGTCAACTCGGCATCACGCAGGGCTCGTACAGCAGCGGTGTGGGCGCATCCGCCGGCACGCACGACGGCGGCGGTGCGCTCGATCTCTCGGTCAGCGGGCTCTCCTCAGCCGTGCGAACGGATGTGCTGCGTCGACTGCGGACTGTGGGCTTCGCCGCGTGGCTGCGGACCCCGGCCCAGGGGGACTGGGGCTATCACATCCACGCCATCGCGCTGTCCGACACCGATCAGTCGACAGGTGCGCAGAACCAGGCCGGCGACTATTACCTCGGTCGTAACGGGCTGGCCAACCGGGGCGCCGATGACGGGCCGGCAGTGAGCCCCAAGCGGACCTGGGAGGAATACCAGCGCACGCTCTGAGGCTCACGGTCCTCCCATGACCGTGGCCGGCGCATGATCCACTCGCGTTCGTGACAGTCGGGGCATCCGCGATGTCCGGACGCCCCGACTTCACCACAGTCGAGTCGACCGAGTCTTCGAAAAGATTCTGGCGGTCCTGTCGATTGGGGTTGATCCTCTTCGTAGCCCTGGTGAGAGCCCGGCACAACAGCGGGCCACGCACCCACTGGAGGGCACGATGACCAGCACAGCGACCACCACTACCACCACCGCGTCGACCTTCGGCGCGCTGATTCGTACCGGTCTCATCGCCACGGTCGCCGCGAGCGCCGCCACCATGGCCGTCGCCGCCGTCGGCCACGCGGCGGGCATCAGCCTCGACGTGGCCGACGCGCCGATCCCGGTGACCGGGTTCGGCGTGCTGACCGCCGTATTCTCGCTGGTCGGGGTGCTCCTCGCCGCGTTGCTGTCCCGTTTCGCCCGGCGTCCGCGGCGCACGTTCGTCCGCACGACGGTGGTGCTGACCGTCCTGTCGCTGGTGCCGGACGTGATCGCGGACGCCGGGGTGGGCACCAAGGCGCTGCTGATGCTCACCCACCTGGTCGCGGCCGCGATCGTGATCCCCGCCGTCGCGCGCCGCCTGGCCGTCTGACCTGCCGCCACTCACCCGTCGACCTACCGGAGGAACGTCATGAAGCAGTACCTGCTGTCCGTGCACAGCGTCGAGGGCGCGCCGGCCCCGTCCGACGAGGAGATGCAGACCGTGTTCGCGGAAACCGGCCGGATCAACGACGAGATGCTGGCCGCGGGCGCCTGGGTCTTCGGCGGAGGGCTCCTCTCGCCGGACAGCGCCACCGTCGTCCGGGTCGAGAACGGCGCCACCACCATGAGCGATGGGCCGTTCGCCGAGACGAAGGAGCACATCGCCGGGTTCTGGGTCATCAGGTGCGAGGACCTGGACCAGGCGCTCGCCTGGGCCGAGAAATGCGCGGCGGCCTGCGGCCCGGTCGAGGTGCGCCCCTTCGACGACCTGTCCCAGGCCTGAACAGGGGTCGGTCACCCGACATGGACCTGGCGAGCATCTACCGCGCGGAGTATGGCCGCTGCGTCGCGACCCTGGCCCGCGTCCTCGGTGACATCAACCTCGCCGAGGAGGCGGTCCAGGACGCCTTCACCACGGCGTTGCAGAAGTGGCAGACCCCGCCGCCCAACCCGGGTGCCTGGATCGTGACCACCGCCCGCAACCGGGCCGTCGACCGGCTCCGCCGGGAGTCGACCCGCGAGGCCCGGCACGCCCAGGCACTGCTGCTGCACCACCAGGACGAGCCGCGAGAGGTGGGACCGGTGAAGGATGACCAGCTGCGACTCATCTTCACCTGCTGCCACCCGGCGCTCGCTCCCGACGCGCGGACCGCCCTCACGCTGCGCCTGCTCGGTGGCCTCGACGTATCGGAGATCGCCCGGGCCTACCTGGTCCAGGAGGCCACCGTCGCCCAGCGGATCGTGCGCGCCAAGAAGAAGATCCGGGACGCCAACATCCCGTACCGGGTGCCCGCCGAACATGAGCTGCCGGACCGGCTGCCGCCGGTGCTCACCGTGCTCTACCTGATGTTCAACGAGGGGTACGCGTCCACCGCCGGGCCGTTGATCAGAACGGACCTGTGCACCGAGGCGATCCGGCTCACCCGCGAACTCGCCGCGTTGATGCCCGACGAGCCCGAAGTCCTGGGCCTGCTCGCCCTGTTGCTGCTGACCGAGGCCCGCCGCCCGGCCCGGCTCGACGCGACCGGCGAGCTCGTGCTGCTGGCCGACCAGGACCGGTCACTGTGGAACCGGGCCCTCATCGCCGAGGGCCACGACCTGGTCCGCCGCTGCCTGCGGCGCAACCGGCCCGGCCCGTACCAGATCCAGGCCGCGATCAGCGCGGTGCACACCGACGGCGCCGCCACCGACTGGCCACAGGTTCTGGCACTGTACGACCAGCTCCTCGTGATCACGCCAACGCCGGTCGTCGCGCTCAACCGTGCCGTCGCCGTCGCCGAGGTGCACGGGCCGGCGGTGGCCCTCGCCGAGTTGGAGGGTGTCGACCTTCCGGGCTACCACCGGCTGCCTGCCACCCGGGCCGAGTTGCTCGCCCGGCTGGGACGCGACGACGAGGCACGAGCCGCCTACGACCAGGCCGTGGCACTGGCCACCAACGAGACCGAGCGGGCCTACCTGCGGACCCGTCGTACCGCACTGAGTCACCAGTGAACGGACAACATCATGAACAGCTCCCAGGAACTCGTCTACCGCCCCACCCTGCACGTCTGAGCCGTCCCGACACCCACCGCCCCGGCGACGGACGCGTCTGCCGGGGCGGCTCGGTGTCCGGTAATGATCACCACTGGTGGGCCACGTCGAGCACGACCCGACTGTGTCCGCCGGGACCTGCGAGGACGAACGTGCGGAACGGCAACCGCGCCCGTACGCCGACCGCGAAGGTGCTGTAGCCCTCGAAGCTGCCGCCGAAGACGACGTCACGCAGTGTCGGGTAGCGCAGCAGGTTCGCGACGTGCTCACCGACCGCGTACGGCACCGTGCCCTGGTGTGCGTCGTCGTACGCCGGTGCGCGCAGCGACACCCGCAGCAGCGCCCCTCCCGCGGTGTACGGCGACAACGCCAGCCCCTCGCCCTCGGTCCACGTCTCGCCGTAGCCGACCGCGTAACCGTCGACCGGGCCGGCGAACTCGAACACCACCCGGTCGTAGCAGTCGTGCCGCCCGGTGCGGACGTCGACCAGCGGGGCGTCGCTGAGCGCGCCGGCCGACTTCTCCGCGCTGCCCCAGGTGATGCCGCAGTACGCCGACCCGGTCGTGGTGCCCGCCGCGGTGCTGCTGCCCGCTCCGACGAGCAGCCCGGCGAGGACGACCACCATCGCCGTCAGTGCGCTTCTGATCCTCATCGTGGTTCTCCGTTCGAGATTCGGGGCCACGTGGCGGCGGCGCTGCCGGTGGCCCTCTGCCGCCACCGTCGTCCCTTCTCGGCACTGGCACTTCGCCACGGCGTAACCGCCGCGTAACAGTGGATTTCCTCGGCGGTATGACGCTTCCGCTATGTCGGACATCGGTCGCCCGGGCTCTAGCATTCACGTACATCGATGATCGGTGGCCGGTGGCCGCCGGGCGACCGTAGGGGAGTGCGTGATGTTCCGACGACAACTGAGACGTACGGCGATGGCCATGCTGGTGGCCGTGCTGGCGGCAGCCGGGGTGCAGCTCGCCACGGGCGCTCCGGCCGCCGCCGTACGGACCGTCTACTACGACGCGAGCCGGACCGGTGAGTTCCGCACCAACTTCGACCAGGCGGCGCAGATCTGGAACAGCCGGGTCAGCAACGTCCGGCTGCTGGCCGGCACCCCGGCCAGCATCACCATCTACGTCGACGACGGCTGGCCCCGGGCGCAGCCGACCGGCCTCGGCTCGGGACGGATCTGGATGGGCCGCACGGCCGTCAACCAGGGCTACGACCGTAACCGCATCGCCGCCCACGAGATCGGGCACATCCTGGGCCTGCCGGACCGGCGTACCGGCCTGTGCACCGACCTGATGTCCGGCAGCAGCGCCCCGGTGTCCTGCCGCAACGCCAACCCCAGCTCGACCGAGGCGAGCCGGGTGAACTCGCTGTTCGCCGGCAGCCTGGCCGCTCCGGCCAGTACGACGTACACCTGGACCGGCGACTCCGACATCGAACCGTTGGTGGTCGGCGGCCGACCGGCGTCGGAGAACTACCCGTTCATGGTCTACGTCTCCGGCTGCACCGGCACGCTGATCAAGGGCAACTGGGCGGTCACCGCCAAGCACTGCTCGACGCCGTCCTCGGTGCGGGTGGGCAGCGTCAACCGCTCCAGCGGCGGGACTGTGGTGCGGGTGACCCGTGCGGTCAACCACCCGAGCGTCGACGTCAAGCTGCTGCAACTGGCCAGCTCGGTCACGTACGCCCCGGCACCGATCCCGAGCACCTCCGGCGCGGTCGGCACCGCCACCCGGATCATCGGCTGGGGCCAGACCTGCGCGCCCCGGGGCTGCGGATCGGCACCGGCGGTCGCCAACGAGCTGGACACGTCCATCGTGGCGGACAGTCGGTGCTCCGGCATCAACGGCCCGTACGAGATCTGCACCAACAACACCAACGGCAATTCCGGCGCCTGCTACGGCGACTCGGGTGGGCCGCAGGTGCGCCGCGTCAACGGAGTGTGGAACCTGATCGGCGCCACCAGCCGGGCCGGCAACAACAACTCCACCTGCGCCACCGGCCCGTCCATCTACGTCGACCTGCCGTCCATCCGGTCCTGGATCTCCACCCAGGTCGGCGGTCTGCCCGTCTGACCATCAAGGACAGTGCAGCGGGGACGCGCGCACGACGCGTCCCCGCTCGCGGCGTGTTGGGGTCATCCCGCGCAGTCGCCCATGGGATACGGTGCGTGGCATCTCGACACATCCGAGGTGGACCAATGCCTGCCCTCGTCGCCCTCGCGCTGACCCTCGCTCTCGCGCCCACGCCGTCCCCGTCGGCCACCTCAGGTCCGGTCGCTGGCCTCCTCGGTGGCGTCGGCCGGATCGTCGACGACCTCCTCGATGGCGGCGACCCGCCGAGCACGGCGCCAACCGCGCCCCCCACGCCGAGCCCGACGGCGGTCACTGACCAGCCCAGCCCGGTGCGGCCAACCGCGGCCCCCACGCCCGCGGGGTCGTCGGCCGCTGTCCAGGTCCCGACCGCTCCGGTCGCACCGGCTCGACCCGCCGGTGGCGAGGTCACCGGCACCCGGGAGGCAACCGTGCCCCGCCGTGACGGTGCCCCTCCCGCTCCGGTCACCCCGCCGACGCTCGCGAACCCCGCCCGCGACGGGTGGCCGCCGGTGTCCTACGTGCTGGTCCTGGCTGCCATGGTCGTGTTGGCCGTGTGGCTCCTGCGCCGCCGTCCGTCGGCCCCCGCCGCCGCACCCGCGCCGGATCTCGCACCCGCACCCGCGCCGGATCCCGCGCCGGATCCGGCACCCGTGCCGGATCCTGGACCCGTGCCGGACAATGTCAGCCGGTTGCCGACCAGCCTCAACGCGATCTACGAGCTGGGCCGGCTGGACGAGCGGCTCGCCCAGGAGCGCGGTCGCCCCACTTGATGAGGCGCGCCCACCGGCCTCACTGCGCCGAGTAGGCACCACGGCCGCCGGCTTTGACACGCCGCCGGCTGGTCGCTCAGGCCGGGTCGGCCAACCGGCGCTCGATGGTCACCGTCGTCCCCTCGAGGGTGGAGACCAGCCGCACGTCGCCGTACGCGTTCATCAGCAGCGCGCCGCGTCCCCGGTCCATCGCCGGTCGCCGGTCCCGCCAGGTGCCGAAGTCCCGCACCGAGATCCGGACCAGGCCGACACCGACCTGGACCCGCACCCGCACCTCCGGACGGCTGGGCCGCTGCGCGTGCTCGACGGCGTTGTTCATCGCCTCGGACGCGGCGAGCAGCAGATCCTCCAGCACGTCCGGGTCGACGTCGAGGTCGCCCAGAGTCCGCCGGACGTCCCGACGCATCATCGCGGCCGAGGTGGGTGCGGACGGGTATGCCCACCTGACGTCCAGGACGTCGCCCAGCCCGTTCCGGTCGGCCGGAGCCGCCGGCACCACGGACGTGTCGCCGACGGGTTCGACCGCCGAAGCCGGTGCGGTGGCGGTGACCTCGGCTGGTCGCGTTGTCGCCGATGCGGCGTCGACCGTCGCTGGGTTGGCGGCGATGCGGTCGCGGGCCCGCCGGATGGCCGCGCGGATCCGCGCGATCAGCTCGGTCGCGGCGAACGGCTTGACCAGGTAGTCGTCGGCCCCCAGGCTCAGGCCCTCCACGCTGGCGTCACCCCCGGCACGGGCGGAGAGCACCAGCACCGGCAGTGCCCGGGTCGCCGGGTCCGCGCGCAGCCTGCGCAGCAGGTCGAAGCCGTCCATCACCGGCATCATCACGTCGGTCAGGACCAGGTCTGGCCGCTCTCGGTGGATCTCGTCGAGGGCCTGCCGGCCGTCGGTGACGGCCCGTACCCGCCAGCCCTGCCCGGTGAGCAGCCGGGTGAGGTACGCCCGCATGTCGCTGTTGTCGTCGGCGACCAGGATCCGGGAACCGGCCAGCTCGTCCACCGCCGGGCCGATCGTACGGTCGGGCTCCGTCACACTGCCGTCCGGTTCGGCGAGCCAACCCATCGCCTCCTCGACAGCGGCGCGGGCTGCGTCGCCCCGCCCGTCCACCGGCGGGCCGATCAACGCCGTTCGGCGCGCCGCCGACCAGGGAAGCGCCACGGTGAAGGTGCTGCCGACGCCCACCCGGCTGGCCACCCGGACCTCGCCGCCCTCCAGCCGGGCCAACTCGTGCACCAGGGCCAGGCCGATGCCGGTGCCCTCGTGGCTGCGTGAGCGGGCGCCCCGCACCCGGTGGAAGCGTTCGAAGAGTTTCGGCAGGTCCTGGTCGCCGATGCCGATGCCGGTGTCGGCGACGGTGAGGCGTACCTCCTCGTCGTCGGTGTCCAGGGTGACCCGGATCCGGCCGATGAACGTGTATTTCAGAGCGTTGGAGAGCAGGTTGGTGACGATGCGTTCCCAGTTGACCGGGTCGATGGTGACCGGCCGTGGCAGCGGTGGGCAGGCCACCTCCAGGGTCAGCCCGGCCCGCTCGACGGCGGCCCGGAACACGCCGGCCAGCTCGGTGGTGAGCGCGGACAGGTCGACCGCGCGGGCCTCGCTGCGGGCCCGCCCGGCCTCCAGGCTGCTGAAGGTGAGGAGGCTGTTGACCAGCGTCAACAGTCGGGTGGCGTTGCGCCACGCGGTCTCCACCCGCTCCCGCTGCACGGGGGCCAGGGGCGCGGTGGCGTCGGTGAGGGCGTCGGCCAGTGGGCCGAGCATGAGGGTCAACGGGGTACGGAACTCGTGGCTGACGTTGGCGAAGAAGTCGGTCTTGACCCGGTCCAGTTCGGCCAACGCCTCGACCCGGCGCCGCTCCTCCTCGTACTCCTGGGCGTTGCGCAGCGCCACGGAGATCTGCTGCGCCAGCAGCTGGTTGAAGGACCGGTACGCCTCGTCGAGCCCTCGGCTGGGGCTGACCCCCGCCAGCAGGACACCGAGCGGCTGGTCCTCGTCGCCGGAGGGGAGTGGCAGCGCCAGCGCGGTGCGGACCAGGTCGCCCCACGGGCCGGCGGGCAGTGGCAGCCGTTCGGCGACGTCGGTCACCTGGGTCGGGCGGCCCTCGGCGGCGTCCGGCAGCCCCCAGGCGTACGCGACCGGGCCGGGGTCGGCCAGCTCCACGGTGTCCGGGAGTGCCCCCTCGTGTCCCTGGTCGCCGCCGGTGCGGGCGAGCCGCCGCAGCACCGTGCCGTCGCGCAGGTAGATGGCGGCGAACGGCACGTCCAGCGGGTGGCTGTCGATCGTGTCGATCAGCCGGGCACCGGTGGCGTCCACGTCGACGGTGCGCCCGTCGCCGAGAACGGACAGGTCGCGCAGCAGGCGCAGCCGGCGTTCGCCGACCACCTGCTCGGTGACCTCGCTGCAGACGGTGAACACCCCGACCGTGCGGCCCTCGTCGTCGCGGGCCGGCGCGTGCGAGACGCTGAAGTACGCCTCCTCGCGGTAGCCGGCCCGCTCCAGCAGCAGTTGCAGCGCGGGGACCCAGCTGGCCACCCCGGTCGCCATGGCCTGCTCGATCAGCGGGGCGAGCACGTCCCAGCCCTCGGCCAGGGTCACCCGCACGTCGTTGCCGAGCGCGGCGGGGTGCTTGTCGCCGATCAGCGTGGAGTACGCGTCGTTGTAGAGCTGGGAGAAGTCGTCGCCCCAGAGCAGCAGCATGGGGTAGCGGGAGGAGAGCACGAGCCGGACCGCGGCGCGCAGGCTCTGTGGCCATCCGCTGACCGGACCCAGTGGCGTACGGGCCCAGTCCAGCTCCGCCATCAGCCGACCGGTGTCACCGCCGCCGCTGAACAGGTCGATGCTGGGTCGTGTCACGCTCGACCCGGCCCCATCGCTAGCCCCCGTTCCGGGCCCGACGACCCCTGCTGGCGTTACCTACCCATCCTGGCACCTCTACTCACCTGTGCCGCCGCCGGTACCCACCGTCGAAGCGGCGGCGGTTCGGGACGAACGACCGATGCCCAATGGATCGACATCTGTAAGTGTCTCGGGTATCTCTCCAACCCCCGAGGAGCCCCCATGAGAGGCAGAACGCTGAGCGCGGGAATCGCGCTTGCCGTGTTCGCCGGAATGACGGTGACGCTGGCCGCCCAGCCGGTGGCCGCGTCGCCCATGACCACGATGACGGAGGCCCGGCCGATCGCCGCGACCGCCGCCGCGTTGGCAGCACCGGACATCTCCGTCAGCAACGTCCAGGCCCACCTCACCCAGTTCAACAGCATCGCCACCAGCAACGGCGGTAACCGCAGGGCCGGCTCGGCCGGCTACACCGCCTCGCTCACGTACGTCAAGACCAGGCTCCAGTCGGCCGGCTACACCGTCAGCGAGCAGTACTGCTCCAGCTGCACGTACCCCTCGAACAACCTGATCGCCGAGTGGCCCGGCGGCCCGACCGACCAGGTGGTCATGTTCGGCGCCCACCTCGACGGCGTCTCGGCCGGCCCCGGCATCAACGACAACGCCACCGGCTCGTCCACCCTGCTGGAGAACGCCCTGGTCCTGGCCGCGCAGAACCCGACCATGACGAAGAAGGTCCGGTTCGCCTGGTGGACCGACGAGGAGCAGGGGCTCAACGGCTCCCGGTTCTACGTCAACTCGCTCAACACCACCCAGCGCGGCTACATCAAGGGCTACTACAACTTCGACATGGTCGGCTCGGTCAACGGCGGCTACTTCATCAACCGGGTCACCTCGACCACGGCGGCGCCGCTGAAGGCGTACTGGGACTCGTTGGGCCTTGCGCCGGAGGAGAACGTCGAGGGCCAGGGCCGCTCCGACGACTACTACTTCCAGCAGGCCGGCATCCCCACCTCGGGCTACGCCGCCGGGGCCAGCGCCCGCAAGACGAGCTCCCAGGCCGCCAAGTGGGGCGGCACCGCCAACTCGGCGTACGACCCCTGCTACCACCGTGCCTGTGACACCACCGCCAACGTCAGCGCGACGGTGCTGAACAGGGCGGCCGACGGTGTCGCGTACGCGCTGTGGCAGCTCGCCGTGGGCGGCGGCACCCCCACCAACGACTTCTCCGTCGCGGTGAGCCCCACGACGCGCACCGTCGCGCGGGGCGCCAGCACCACCGCCACGGTCTCCACCGCCACCACGGCCGGCTCGGCGCAGTCGGTCAGCCTTTCCGCCTCCGGCGCGCCCAGCGGGGTGAGCGTCTCGTTCAGCCCGTCCTCGGTGACCTCCGGCGGCTCGTCGACGATGACCCTCACCGCGTCGTCAAGCGCCGCGACCGGCACCTTCACGGTGACGGTCACCGGCACCGGCTCGGTCACCCGCAGCGCCACCCTCACTCTCACCGTGACCGGCACCGGCGGCTGCGCCGCCACCCAGGTGATCGGCAACGGCGGCTTCGAGAGCGGCGCCACGGTGTGGACGGCGTCCTCCGGCGTTATCACCAACTCCAGCAGCAAGCCGGCCCGGACCGGGTCATACAAGGCGTGGCTCAACGGGTACGGCAGCACCCGCACCGAGACCCTGTCCCAGTCGGTGACAGTGCCGGCCGGCTGCGCCAGCTACACGCTGTCGTTCTGGACTCGCATCGACACCGCCGAGACGACCACGTCCACGGCGTACGACAAGCTGACCGTGCGGATGGGCTCGACCACGCTGGCGACGTACTCGAACCTCAACGCCTCCACCAGCTACGTCCAGCGCACGCTCAACGTTGCCGCGTACGCCGGGCAGACGGTGACGCTCACGTTCACCGGCTCCGAGGACTCGTCGTTGCAGACCAGCTTCGTGATCGACGACGTGACGTTGCAGGCGAGCTGACCGCGTACCCGCAGAAGCGAGCCGCCGCCGGGGCTTCCCGGCGGCGGCTCGTCGCGTCGTGGGTCAGGGGAGCTGCGGGTAGAGCGCGGCGACGCCGCCGGCCAGCCCGGCCTGCACCTGGCGGCTGAGGTCGTCGGCGAGGATCTCGTACGCGTCGGCCTCGATGCCGTCCACCCCGATCCGGGCGATCGTCGCCGGGTCCAGTTTCGGGCCGGTGACGTCGGCGGCCATGTCGGTGTCCAGGTAGCCGACGTGCAGGCCGGCGACCCGGATGCCCCGCTCGGCGAGCTGGACGCGAAGGACGTTGGTCATCGACCACTCGGCGGACTTGGCGGCGCTGTAGGCCCCGTGGATCGGCAAGCCGAACCAGGACAGCACGGAGAGCACGTTGAGGATCGTTCCGCCGCCGTTGCCGGCGATGACCGGCGCGAACGTCCGGACAGTCGAGAGGGTGCCGATGTAGTGGGTCTCCAGCTCCAGCCGGACGAGGTCCAGGTCGCCGTCGAGCAGATCTGTCCGGGTGTCGATGCCGGCGTTGTTGATCAGCAGGTTCACGTTCCCGGCCAGCTCGGCGGCTGCGGCCACCGAGGCGGGGTCGGTGATGTCGAGGCGGACCGGCGTCACGCCGGGCAGGTCGACGCTGTCGGGGTTGCGGGCGCCGGCGTAGACGGTGGCGCCCCGGGCGAGGAGTTCGGCGGCCAGGTGTCGGCCGAGGCCACGGTTGGCGCCGGTGACGAGAGCGGTGCTTCCAGCGATCTTCATGGCCGTCACGCTATCCGACCTGACTTACGTTCACCAAAGTCAGCTACGTCACGACGGTGACCCCCCTGAATCGGGAATGCGACCCCGAGGCGGCCACAACCCTGCCGGTGACGGCTCGTATCCTTTCCGCGAACCTCCGCACGAGCCGAGATGGGAGACGGTGTGAGCAACCAGGCCGAAACGTTGGAATTCCAGGCCGAGGCGCGTCA
This sequence comes from Micromonospora sp. C81, assembly GCF_018070425.1. Lineage (NCBI taxonomy): Bacteria > Bacillati > Actinomycetota > Actinomycetes > Micromonosporales > Micromonosporaceae > Micromonospora > Micromonospora sp. C81. The sequence goes on from NZ_JAGPXS010000007.1 coordinate 195,148, forward strand.
GCTCCTCCAGTTGGTGGTCCACTCGATCTATTCGAACAAGGACGTCTTCCTGCGGGAACTCATCTCGAACGCGTCCGACGCCCTGGACAAGCTGCGACTGGCCACGCTTGTCGACAAGGACCTCGTCGCCGACACCGACGACCTGCACGTCGCCCTCGAGGTCGACCGGGACGCCCGCACCCTCGCCGTGCGGGACAACGGCATCGGGATGACCCGCGACGAGGTCGTCCAGCTGATCGGCACCATCGCCAAGTCGGGCACCGCCGAGCTGCTGCGCAAGCTGCGCGAATCCGCCGACGCCCACGCCTCGCAGGACCTGATCGGCCAGTTCGGCGTCGGCTTCTACGCCGCGTTCATGGTGGCCGACCGGGTCACCCTGCTGACCCGCAAGGCCGGCGAGACCGGCGGCACCCGCTGGGAGTCCACCGGCGAGGGCACCTACTCGATCGAGTCGGTCGACGAGGCGCCGCAGGGCACCACGGTGACCCTGCACCTCAAGCCGGTCGACACCGAGGACAACCTGCACGACTACACCGCCGAGTGGACCGTCCGGGAGATCGTCAAGCGATACTCCGACTTCATCGCCTGGCCGATCCGGATGAGCGTCGAGCGGCCCGGCGCCGACGGCGAGGCCGCCACCAGCGAGGTGCAGACCCTCAACTCGATGAAGGCACTCTGGGCTCGACCCCGCGACGAGGTCGACGCCGCGGAGTACAACGAGTTCTACAAGCACGTCAGCCACGACTGGGCCGACCCGCTCGAGGTCGTGCACATGAAGGGCGAGGGCACCTTCGAGTACGAGGCGCTGCTGTTCCTGCCCAGCCACGCCCCGCTCGACCTGTTCTCCCCGCAGGGCCGCCGCGGCGTCCAGCTCTACGTCAAGCGCGTCTTCATCATGGACGACTGCGAGGCGCTGGTCCCGACCTACCTGCGCTTCGTCAAGGGCGTGGTCGACGCGCACGACCTGTCGCTGAACATCTCCCGCGAGATCCTCCAGCAGGACCGGCAGATCCAGATCGTCCGCCGTCGCCTGGTGAAGAAGATCCTCGCCACGGTCAAGGACCTCAAGGCCAACCACGCCGAGAGGTACCGCACCTTCTGGACCGAGTTCGGCGCGGTGGTCAAGGAAGGGCTGATCGACGACACCGACAACCGCGACACCCTGCTGGACCTCCTGTCGGTCGCCTCCACCCACGACCCCGCCGAGCCCACCGACCTGGCTGGCTACGTCTCACGGATGAAGGACGGCCAGAGCGACATCTGGTACGCCACCGGCGAGTCCCGGGCCGCCATCGAGAACTCGCCGCACCTGGAGGCGTTCCGGGCCAAGGGCCACGAGGTGCTGCTGCTCACCGACCAGGTCGACGAGGTGTGGGTCGAGCGGGTCGGCGCGTACGACGGTCGGCCGCTGCGGTCCATCGCCAAGGGCGAGATCGACCTGGACACCGACGAGGAGAAGCAGCAGGCCGAGGCCGAGCGCGAGCAGCAGCGGCAGGAGTTCGCCGCCCTGCTCGACTGGCTGGGCACCACCCTGACCGACAGCGTCCGGGAGGTGCGTCTGTCGTCGCGGCTGACCACCTCGCCGGCCTGCGTCGTCGGCGACGCCCACGACCTCACGCCGACCCTGGAGAAGATGTACCGGGCGATGGGGCACGAGCTTCCCCCGACCAAGCGGATCCTGGAGATCAACCCCGGTCACCCGCTGGTGTCCGGGCTGCGCAAGGCCCACGAGCAGGGCAGCGACCAGGCGGCTCTGACCGAGACCGCCGAGCTGCTCTACGGCCTGGCGGTGCTCGCCGAGGGCGGTGAGCTGACCGACCCGGCCCGCTTCACCCGGACGCTCGCCGACCGGCTGGCGCGCACCCTGTAGCTGGCGTACCCCGTCAAGCGGCGGGCTTCCCGGGTCACCGGGTGGCCCGCCGCCGGCGGTGGCCGGCTACCAGCGGTTCCAGTGGGCGAACCCGTCCGCGTCGGCCCGCGGACCGGGCTTGAAGTCGGTGCCCAGGGTGTACGCCACCGGCGTGAGCGCCACCTGCACGACGGTGTCGTAGGGGATGCCGAGCAGGTCTGCCATCTCCCTTTCGTAGCTGAGATGGCTCGTGGTCCACGCGGTGCCGAGCCCGCGTTCCCGAGCGGCCAGCATGAAGCTCCAGAACGCCGGGATGACCGAACCCCAGGCCCCGGCCTGCCCGCGCACGCTGGCCAGCTCGGCGCGGGACTCGACCCGCAGGCAGGGGATGAGCAGCAGCGGCACCTCGTGCAGGTGGTCCGCCAGGTGTTGCAGGCTGCCGGCGATCCGGCCCCACTGCTCGGAGGCGAAGTCCATCCGGCTGAAGGCCGGCCCGGTGCCGCCCGACGCGGGTGGCGGTGCCATCAGCCCGAGTCGCCACAGTCGGGCGACGGCGGCCCGGGTCTGCGGATCCTCGACGAAGATGAAGTCCCAGCGTTGCCTGTTGCGGCCGCTGGGGGCCTGAAGCGCGATGCGCAGGCAGTCCTCGATCACGTCACGGGGGACCGGGCGTCCCAGGTCGAGACGCTTGCGGACGGCGCGGGTCGTGCTCAGGACCTCGTCGGCGGACAGGCCCAGTGTGCGCGGCCCGCTCTGCCCGGCCGGGTTGGTGTCGCTCATGCGGGAACTCCCACTCGTTCGGTCAGGTCGAGGTTGGCGATGACCGCGGGAAGGAGCCCGGGAAACCGGTCATTGATCTCGTCCGCACGCAGTTCGTGTCTGCGGAAGCTGCCGTTGGGCGTGACGCGGAGGACGCCGGCTGCCCGCAGCACCTTCAGGTGATGTGACAGCGTGGACATGCTCACCTCGGACAACGCGTCGAACTTCCCGCAGACGACCCCACCGGCCTGCGCCAACTGTCGTACGACACTCAGGCGCACCGGGTCGGCGAGGGCGCCGAGCACGGTGGCGAGGTCGACCGAGGCGAGATCGGGATGATGCAGGGCTCTCATGGACGCCATGCTAGCTTTGATTTCGTGATTTCGAAAATCGTCCAAATGATGAGCGGAGCACGGTCATGCCGGTCGACACAGTGATCTTCAGCGGGGAGGGCCCGCACGCCGATCCCTGGCACCCGTTGTCCGAGACCAGCGCGGCGATCGCCAAGCTCGTCGGCGAGGCGGGCCCGGTGGCGATCGTGACCACCGTCGACCAACTCGCGGCCGCACTCGACGGCGCCCGCCTCCTGGTGGTGAACGCCAGCGCCGACCGCACGGCCCCGATCCCGCAGGACGAGGAGTTCGGCCGCGTCCTCGACGCCTTCCTGGCCCGTGGCGGCAGCCTGCTCGCCACGCACAGCGCGACGATCGCGTTTCCCCAGCTCGCGACCTGGCGGTCCACGGTCGGCGCCGCCTGGGACCACGGTCGGACCTTCCACCCGCCGATCGGAACCAGCCTCATCCGACGCACCGACATCGAGCACCCGATCACTACCGGTCTCGTGGACTTCGAGGTGCACGACGAGCGCTACACCGACCTGGAGTTGCTCGACGGCGTCGACGTCGAGACTCTCTACGTCCACGACGAGGGTGGCGACACCCACCCGCTCGTCTGGGCGCGCACGGCCGGGAGCAGCCGGATCGTCTACAACGCACTCGGTCACGACGCCCGGTCGTACGAGTCGCCGGGACACGTCGAGCTGCTGCGGCGCATCGTGCTCTGGCTCCGTCACCGCATCTGATCCGCAACGGTCCACGGTGGTCACTGCACATTGACCACCCACCCGCAACCGCTACGGGTGACGCCCCGCGTACCCCGGTGAAGAACTTCACAGGGGTTGGGCGATCGTCACCGACCGTGCCTAACGTCGGTCGGGTTCGCCACTGCGGACACCACGGCCGGCAACGCCAAATCCTGCCCCCGGTCGGTGGAACCCAGTCACCCGGGCAGGAGCGGGGGACCCAAACGTTCCTCGGTGCACGTCACCTCGGGGTGAAGCCGCCATCGTGCGGCCGGGCTCCTCGGCCCGAACCCGACAGCTCACCTCGCCGGCGTGGAGGAAGTTCACATGACGTCTGTCTACACGCCCCGTCACCGACGGGTCACCACCCGCCGTCTCGCCGTCGGCACCCTGGCCGTCGGTGCGGTCACCGGTGCTGTCGCCCTCTTCGGCCCGGCCGCCCCCGCGCAGGCCGCGGTCAACTGGGACGCGATCGCCAAGTGCGAGTCCGGCGGTAACTGGAAGATCAACACCGGCAACGGCTACTACGGTGGCCTGCAGTTCTCCCAGAGCACCTGGGCCGGCTACGGTGGCAAGAAGTACGCCGCCCGTGCCGACCTGGCCAGCCGCGGCGAGCAGATCGCCATCGCCGAGAAGGTGCTCGACGGGCAGGGCATCGGCGCGTGGCCGACCTGCGGCAAGAAGGGCGGCTCGTCCGGCGGCTCCGCCACAAAGCCGTCGACGAAGTCCACCGCGAAGCCATCGACGAAGTCCACGCAGAAGCCCACCGCGAAGTCCACGGCGAAGCCCACCGAGCAGCAGGAGCGGCCCTCGCGGCGGGAGCAGCCGGCGACCCGCAACCACGAGCGCACCGCGCCGACCACGGGCGGCCAGACGTACCTGGTCAAGCCGGGCGACACCCTGTCGGAGATCGCCGACAGCCACCGGGTGACCGGCGGTTGGCAGGCGCTCTACGAGCACAACCGGCAGCTGATCGGGGCCGACCCGGGCCTGATCTTCCCGGGTCAGCGGCTCAGCCTCTGACGGTCTTCCCGGGTCAGCGGCTCAGCCTCTGACGGATGACACACGAACGCTCGGCCGGGTCACCGGCCGAGCGTTCGTACGTGTGGTGCGATCAGCCCGAGCGCCCGTACCCCGGGGGAAGCCGTCACGCCGCGGAGGCGGATGCCTTCGACCCTCGGTGCGACGTGACCGGGCCGGCGTTCCAGCCCCAGCGGGGCGCCGGTGCGCTGCCCTCTCCGGACCAGCCCGTGCCGCCCTCCTCGTTGTCGCCGCCGTCGGTGGTCATCTCGACCGGGGCGGGTGTGCTGCGGGCCAGTCGCATCGACTGCTCCGCGCCGGCGCGGGCCGCGCACGGCCAGGACTGCCCGGCGCACTGAAGGTTGCGGCACTGACCCTCGTCGTCCGGCTCGTGGGCGCTCAGCACGTCGATCGCCAGTTGCCAGAGCAGCGGGTCGGTTACGTCGTGCGGCCGCTCGGCAGTGCGACTCGGCCGGTTGCTGGTGTCGTCGTCGGACATTGTGGGTCCCCCCTTGTCAGGCTGTACCCCACAAGGGTCACCCGTCAGCCGCCGGTTAAACCGCCGACCTGCTGTGATGTGTCTCCGGTCGCAGCGGTCGCCGGGACGCCGCACGCAGATCGGTCAATCCGGCAGCAGCGGCATCTCGACGCCCGGCTCCCGGCCGAGCAGGACCGCTCGGGTCAGCGCCGTTGAGCCGAACCGGTCACGGACCGCGTCCACCGCGGCGTCCAACTCAGCGCCCGGATCGCGGTGAAACGGCAGCTCCGGTTGCACGGGGTTGTCGTCCAGGTTGCCCACTGAGACACCGATCAGTGTGACACCACGACGATCGATCTCGGTCAGCGCGGCTCGCAGCAACGCGCGCGCGGCGGCGAGCAGCGGCGTCGTGTCGGCCGTCGCCTTGCCGATGGTGTGCGAGCGGGTCGCCCGGGTGTAGTCGCCGAAGCGCAGCCGCAACACCACGGTGCGACCGGACCGCCCCGCCGCCCGCATGCGGCGGCTGACCCGGTCGACGAGGCCGGCGAGGATGGCATCCAGCTCCGCCGGGGCATGCGGCGTGCGGCTCAGCGCATGCTGCGCGCCCATCGAGCCGCGCCGCCGGCTGACCTGCACAGAGCGAGGATCGCGGTTGTGCGCCAGGGCGTGCAGGTGCCTGCCGGCGCCCGACCCGAGCAGCGACACCAGGGCGGCCTCACCGAGCCGGGCCACCTCACCGACCGTACGGATCCGGCGTTCCCGCAGCTTCGCTGAGGTGACCGGGCCGACGCCCCACAACCGCTCGACCGGCAGTGGGTGCAGGAACGCCAACTCGGCGTCCGGTGCGACCACCAGCAGACCGTCCGGCTTCGCCACCCCGCTGGCCACCTTCGCCAGGAACTTCGTGCGGGCCACACCCACCGTGATCGGCAGGTGGACCCGTTCACGAACCTCCCGGCGCAGCCGCTCGGCGATCTCGGCCGGCGACCCGACCAGCCGCCACAGGCCACCGACGTCCAGGAACGCCTCGTCGATGGAGAGCCCCTCGACCAGTGGCGTGGTCTGCCGGAAGATCTCGAAGACCGCCCGGCTCGCCGCCGTGTACGCCGACATCCGGGGCGGCACCACGATCGCGTCCGGACAGAGGCGGCGCGCCTGCTGACCACCCATCGCGCTGCGTACGCCTCGCGCCTTCGCCTCGTAACTGGCCGCGAGGACCACGCCGCCGCCGACGATCACCGGCCGCCCCCGCAGGCGCGGGTCGTCACGCTGCTCGACCGACGCGTAGAAGGCGTCCAGGTCGGCGTGCAGGATGCTGGCGCCGGGCGACACGTACACATGTTCGCATGGCAGGTGGCCATCTCTGCAATGAGCTGGGCGAACGCCCGATCAGTCGAGGCAGAACTCGTTGCCCTCCGGGTCGGCCATGACGAGGTGACCGGCACCCAGTGGGGGAGCGGGCTCGTGGCGACTGAGTCGGGTGGCGCCGTATGCGGCGAGTCGTTCCGCCTCCGCCTCCAGCGCCGCCATCCGCTCGTCACCCGTGAGCCCGGGAGCGGCCCGCACATCGAGGTGTACGCGATTCTTCACCCGCTTGGGCTCGGGCACCCGCTGGAAGAACAGGCGCGGTCGCACACCCTCGGGGTCGACCACCGCTGAGGCGTCGTTGCGGTTCTCCGGCGGGACCCCCATCGCGTCCAGCGCCTGCTCCCACGACTCGAAGTCTCCGGGCGGTCCCTGCAACTGGTAGCCGAGGGCCTCGGCCCAGAACTCGGCCAACCCGGCGGGGTCGGCGCAGTCGAACGTGATCTGGACGTCGCGGGCCATGTCAGCTCCCTGTCTCGTGATCTGGTCGGTCATGATCCCAGCCTCTCGTGAATAGCGGACAGGGTCGTTCCGCGATCCGTGCGACGATCGGCGTGTGACCGTCGAGGCAACGACCGAGCGGGTGCTGCGGTTGCTGGCGCTGCTCCAACGGCGACCATCCTGGACAGCCGCCGACCTCGCCGCCGAGCTGGGCGTCACCGACCGCTGCGTCCGCCGCGACGTGCAGCGACTGCGCACACTCGGCTATCCCGTGCAGGCGGTGTCGGGCGTCGGCGGTGGCTACCAGCTCGGCGCGGGCACCCGGCTGCCGCCGTTGCTCCTCGACGACGAGGAGGCCATCGCGACGGCGGTCTCCCTGCGCCTCGCCTCGGGCGGCACGATCGCCGGAGCGGGCGAGGCGGCCCTGCGGGCGCTCGCGAAGCTCGACCAGGTGATGCCGTCGCGGCTGCGTGCCGAGGTGCGGGCGGTGCACGGCGCCACGGAGACGCTCCTGGGCCCGGTGGCCGAGATCGACGCGGAGCTGCTGGTGACCCTGGCGCGGGCCTGTCGCGACGCGGTGCGGGTCCGCTTCACCTACCCCGGCCGCGACGGTGGGGACCGCGAACGGACTGTGGAACCGATCCGGATGGTCACCACAGGTCGCCGCTGGTATCTGATGGCCTGGGACGTCGACCGCGACGACTGGCGTACGTTCCGGCTCGACCGGATGGGCGCGGCGACCGCGACGACCTGGCGCTTCCGAGCGCGCGAGCATCCGGATCCCGTCGCGTACGTGCAGCGATCGGTGACCGAGGCGCCGTACCGGTATCTCGCCCGCGTGCGGGTGCACGCCCAGCCGGACCGGGTGCGGGCGTTGGTGCCACCGCAGGTCGGGCGGGTCGAGGACGACTGCGACGGATGGTGCGTGCTGGTCGTCGGCGGCGAGAGCCTGGACTGGCTCGCCGCGCATCTGGCACGCCTCGATCACGAGATGGAGGTGCTGGAGCCTCCCGAGTTGCGCGAGGCCGTCGGCCGCCTCGCCCGTCGCCTCGCCGTGCTGGCGGGTGGGCCATCGGAACCGGGCGGGTAGTGGCGCAGGGCGTAGTGCCGTAGCGACACCGGGCTGCCGTCCGGGGCGGTCCATGGTGCCGTGCTCGTCCCGACGCGCCGCCAGCCGGTGCGCTCGTAGAGCGCGGCGGCCGCGGCACCACCGGCGGCCAGCTCCAGCACCAGGTCCGTACCGCGTCTGCTCGCCCACTGCCGGGCCCGGTCCAGCAGCGCGCTGCCCAGCGCCAACCCTCGGGCGGACGGCACCACGAAGAGGCGAGCCACCTCGGCTGTCGGCCGGGCCGGCGGCCCGCCCGCCGGGTCGGGGATCCGATGCACCGCGACATGCCCCACGACGGCCCCGTCGGCGTCGACCGCCACCCAGGCGCGCGCCGGGTGCGGCTCGCGCAGCCAGCGGTGCGGGTCGGCGGGCCAGTTCAGGGGGTACCTGTCGACCCGGTGAACCTCGGCGAGCCCCGCGACGCAGCCGTCCAGGTCGGTGGCGCGCCGCCGGCGGATCCGCGGCTGGTTCACAGGTCGTCGAACGGGCCGGCGTAGCGGAACTCACCGCGGATCGACTCCCGCCACGCGGTCAGCGGCCGGGCCTGGAAATACTGCGGCCCCCACGGCTGCGGCGGGGTGACGCCCAGCTCGACGGCGGGCCGGAACCCGAAGCGCGGGTAGTAGTCAGGGTGCCCGAGCAGCACCACCAGCGGCTCGTCCCGCGCGTCGGCCGCGCCGAGCACCGCGTGCATCAACGCGTGGCCCACCCCACGGCGCTGCCAGTCGGGCAGCACACCGAGTGGCCCCAGCCCGAGCGCCACCGGCTCGCCGGCCACCCGGCCGCGCGTGGCCACCACGTGCCCCACCACCTGGCCGTCCGAATCGGTCGCCACCAGCGAGTACGCGGGCAGCCAACCCTCGTCGGCGCGCAGCGCGTCGACCAGTGTCGCCTCGACCGGTACGCCAGCGCCGTCGGTCCTGGTGAAGGCGGCGGAGTGAACCGCCCGGATGGCGTCGGCGTCGGCGTCCGTCTCGCGTCTGATCAGCACCGCGCCACCATAGGCCCACCGTGTCGCCGGCTCCACGCCTTTATCACCTGCGCCGACGTGTCGACGGTCGTCGCTTCGGAGTCATGCCGGCGGGCACGCCCGGCGGGCATGACGCGAAAACGACTGATGACTGTGAGGCATAAATATGCCTCACAGTCATCAAGCTCATGGGACCAAGGGCTCGGACCTGGGACCTCAGCCCACGGCGGTGGCCGAGGGTGGGGCGCTGCCGCCCTGGGGCACCTCCGGAGTCATCAGCCGGATGATCTCCGCCCGGTCGGCCGGCGAGGGCATACCCCATTCGGGCCGGTAGCCGTACACCTCATGCAGTGGGGTTGAGCAGGTGCGGCCGTTCAGGATCTCCACGGCGTCGGTGCCGATCAGGCCGGGGTGTTCGACGCCGCAGGCCTCGGCGACCTTGGTCAGGTCGCGGCGCAGCGTCTGCAGGTAGTTGGCCGCCCGGACCGACTTCAAAGTCGGGTCCAGACCCCGGGTGAGCCACGTGTTCTGCGTCGCGACACCGGTGGGGCAGGTGTCGGTATGGCACTTCTGTGCCTGGATGCAGCCGATCGACAGCATCGCCTCCCGGCCGACGTTGACCAGGTCGCAGCCGAGCGCGAAGGCCACGATGGCGTTGTCCGGCAGGCCGAGTTTGCCGCCGCCGATGAAGACCACCTGCTCGTGCAGATCGTGCTCGGCGAACACCTTGTAGACCCGGGAGAAGCCCTGCTGGAACGGGAGCGACACCGAGTCGGTGAAGATCAGCGGCGCGGCGCCCGTCCCACCCTCGCCACCGTCGATGGTCACGAAGTCGACGCCTCGGCCGGTGTCGCGCATCAGGGTGGCCAGCTCCTGCCAGAAGCCCAGGTCACCGACCGCCGACTTGATGCCGACCGGCAGGCCCGTCTCGGCGGCCAGCAGCTCCACCCAGTCGAGCAGGCTGTCGCAGTCGGAGAACTCGGCGTGCCGGGACGGGCTCACGCAGTCCTGACCGGCCGGGATGCCCCGGGTGGCGGCGATCTCGGCGGACACCTTCGCCCCCGGCAGCAGCCCACCGAGGCTCGGCTTGGCGCCCTGGCTCAGCTTGATCTCCAACGCCTTGACCGGTGCGCCGGCCACCAGGTCCTTCAACCGGTCGAGGCTGAACCGGCCGTGTTCGTCGCGGCAACCGAAGTACGCCGTTCCGAGCTGGAAGACCAGGTCACCGCCGTTGCGGTGGTACGGCGACAGGCCACCCTCGCCGGTGTTCTGCAGGCAGCCGGCGAGTGCGGCCCCCTTGTTCAACGCGGTGATGGCGTTGCCGGAGAGCGAGCCGAAGCTCATGCCGGAGATGTTGACCACCGACTCCGGGCGGAACGCGCGGGCCCGCCCCCGGGCCGCGCCGAGCACCTTCGCCGACGGCAACCGCACGTCGTGCCCGGCGGCGGGTGTCGACGGCGGCACGGCCCTGCCGAACGTGCGGTGCTTGATGATCGGGTAGCCCGGGGTGTACTCGATGTCGTTGTCAGTGCCGAAGCCGAAGTAGTTGTTCTCCTGCTTCGCCGACGCGTACACCCAGCGGCGTTGGTCGCGGGTGAACGGCCGTTCCTCGTTGTTGCCGGCGACGATGTACTGCCGTAACTCCGGGCCGATCGCCTCCAACAGGTAACGGGCGCGACCGAGCACCGGATAGTTGCGCAGCAACGCGTGGTCGCGCTGGATCAGGTCCCGCGCGGCGAGCGCCGCGACGGCGGCGGCGACAGCGGGTACGGCTCGACGGGCCCATTTCATGCCCGGCACTCTTTCCGCCCGCACCTCTGGCCAAACCGGCCCCGCCGATCCAATGCGCTGGTCAGGACCGGGGGCGGGGACCACGAGGCGCGCCCCAGCGGCGCCGGAAGGACTCGCGGACCGACCCGCCGACCACCGTGCACCACGTGCTCGTGCTGAGCTTGCCGTTGCGGGGCAGGCCGTGCAGCGCCTGGAGGTCCTGCACCGCGGCCCGGGTGGCGTGGTCGTAGGCCCCGGTGACGGTGACCGCGTACCCCTTGGTGGCGAGGATTTCCTGCACCGCCGTGACCGGCGCGCCGGTGGCGTGCTGGTCCAGCTCGGGGACCAGGGTCTCCCAGGTCGGCGTGGTGAGGGTGGCGTCCACGTCCACCGCGATGCCGTTGCGGGCCTGCCAGTCCTGCACGGCCGCCACTGTCGCGGCGTCGAACGTGCCGCTGACCGTCACCGCGTAGCCCCGGAACGCGAGCAGGTGCTGAACCACCCGGACCGAGGGGGAGTTGACGAACCGCCACAGGTCCGGCCAGCGGCGGGCCGGCACCTCGCCCAGCGTCGTGCCGAGGGCGGCGTGCACCCGCCGACGCAGCTCCGGGAACTGCCGGTAGAAGGCGGCGCCCGGGCACTCGGTGGTGCGGAAGTCCCAGTGGCCGAAGATGTCATGGGCGTGCAGCCCGTACTGCCGGCAGATCGAGACGCAGAGCTTGACCAGCGAGTCGGTCAGCGCCTTCGGCGGCGTCTCGGTGACGTAGGTGCCCTCGTTCTCGATGCCGATGGCCCGGCCGTTCTCACCCGGGCAGTGCGCCGAGATCATCTGGCGGTCGCCGGCTTCGAGGCGCTCCAGGCTGCCCCGGCGACCCTCCAGCACGTAGCCGCCGCGGCTCACCGTGAAGTGCTGGCCGGTGTCCGACCAGCCGTTGCCGTCCATGTGCAGGTCCTGGCACTCGTGGGCCAGTTTGACCGCCTGCTCGCGGGAGTAGTCGGTGACGTTCGGAAACGCCATGTGGTGCACGATGATCTTGTTGGTGGCGATGGCGCTGACCGACAGCGGGTCCTTCGGCGGACGGGCGGCCCACTCGTCGCAGCTGATGATCCAGTCCAGGTCGGCGTCGGGGGCGGCGGCCTGCGCCGAGGTGGGGAAGGCCAGTTCACTCCCGACGACGGCGACCGTGGCGGCGCCGAGGCCGGCTCGCAGCAGTGTCCGGCGATCCACTTCGGAATGGTCGACGTGCATGACATCTCCTCCTGCGGCCGACGGCGGGGGATGAAAAGTAGCTCCAGTGGCCGCACGCACTCCGGAGAATATTGCCAAGACTCGGTGCGCGCCAGAGGTCCGCGCCACCTCATGATCACTTGGGTTTCCGCGACTCGGGTCGGGGGTAGGTCGGGGCTGACCATCCCGGCTGCCGCATGAAGGAATGACCATATGAGTGACAACGTCAGCGACGCGGTGGGCGACGCCCTCCGATCGGTGATGCTCTTCCTGCCCAAGGCCGTCGCCTTCCTGGCGATCCTGGTGGCGGGATGGCTGATCGCCAAGGCCGTACTGAAGATCGTGGAAAAGGTCCTGGAACGGGTGGGCTTCGACCGCGCCGTCGAACGCGGCGGCATCCGCCGCGCGTTGAGTCGCTCCCGGTACGACGCCAGCGACATCGTCGCGAAGCTCGTCTACTACGGGTTGCTGCTGTTCACCCTGCAACTCGCCTTCGGCATCTGGGGGCCCAACCCGATCTCCGACCTGCTTGGCGCGGTGATCGCGTGGCTGCCGCGCGCGTTCGTCGCGATCGTCATCGTCGTGGTGGCCGCCGCGATCGCCAACGCGGTCAAGGACATCATCAGCGGCGCGCTCGGCGGCCTGTCGTACGGCCGGGTGCTGGCCACCACCGCCTCGGTGTTCATCCTCGGCCTCGGCGTCATCGCCGCGCTGAACCAGATCGGGGTGGCCACCGCGGTCACCACCCCTGTTCTGATCGCGGTGCTGGCCACGATCGGCGGCATCCTCGTCGTCGGGGTCGGCGGTGGCCTCATCCGTCCGATGCAGAGCCGCTGGGAGGCGTGGCTGACCCGCGCCGAGCAGGAGTCGCAGCAGATCGCCGCGCACGCCCGCGCCTACCGCGAGGGGCGCCGCGACGCCGAGGCCGAGCTGGCCCGGGCGTCCGCCGCCCCCGCCGAGCCGGCCCGGCCGCCGTTCGTCGCCGACGACCCGGAGCGCACCCAGATGCTGACGCGACCGACCGACACGGAGGCCACCCAGGTGGTGCGTGCGCCCTCCGACCCGGAGGCCACCCAGGTGGTGACCCGCCCGGCCGACTCGGAGGCCACCCAGGTGGTCAGCCGGGGCGGCGACACGGACACGACCCAGGTGGTCGGTCGGGGTGATGGCGACTCGGACACGACCCAGGTGGTGAGCACCGGCACCGGTGGTGCGGTGCCCGGTCCGCGTACCAGCGACGACAGCGAGACCACCACTGTCATCCCGCCGGTGGACCGGCGCTGACCAGCAGTTGTTGAAGCGGGGCGGGATCGATCGGATCCCGCCCCGCTTCGCGTTGTCCGGCACGCCGAAAGTGCTTTCCGGCGCGCCGGTGCGCGTCTAGCATCGCTGACATGACCTGGCGACATTGATCCAGCAGAGCAGGCCGATCCCGTGGGCCACCACCGGCACCGCACGTCCGGTGTCCATCTCCACTCCCACGGGAAGGCCCCATGATTCACCTCGCCTCGCGCGTGCCCGACCCGGCGGTCCGTCGTCTGACGGCCACCCTCTACGGGTACGCGTTCCTCAGCGACCTCGTCCTGCTCTACCCGCTGTACGTGGTGTTCTTCGCCGACACCGGGTTGTCGGTGGGGCAGATCTCGTCGCTCTTCGTCATCTGGTCGGCCGCCGGCATCCTGTTCGAGGTGCCGTCCGGCGCGTGGGCCGACGTGGTGTCCCGTCGGCTGCTGTTGTGCCTTGCCCCGCTGGTGACCGCCGCCGGGTTCGCACTCTGGGTCCTGCTGCCTTCGTACCCCGCGTTCGCGATCGGGTTCCTCCTCTGGGGCGCCGGCGGAGCGCTCGTCTCCGGTGCCCTGGAGGCGCTGGTCTGGACCGAGTTGGACCGGCTCGGCGCGGTCGGCCGGTACGCCCGGGTGCTCGGGCGCGCGCGGACGGCCGGTGTGCTGGGCGTGGTGGTCTCCGGAGTGCTCGCCGGCCCGGTGCTCGCCGTCGGCGGGTACCCGGCGGTCGGCGCGGCCAGCGTGCTGGCCTGTCTGCTCGCCACGATCGTCGCCGCCCGGTTCCCGGAGCACCGCCCACCGGCCGACGCTCCGGTCGACGCGCCCGTCCAGGCTGTCGTGCCCGTCCCGGCCAGCGGGCACGACCCGGCCGCTGCGGTACGGCCCGTAGCTGCGGCCATGCCCGGGGATCGCGAGCCGGACGGCTCCCCAGCGGACGACGGGGACGAGCTGGGCTGGTGGGACACGCTGCGGGCCGGAGTGACGCAGGTCCGCACCCGCCCCCCGGTGCGGTCAGCCGTGCTGCTGGTCGCCGTGGTCGCCGCCGACTGGGGCGCCCTGGACGAGTACTCCCCGCTGCTGGCCCTGGACACCGGTGTGCGGGCGGAGGTCGTACCGCTGCTGCTCCTGCTGCTCTGGGCCGGGGTGACAGTCGGCGGGCTGCTCGCCGGAGTGGGGGAGCGGCTGGGCCGCCGGGGCTACGCCGCTCTGCTGGGCCTGGTCGGTGTCGGGCTGGCCGGTGGCGCGTTGACCGGGCGACCGGCCGGCTTCGTGCTGCTCGCGCTGGGGTTCGGTGCCGCGCAGTTGGCCACCGTGCTGGCCGACGCGCGGCTCCAGGCCAGGATCACCGGCAACAGCCGCGCCACCGTCACGTCGCTGGCCGGGATGGCCACCGACCTGCTGATCATCGGGACGTACGCCGGTTATGGCCTTCTGGCCACAGTGGTCGGCAATGCGGTGGCGTTCGCGGTGACAGCCGGCCCGTACCTCGTGCTGGGCCTGGTGCTGTTGACCCGCCGGCGCCCGACGGTCGTGCCCGCCAGCAGCACGGCGGCTGCGGCGCACGGCCCGCGATGACCGGGGAGCCGGCGGCGGCCGACGTGGCCGCCGCCGGCCCTCGCTCAGCTGGACAGGTGCAGGAAGGACCACTGGTGGCCGTCGAGGTCGCGGAAACCGCGCATGTACATCGGCCCGTTGGCCATGCCGGGCCCGAGCGACTGCCCGCCGGCGACAGCCGCCCGGTCGACCTGCTCGTCGACCTGCTCGCGGCTCTGCGCCGACAGCCCGACGACGACCTCGCGGCTGGTCTCCGTGTCGGTGGCGGCGACACCGGTGTACGACTCGAAGCCGGAGCGGAGGTGCAGCACCAGGCGGGTGCTGTCGGAGATGGTGAACACCATGGTGTCCCCGTCCAGGTCGGCCTGGTCACTGGTGAACCCGAGCGCCCGGTAGAACTCGGCGGCAGTGGTCAGGTCGCGCACCGGCAGGTTGATGAACGTCATGGTCATCGGTTGTCTCCGTTCGACTCGAGCAGTGCCTTCAACGCAGCGAGCCGCTCCCGCCAGTACGCCTTCAGCTCGGCGGCCTGCTCGGCTCCGGTCAGCTTCTCGTGCAGCACGCTGACCCGGGCCTTCGACTCGCCGACAGCGTCGAAGCCGACGACGATCCGGGTGGGACCACCGGCCCAGTCGGCCCGGAAGGTGCGGGGCGCGGTGGTGGTGCGGACGCGTACCTCGACGTCGGGCAGCCACCTGGCGCGTGCCGTCTCGTCGGCGAACGCCTCGTACAGTCGCGCCGCCGGCACCGCCACCGTCCGGCTGGCAGCGGCCGAGAAGCCCCCGTCGCGTTGCTGGCCGGGCGCGCGCAGGCCACGCGCCTGCTCGTACCCGACGGTGATGGTCTGTGACCACCAGCCTGTCACGTCGTGCTCGGTGACCAGGTGGCGGGCGATCTGGGTGTGGGTCCGCTCGGTGGCGGCGGTGGCGTCGAGCAGGGCGAACCACTCGGCCCAGCCGCGGCCGGTCCGGGCGCGGATCAGGTCGTTGGCGATCCGCTCGGTCTGCGCCGCGGCGGGCGCGGGAGACGGGGCCGGGGACGGCTCGGTGGCCTTGTTGATCAGGTGTCGGCGGGCGGTGGTGTAGCTCTCGCCGGTCTTCTCCATCCGGGCGCGGACCCGGGTCTTGAACGAT
This sequence comes from Micromonospora sp. C81, assembly GCF_018070425.1. Taxonomy (NCBI): domain Bacteria; kingdom Bacillati; phylum Actinomycetota; class Actinomycetes; order Micromonosporales; family Micromonosporaceae; genus Micromonospora; species Micromonospora sp. C81. The sequence goes on from NZ_JAGPXS010000007.1 coordinate 211,187, forward strand.
CTCTGGTTGGTCATCACATGCTCCCGGTCAACGGCACGGTCACCGGGACCCACGCTCCCGCCGACCCCGCCGCAGTGGGGCATGTGGCACCACGTCCCGAGGGCTCAGGGCCCCCTTTGCCTCCGCGTTGCCGGCGGCGTGAGCGCCGGGAGGGAGGTGCGGCGCAGGACTACGCCAAGGAGATCCTACGCCAACTCGACAGTCAGGGCTGGTCACCGTCGAGGTAGACCCACCGGCCGTCCTCGCGGACGAACCGGCTGTGTTCGGTCAGGGTGCCGGGCCGTCCCGCGTCCCGGTAGTGGGCGTGGAACGTCACAGTGCCGGCGGCGTCGAGCAGGCCGCCCCGCTCGGTCTCGACGATCTCCAGTCGGGTCCACCGCTGCCCCGGGTCCAACTCCAGGGAGGCGGGCCGGGTCGAGGAGTGCCAGCTGCGCAGCAGGTAGCCGGTGTCGCCGAGGGCGAAGGCGCTGAACCGGGAGCGCATCAGCGCCTCGGCCGTCCCTGCCGGGCTGTCGCCGCTGTGCGCCGGGGCGCAGCAGTCCGCGTACGCCTGGCCGGAGCCGCACGGGCAGGCCCGTCCCGTCGTCGTGTTCGCCCGTCGGCGTCCCGCACCCTTACCCACGTCGTCATCCTGCCCCACCGCCGGGCGTCGATCGGCGACGACTCCCGCCGGTCGGGGCGGCCGGGGCGATCAGAGCCAGCCGGAGCGGCGGAACAGCCGGTACAGGAACAGGGCCGCTGCCCCCATCAGGGCGAGGGCACCGGCGTAGCCGTAGCGCCAGGCCAGCTCCGGCATGTGGTCGAAGTTCATGCCGTAGATGCCGGCGATGCCGGTCTGGGTGGCCGCGATGGCCGCCCACGCCGCGATCTTGCGCATGTCGTTGTTCTGCTCCACGGCGAGCTGCGCCAGTCGCGACTGGACGATCGAGGTGAGCAGGTCGTCGTACGCGGCCACCCGGTCCACCGCCCTGCTCAACCGGCCGTCCACGTCCACGAACCAGCGGTGCAGGGCGCGCGGCGGGCCGTCGGGGTCGAGCAGCGTACGCATCGGCGCCTGCAACGGCAGGACCGCCCGCTTGAACTCCACCACCTCCCGTTTGAGCTGGTAGATGTGCTGGATGTCGGCGGAGCGGTCGCGGGCGAACACCGCCTCCTCGACCCGTTCCAGGTCCCGTTCGACGTGCCCGGCCACCTCCAGGTAGGAGTCGACCATCCGGGCGCAGACCGCGTACGCAACCGCCCAGGGGCCGGCGGCCAGCAGCGTGGGGCGGCCCTCGATGTCGGCGCGGACGGTGCGCAGCGCCCCGGCGGCGCCGTGCCGCACGGTGATGGCGAACCGGTCCCCGAGCAGCACCATCACGTCCCCGGTGTCGATCACCTCGGAGGTGTCGGTCAGCTCGTCGTGCTCCACGTACCCGGCGGTGCGCAGCACCAGCAGCGTGACCGGCCCGTGGCGTTGCACGGTCGGGCGGTGCCCGTCGGCGAGCGCCTGTTCGACGGTCAGCTCGTCCAGGCCGAAGGTGCGGCCCACCGCGGCGAGCACGGCCGGGCCCGGGTCATGCAGTCCCAGCCACACGAAGGCGTCGCGACCGTGCCGCGCTCGGGCGTACGCGTCGTCGTAGTGCGGTCGACCGGGCTCGCGCCGACCGTTGACGTAGACGGCGCAGTCGACCACGGCGTCCGGATTGGACCGGCGGGGGTTGGGGGCGACGGCCTCGGGTCGGCCGAGCAGTCGACGGGCCAGCGCGCGTACGCCCTGACCGGCCCGGTCCCGTACCGGCCGCTGATCCACCACGTGCCTCCCCGTCGCCCGCGCACCGCCCCGGTCGCGGTGTGCTCGCAGGGGATGGTGCCACCGCATTCTGCCGAGCAGGGTCCGGCTCCCGACAGCGGGGCAGGTGGCTCAGGCCCTGCGGGTGGCTCAGGCTGTGCGGGTGGCGAAGACGACGATGTTGTCGACGTAGTTGCCGGTCGAGGCGTCGAACCGGCCGCCGCAGGTGATGAGGCGCAGCCCGGCCGCGTCCGCCGGGCCGTAGACCAGCGTGCTGGGAAAGCGGTCCTTGGGGTACGCCTGGACGTCGTCCACTGTGAATGTGGCGACCTGCGCGTCGGCGCGGGTGACCTGGATCTGCTCACCGGCGCGCAGCCGACCGAGGTCGAAGAAGACCGCCGGGCCGGCCGGTGAGTCGACGTGTCCCACCAGGACGGCGTTGCCGGTTTCGCCAGGGCTCACCCCGTGCCGGTACCAGCCGGCGAGGGTGGGTTTGTCCAGTGGGGGCACCTCCAGCACCCCGGCGGCGTCCGCGCCGACCGGGACAACCTCGGCGCGTACGCCGATGGCGGTGATCTGCACCCGGACCGGCGCGGCGCGTGACAGCGGCGCCAGGTCCGGTGCGGGATGGGTGCGTCGCGGCGCGTCGGCCGGCGGCCGTGGTGGCCGCGCCGGGTCGGCGGTGAGGCCGACGGTGATCAGCCCCAGCCCGGTCACGCCGAGCAGGGCCACCACGGCCGGTAGGGTCCGCCGCCACCACACGTGGTTACCTCCGCGCTGGATCGTCCGGGTGCCCGCGCCGGTGTCACCGGTGCGGGCACCCGTCCTCAGGGATGGAGCAGTCGCCGATCAGGCGACAGTGGACACCGGACGTCGCCGGCGGATCAGGATCACCGCGCCGGCCAGGGCGGTGCCGAGCAGCGTGCCGCCGGCGGCCAGGGTGCCGGTGTCGCGGCTGTCGCCGCCGGAACCGGCGGGTGCGCCGCCGATCGGGGTGACGGTGAACGTGGCCGTGCCGGCCGAGCTGCCGTCGCCGCAGGTCGCCGCCACCGTGTACGTGCCCAGGGTGAACCCGGCGGTGAAGAGTTCGGCGCTGAGCCCGCCGCCGGCCGCGGCCGTGGTGGATCGGACGTTCTGGTCGCGGTTGGGGCCGGTGACCCGGAAGAGGGCGTCACCCGACTTCGGGTTGCAGGTCGTCGCGGTGAGCACGACGGTCCCACCGACCGGGGTGGTGGCCGGTGACACCGTGGTGTCGGCCAGTGCGGCGCCTGGCAGCAGGAGCGTGCCGAGGCCCACGCCGAGCGCCGCCGAGCAGAGTGCTGTTGAGACCTTCATACGCGTCTTCCCTCACTTTTCGTCCGCTGACTGCGTGGGACGTCGTTCGGGTGGCCAACTCCGTGACTAGCACCGGTGTGCCCAACACTAGGTGGGTTGGGCCCACGATCAGGTGAAAATGAGAATCCCTCGTTGCCGTCACGTGTCCACCCGAAGGCGGGGAGAGCTGCGGAAAGGCCCGGACGGCCCGACCGGCACCGGTGCTCCGGTCGATGTCCGCTCCGCCCGGGCTGTCGCCGCTGGGTCGATGGCGAGGTATGGCGTCGGCTGTCCAGGACCCGCTGGGCGGGACCGGTCGCCCGGCGGGTCACGCGGGGATCGGCTCGCCGGTCTCCAGCAGGGTCTTGAGGCTGGCCAGCAGCTCCGGCCAGCCGCCGCTGCCATCGAGTTGGCCGCTGATCGCGCGGTGCATCTCGCTGTCGGGGGAGAAGTCGTCGTGGACGACGGTCAGCCGGACGGCAGCGTCGCCGTGTGGCTCGATCTCGAAGGTCACCTTCGACCGGCGCTCACCGAGCCGGGCGACCAGTTGCTCGGGTGACCAGCCGAAGTGCTCGGCGTGCTCCGGCTGGAAGCCGTGCCAGCTGTACGACAGGCGACGGTACGGCTCGGCGACGAGCACCCGCTGACCGAGATCGCGTGGCTCGCCGTCCGGCGTGTCCTGCCACAGCACCGGGGAACCGACCTGCCAGTCGGACGCCAGCGCGACCCCGCCCCAGTAGCGGCGGGTGAAGGCCGGTTCGATGAGCGCGGCCCAGAGCCGCTGCGGGGTGGTCCTGACGTAGGTGGTGTAGACGAACGCGGGACTCTCCATGGACTGTCGCTCCAATGCGGTGCTCAGGTCGGCGAGCGCGGCGGCTCGCTCGCGGTCGTATCGGCTGAGCCATCTGTCGGCGATGGCGTTGATCGGCGCGGCGTTGAGGTAGTGCACCTTCTCCCGGCCGCGCCGAATGCTCGTGACGAGGTGGGCCGCCTCCAGCACCGCGAGGTGCTTGCTGACCGCCTGTCGACTCGTTGCCAACCCGTCACAGAGCTCCCGCAGGGTCTGGCCATTGCGGTCGTTGAGCCGGTCGAGCAGTCGACGCCGGCTGGGATCGGCCAGCGCCCGGAACGCGTCGTCCATCGGCCCTCCGTAAAAAGCAACCAAGCGGTTGCCTGTCAAAATAGGCAACCATACGGTTGCCTGTCAACACGGTCGGGCGTCTGCCCCTGGGATAAATCCGGGTGGAGCCGGGGAGGCGCTGATAGGTTCGCTCGCCGTGACACAGGACAACACGACGGCCGGCCTGGGAACGGTGTTCGCCCGCCTCTGGGCGGCCAGCACCCTGTCGGCCCTGGGCAGCGGGCTGGCCACCGTCGCCGCACCGCTGTTCGTCGCCTCGCGTACCGACGATCCGCTCGTGGTGGCCGCAGCGTCCGCCGTGGCCTGGCTGCCGTGGTTGCTCTTCGCCCTGCCGGGCGGCGTGCTGGTGGACCGGATGGACCGACGCCGCCTGATGATCATCATCGACCTGGTCCGGGTGGTCGCGCTCGCCGTCCTGGCCACGGCGATCATGAGCGGTCGGGCCGGGGTGGTGCTGCTGTACGTGGTGCTGTTCGTGGTCAACACCGGTGAGATCGTGTTCCGCTCGGCCAGCCAGGCGATGTTGCCGACCGTGGTGCCCCGGCACCGCCTGGAGCGCGCCAACGGCTGGCTCGGCGGTGGCACCACCCTCATGAACGGGATGCTCGCCGGACCGCTCGGCGGGTTCCTGTTCGCGCTCTCGGCGGGCAGCCCGTTCCTCGTCAACGCCGTCACGTACGCCCTCAGCGCGGTGCTGGTGGCGCTGATCGGCGGTGACTTCCGGGCCGCCGCTACGGACTCCCGCGTACGGGCGACCCGATCGATGCGCGCCGAGATCGTCGAAGGTCTGCGCTGGCTGGCCCACCAGCGGTTGTTGCGGACGATGGCCGTGCTGATCGGCCTGCTCAACGTGACCCTCACCGCGGCGCTCGCCGTGCTCGTGCTGCTCGCCGCCGAGCGGCTGCGACTCGGGTCCGTCGGTTACGGGCTGCTGTTCACCTGCATGGCCGTCGGCGGGGTGCTCGGCGCGCTCCTCGGCGACCGGCTCATCGCCTGGATCAGCCCCACCTGGACGATCCGGGTCGGTCTGCTGATCGAGGCGGGGTTGCACCTGGCGCTGGCCGCCTCACGCAGCACCATCGTGGTCGGGATCGCGCTCTTCGCCTTCGGCGTGCACAGCGCACTGTGGAACATCGTGGCGAACTCCCTGCGCCAACGACTCACCCCACCGACACTGCAGGGACGGGTGGCCAGCACGACCCTCTTCGTGGCGGCGGGGGGCAACTGCGTCGGCGCACTGCTCGGCGGGCTGCTCGCCGCCCGGTTCGGCATCACCGCGCCGTACTGGGTCGGGTTGGTGGTGGCCATCGGCGTCTCCTTGGCCACCTGGCGGGTCTTCGACCGGGCGACGGTGGCACGCGCCTACGCCGATCCGCCTCCGGTCGAGCAGCGGCCCACGCCGGTGCCCTGAGCGCTGTGCCGGGTGGCGGCGCGCGGCCGCCCGCGGCGGTGTGGCAGCGTGATGCGGTGACCGATTCCGCGCCGCTCGATGTCGACCTCGCGCTGCTCGGCGGTGGCGGCGCGGCGTCGTTGCTGCTCGCCGCACTGGACCGGCACGATGTGCGGGACCTGCGCATCGCCGTCGTCGATCCGGTCCGCCGGCGCGATCAGGACCGCACCTGGGCGTTCTGGGGCCACCCGGGCACCGATCTGGACCCGCTGCTCAGCGCGAGCTGGCAGCAGGTCGAGGTGGCGACGACGGCCCGACGCCGCGTCCTGGACCTGACCCCACTGAGGTACGCCATGCTCCGCTCCGGCCCGGTCTACGACCGGGCTGCCGCGGCCGAACGCCGGCTGGACGCCACCCGGATCGTCGCACCCGCCGAGACCGTGACCGACGACGGCACACGGGTGCTGGTGCGCACCGGCGACGGGCAGACCGTACGGGCCGGCTGGGTGCTCGACTCCCGCCCCCGCCCGCCGGCGCGAGCGGGGCGGACCACCTGGTTGCAGCACTTCCGCGGCTGGTGGTTGGAGGCCGACCGGCCCGTCTTCGACCCCGCGCGCGCGGTCCTGATGGATTTCCGCACCCCGCAGCCGCCCCGGGGCGTCTCCTTCGGCTACGTGCTGCCGGTGAGCGACAGGTACGCCCTGGTCGAGTACACCGAGTTCTCGCCCGACCTGCTCACCGACGCCGGGTACGACGCGGCGCTGGCCGGCTACCGGGACCTGCTCGGCCTGGACCCGGCCGGGCTGCGCGTGCGCGAGGTGGAGAACGGGGTGATCCCGATGACCGACGCGCCGTTCCCGGCCCGGCCCTCACCCCGGGTGGTCCGGCTCGGTACGGCCGGTGGCGCGACCCGCCCCTCCACCGGCTTCACCTTCTCCGCCATGTACCGACAGGCCGACCAGGTGGCCCGTGCCCTCGCGGCGGGACGACAACCGGTGCCGCAGGCGGCCTACCCGCGCCGGCACCGTTGGATGGACGCGGTGGCCCTGCGGGCGCTGGACCGGGGTGGGGTCGGCGGTCCGGACTTCTTCGACCGGCTCTTCGACCGCAACCCGGCCGAGCGGGTGCTGCGCTTCCTCGACGGCGTCACCACCCCGGCCGAGGAGGTCGCGATCATGAATTCCACCCGGCTGCTGCCGATGATCGCCGCCACCGCTGGCGACGCGGCGCACCGCGTCCGCGACCGGCTGCGCCCGACCCGCCCGGCGCCGGCCGTTCCGCCCGCCGTGGTGGGCGACCCGCTGGGCTCGGAGACCGGTGCGGGTGGAGCACCCCGTCCGACCTGACCGGCGGCGTCCTGACCTGACCGGAGTCGTCTCCTGCGCCGCCTGTCGAGCTGCCCCGGGAGTGGGGCACTGTGTGCGGTGCCGACGCCTCAGCGCCGGCACTGTGTGCGCTGCCGGCGGCTCGGAGGCCCCGCATCGTGTGCGGGGCCGACGGCTCGACGCCGGCACTGGTGCGGGGCTACCGCCTCGGCGCGCCGGCCCCCCGAGAGGGGAGGACGAGGTCACCGCCCGGTAGGTTGCCGGGCATGGTGGACGCGGCGGCCGGCAGGGGCGTGCAGATCTGGACCGACGGGGCGTGCAGTGGCAACCCCGGGCCGGGCGGTTGGGGCGCGCTGTTGCGCTACGGCGACCACGAGCGGGAGTTGTGCGGTGGCGAGGCCACCCCGACCACCAACAACCGGATGGAGCTGATGGCGGCCATCCAGGCGTTGGAGAGCCTGAACCGGCCGGTCACCGTCGAACTGCACACCGACAGCACGTACGTGCGCAACGGCATCACCAGTTGGCTGGCGTCCTGGAAGCGCAACGGTTGGCTGACCGCCGCGAAGCAGCCGGTGAAGAACGCCGACCTGTGGCAGCGGCTGGAGGCGGCCTGCGAGCGGCACCAGGTCACCTGGCTGTGGGTCAAGGGGCACAACGGTCACCCGGAGAACGAGCGGGCCGACGGGCTGGCCAACAAGGGCATGACGGAGGCGCGAGCCGCACTGGCCAGCCGCTGAGCCCGGGTCAGCGGGCCGCGTCGGGGTGCCCCGGCATGCTCGACCCGCCGCCGCTGCTGCCGGACGAGCCGCCGGTCATGCCCGCGCTGTTGTCCTCGGTGACGATGTCCGGCCGTACGTCGGTGTCTTCCGGCGCCGGGACCTCGGTGTCCGCCTCGACCTGCACCAACGGCACCTGGCCGGCCTCGTCCTCGCTGTGCTGCGGGTCGCCCGGCAACTCACCGTCGCGCTTTCGGTAGCCCACGCCGTGCCTCCCGTCGATGCCGGTCCGCGTCGGCGCTGGCTACCCGGCGTGGTCACGGCCGAAACCTCGCCCGCCAGCGGTGACCGCCGGTCCGAGAGTCTCGGCGGGTGGGGGAGCGGACGGCAGCCGCAGCGTCCGGCGACGGCTGAGCGCGACGGTCAGCGCCACCGCCAGCGCGCCGTAGACCACCAGGAACGCCGGGAGTGTCACCGAGATGGTCGTTGACCGCGCCGCTGGTCGCGGAGCCGGCGGCGATGCCGAGCTGACCCGCCGTCTGCAACCAGGCCGCTATCGGCGCCGGCCGCGACGGGCCGTGGCCCGGGACGGCTGGCGGACCGGGGTGAGCGGCAGTGCCGTCCAGTGCGGTGGCCGGGTGCGGGTCGCCGGCAGGCCGGTGCGTGCGTCGCCCCGAGCGGCGTCCAGCTGGGACTGGTGCAGGAAAAGCGTGTTCCGCAGGTCGCTGCCCCGCAGGTCGGCCCCGCGCAGGTCCGCGCCGGTGACGTCGGCGAGGCTCAGGTCGACGCCGCGCAGGTCGGCGCCGATCAACAGCGCCCCGCGCAGGTTGGCCCGGCGCAGGTCGACCCGGCGCAGGTCGGCGCCGGGCAGGTGCGCGCCCCGGTGGTCGACGCCCCCGGGGGAGCGGGCCGTGTCGCTGGCCTGGGACAGCAGGGGGTTGACCCGGTCCCGGTGCGCGGCGACGTCCACCGTGCGCAGGCGCGTCGGGTCACCCTCGGTGAGTGCCGCAGTCTCGGCGCGGGCGCGGGCCAGCTCGTCGCGCAGGTCGGCCGGCGGGTGCAGCGTCAGCGCCTCGGTGACGTACCAGAGCAGTTCGTGCAGGGGCCGCAGCACGGCGAACGCCTCCGCCATGGCCGGCAGCGTCTCCGGCGCGCCCCGCCAGTCGCGCCCGCCGAAGGTGACCTGGGAGACCTGCTGGCCGGCACCGAAGCAGTCGAACACCGTGCAACCGGGGAACCCCCGTTGCCGCAGCTCGGTGTGGATGCCGCAGCGGTGGTCCGACCCCAGGTTGGGGCAGGCCTGCCCGGCCGGCTTGTCGATGGCGAAGTCCGCCGATCGGGCGAACGCGGGCACCACGCAGCACAGGCCGAAGCAGCGTCCGCAGTCGGCGCGCAGCTGCGCCGACCCGGGCGGCGGTGCGGGGCTGGGCGACACGTGGCCGGTCCTCCTGGTGTCCGGGGCGAGGCCACCATTGTTTCGCGCGCCGAGCCGACCGGTCGGGTCGGGGTCACCGTCCGTGCGTGTCGCCGGCCGCCGCCGAGCGGGGAGCCGGGGTACGGGAGTGCCCCGGTGGCGGCACCAACCGGTAGATCGCCCGGTCCCCGTCGTCGTGCCCGTACTTCTGGTCGAAGTGCCGTTTCACTGCGTCTGCGGGCGTGTGGTCGCCGTCGGCGGGCTCGGCCAGCGCGAACACCGCGGGGGACGCCCCGGGCGCGCGGGGCGGCAGCATGGCCCGCACGGTCAGCGGCCCGGTCACCCGGAACCCGCGGCAGTCGACGTAGTGCTGCCCGTCCACCGTCACGTACGGCACGCGCACCTCGACCACGTCCGAGTCGTCGTGGCGCAGCGTGACCACGACCGACCAGTATCGCTCCAGGTTCAGGGTGGCCTGCTCGTGCTCCCACAACTCCTCGAAGCGGGCGTGCACGAACCCGCCCCACGGGCTGTCCATGTCCACCTCCAGCTGAGGCACGTTGAACGACAGCTTCCCGATCGGGAAGAACGAGATCAACGCCCGCCCGTCCCACTGGTAGAGCTGGATCGACGGGGACGCGTCGTAGAGCCGGACCTGCAGGCGCTGCCGTAGCCGGGAGTCGAGGGCGTCGCTGAAGGCGGCCAGGTGGCGCAGGTTGGTGCGGATCTGTCGGGGCACGTCCACCCGCTGCCGTTCCAACTCCTCGGAGCGCTGCTGGGCGGCGGTGCAGTCCGGGTCGAGCAGGAGCAACTGCACCTGGGCGCCGTTGCCGAGCGCCGCTCGTATCGCGGTCAGGGTCTCCTCGCGGTGCCGCTGCTCCAGCAGGATCGTCCAGGTGTCGAGGATGCGCACCCGGCGTCCGGAGCGGTTCAGCCGGCTCACGAACGCCTGCTGGTCGAAGCTCAGGTGCTCCTGCACCCGCGCCTTGCGGGCCTCCTCGAACAGCGGGTCGAAGATGACGTACGAGATGGCCGCGAGCACCACGCTGGCACCGAGGTTGAGCAGCAGGTCGCTGAGGAAGCCGGTGCTGCGCCAGGCGCCCACCAGCATGACGACGGCGACCCCGAGCAGTGCCCCACCGACGACGAAGGCGCGTCGTTGCCGCCCGCCCCGACCAGCCCACTCGGGCATCCGGTCCCCTTCCCTCGTCGGTCGGCCCACCGCCGCCCGCAAATCACCAGGATGCGGAGGATACGTGCCCGGTTTGCTGCTCGCTGTCCCGTTCGGGGCCAGCGGGTTCGTCGACCGGACCGTCACCACCGCTCATAGGGTGACGGTAACGGTGGCGCGCGACTACACAGGGTGGGCTCTGATGAACGACAGTGAACGCGAACAGGCGCTGCTGACCGCCCTGACCACCGAGCACTTCGCGCTGGAGACCGCCCGCTCGGGCACCGTCGCCGAGTCCACCGGCCGGGCCACCATCTACCTGTCCGTCCTGTCGGCCGCCCTGATCGGGCTGGGCTTCGTGGCCAGCAACGACAAGCTGGTCCGGCCCTACCTGGGCGCGGTGCTGCCGACCCTGGTGGTCATCGGGTTGCTGACCTTCCTGCGGCTCGTCGAGACGACAGTCGAGAACTCGTTGGACCTGTGGAGGATCCAGCGCATCCGCGCGTACTACCACCACCGGTTCGCAGGCCAGCACGACTTCTTCGCCGACGCCGTGACCGACGAGGGCACGATGCGATCGGCCTGGTCCCTGGTGGGCGTCGAGCGCGGGCGTTGGGAGTTCCTGCTGACCACTGCCGCGCTGGTCGGCGCGGTCAACGCGTTGCTGGTCGGGCTCGGGGTCGCCCTGCTGGCCGGCCTGGCCGGAGTCGGGCACACGCTCGCGATCCCGGCCGGGGTGGTGGTCGCGCTGGCGGCGTTCGGCGCGCAGTTCCTCTACATCCTGCGCACGGCCGCGGCCGAGCGGAACTGACCGCTGCTCAGACCGAACGCCAGTCGTCGCTGGTCAACGAGTTGGCCTGTGGGCCCATCAGCAGCATGCCGCCGTCGACCGGCCAGGACGCCCCGGTGACGTAGCTGGCGGCGGGGGAGGCGAGCAACGCGACCACGGCGGCGACCTCGCGAGCGTCGCCCGGTCGCCCCACCGGCACGCCGGGCCGGTCCTGGGTGTACGGGTCGACGTCCTCCATGCCGGTCATCGGTGTGGCGATCTCACCCGGGGCGACCGCGTTGACGGTGATCCCCTCGGCGGCCAGCTCCTGTGCCATCACCCGGGTCAGCAGACCCAGCCCACCCTTGGCGGCGCAGTACGCGGCGGAGCCCACCCGGGGCGCGTGCTCGTGCACGCTGGTGATGTTGATGATCCGCCCGCCGGTGCCGGCGGCCCGCATCCGTCGCGCGGCCCGTTGTGCGCACAGGAACGGCGCGTCCAGGTCGACGGCGAGCACCTCGCGCCACTGCTCCCAAGCGGTGTCGACGAACGGCGTCGAGGCGCCGGTGCCGGCGTTGTTGACCAGCACCCCGATGCCGTCCAGTCGGTCGGCCAGCTCGTCCACGACCGCCGCCGCCTCCGGTAGCCGGGTCAGGTCCACCTCGGCGACCTCGCAGCGACGACCGGTGGCGCGGACCTCGGTCGCGGTCCGTTCGGCGCCGTCGGGGTCGCCGTACCAGGTGATGCCGATGTCGAAGCCGGCCTCGGCCAGCGCGACCGCGCAGGCCTTGCCGATGCCGGAGTCCGCACCGGTGACCACGGCGATCCTCGGGTAGTTCTCGTATCGCTGGGGCATGTGGTTCGCACTACCCCGAGCGGGCCGACCCAATCGCCACGTCCCTGCCGCCCAGGGCGTACCGTCGCCGGATGCGGATCACCCGATTCACGCACGCCTGTGTCCGGGTCGAGCACGACGGCGGGGTGCTGGTCATCGACCCGGGGACGTGGAGCGAGCCGCGCGCCCTGGTCGGCGCGGACGCCGTCCTGGTCACCCACGAGCACACCGACCACGTGGACGTCCTGCGGCTCGCCGGCCTCGGCGTCCCGGTGTACGCCCCCGAGGGCGCCCGACTGCCGGATCTCGCGCCGCTGCCGGTGACCCGGGTCCGCGCCGGGCAACGCTTCACAGCAGCCGGCATCGAGGTCAGCGCCCACGGCGGCCGGCACGCCGCCATCCACGAGGGGCAACCGGACTGCCCCAACCTCGGCTACCTGGTCGGTGCCGGGCTCTACCACCCCGGCGACTCACTGCACGTGCCGGACGAGCCGGTGCACACCCTGCTCGTCCCGGCCCAGGGGTCGTGGCTGCGCCTCGACGAGGCGATCCGATTCGCCGCCGCCGTGGGCGCTGCGGCGGCGTACCCGATCCACGACGCGCAGCTCAACGAGCGCGGCCTGGCCAGCGTCGCCAGCTGGTTCACCGAAACGATCCCCGGCTACCGCCACCTCGTGCCCGGCGACACCGCCTGACTCCTGTCGTTCGGTAGGGCGAGGGTCACGCCGAGCGTCTCAGCGTGGGTCCGCCTGGCCTCAGCCCAGGAACAGTTGGACGAGGACCAGCACGGCGAGCAGCGCCGGCCCGCGTGAACCCTGTCGCATCAGGTCGACCGGGATCATCCCGAACGGGGTGTTGACCGTCGCGCCGCCGTAGTTGATCGGCGGGCGGGTGCCGGCCCGGAACGCGGCGAGCACCACCCCGACCGCCAGAGTCGGCGCGAGCCAGGCCGGCCCCGGGTCGACCGTCGGCAGGGTCAGCAACCACCACAGACCGGCGCCGATCGCCGGCACTACCACGTGGATCCCCCGCAGCAGGGTGTCGCTGCCGCCGAGCGCCCGGCGGAGCCCGGGTGAGCGGCTGACCGACCGCAGACCACCCGTCAGCCGGTCGACGGCGAGGTAGGCGAACACCACCTGCGCGGCCCCGGCCAGCCCGGGCAGGGCGAGCGCGGCAGCATACTGCACCCCGATCAGGGCGGCCCAGATCAGCACGGCGCTCGGGTGGCGGCGCAACCGGCGTACGTCGGCCTGAAGCAGCGCCCACCAGCCGGGGCCGGGCAGGAACCGGCTGCTGCGAACCCGGCCGATCCGACGCCAACGCCGGCTCTCCACCAGGCCGGCGAGCAGGCTCGGGTCCAGCAGGATCATGGCCGTGGAGGCGGCGTTGGCGAACTGGGCGCCGGTGGTCAGCGTGGCCCGGTCGACCCGGGGCAACGCGCGTACCGCGAGGATGGTGCCCGCGCCCACGAGGGGCACCGCCGCGGCGAACAGCGCGACCGTCGGCATCGTCGCCGGCCGGGGCAGCCCGTCGCCGAAACGACCGACGAGCACCACCAGGGCGGTGATGGCCGCCGCGGCCACCATCGGCACCGCACCGACCACTGTCGGCCACCGCCGACCCGCCCGGCTGCTCTGGGCGACGACGCTGAGCGCCAGCGCGGCCGCACCCCACCCCGCGCCGGCCCCGGCCGCCCAGCCCAGCGCCGCCAGGTCGGTGACACCGCCGAGCGCCGCCACGGCCACCCCGAGCGCCGCGGTGCCGGTCGCGGCACCCACCAGCAGCAGGACGAAGCGCGGCGCCAGCCAGGCCCGCCGGTCCACCGGCGCACTGGTCGCCCAGCTCTGCGTGGCCGGGGTGACCAGCAGCGGCCCGAGCGCGCGCAGACCACGCCAGGCGAGCCCGGCGCCGGCCAGCAGCGCGGCGACCGCCAACCACCACCGCACGCCCGGCTCGGCCCGCCCCATCGTGGGCGAGTCCAGCAGGTCGCGGCTCGCGCTGATCGCGAACCAGCCGTACATGGCCCCGAACAGGACCATGACGTACGCGTCACCCAGCACGTCGCCGAGGGAGTGGTCGTGGTGTCGGCTGCGTGCCTTGCGCAGGTGTGTCCGCAGCTGCCGGGCGGTGGGCACCCCGGCCGGCGTGTCGGCGATCGTGGCCGGCGGGGCGGTCACCGGCCGATCTCGATGCGCTCGTCGACCACCGCGTCGATCAACTCCGGGTCGTGCGAGGCCAGCAGCACGGCCGTCCCGGCTGCGCGTTCCCGCAGCAGCCGCTCGGCGAGCCACTGCCGCCCGCGCACGTCCAACCGCTGCTCGGGCTCGTCCAGGATCAGCACCCGGCGCGGCCGAACGAAACACGAGGCCAACGCCAGCCGGCGGCGCTGCCCGCTGGACAGGGTCACCGGCAGCTGGTCGCGGGCCGGCTCCAGACCCAGCTCGGCGAGGACCTCCTCGACCGGCTCGGCGTCACCCCCATGGGCGTACGCCACCAGCTCCAGGTGCTCGACCACGGACAGGTCGGGGAAGAAGTCGATGTCGTCCAGGGCCGCCGCCACCAGCGCCCGCACCTGCGGGTCGGTCTCGTCGGCCCGGCGGCCCTGCACCCGCACCTCGCCCGCATCCGGGCGGTCCGCGCCGACGACACAGCGCAGCAGGGTGGTCTTGCCGCTGCCGTTGGGGCCCAGCACCACCGCGATCCGGCCTGCCGCGAGCGTGAAGCTCACATCGTCGAGCACGACCAGGTTGCCGAAGTTGCGACTGAGTCCCCGTACCGAGAGCGCGTCCACGATCACAGAGTCTCCCAGAGCCCTGCCACCGACCAACCTGAGCGACCTACGTCACGCGGTCCGTGGCGTCGGCCTCAAGTCGGGCGTCGGCCGCGGCCAGCCCCTGATCGTCGGAGACCTCCTCGGCGACCGCCGCCGCGTCCGCCCAGTGCCGCCGCGCGTCGGCATGGTCGCCCAGCGCGGCGGCAGCGTCACCCAGGTAGAGCAGGGTGCGCGCCAGCCCCGCCGTGGGCCGTGCCTCCTCGCGCAGACGCCGACTCTCGGCCAGCAGCTCGTACGCCGTGTGCGCCTGCCCCGGAGTGCTGCTCAGCAGCGTCGCCCCGGCGTTGAGCAGCGCCGTCGCCCGGCTGGTCGGGTCGTTGACCGACTCGTACTCGTGCAGCGCGGCCCGCCACGCCTGCGCGGCGTCCAGGTGCTCGCCGAGCGCCGCGTGCACCAGCACCAGGTTGGTCAGCGCCGCCGCGTATCCGCGCGCGTCACCCACCGACCGGAACGTGTTGGCCGCCCGGACCAGGTGGTGGTGTGCGATGTCCAGCTCACCGCGGGCCAGCTGCGCCGCGCCCAGACCCAGGTCGGTGAGGGCGTGCCCGGCGCGGTCAGCCCCCGAGCGGTGCCGACGGGACATCTCCAGGTGCTCCACCGCGTCGTCGAGCTGCCCCAGGTCCAGCAGCGCCAGGCCCAGGTTCATCCGCGCCTGGGCGGTGCCCCGGCGCCCACGCTCGTTGACCGCGAGGGTCAGCGCGGCCGCTGCCCCGTGCGGGTCGTGGCGGCGACGGCGCAGCACACCCAGCTCGTTGTGCGCCCACCCGGCGATCTCCGGTCGGTCGTCGGCCGTCGGGGTGGCCAGCACGGTGCGGCAGACCTGCTCCCACTCGTCGAGCCGCTCGGCGTACGCCAGCCAGCCGCAGAGCGCCACGGCCAGCCGGAACCACCAGCGGCGCACCCGGCGGGGCAGTGTCTCGGCCGCGCCGGCCGGCACCCGCACCACCGCCAGCAGCAGCTCCTGGTGCAGGTCGAACCAGCCGTACGGGTCGTCGTCCAGCGGCAACGACCACTCCCGGTCCGGTGGGGTGCCGAGCACCGCCAGGTTGGCCGCGTGCCGTTCGGCTCTGCGGGCCAGGTGTCGTGTCAGTCGGGCCTGCGCGGCGACCCGGGCCCGGGCCGGATCGGCGTCGCGCAGGTGCAGCCGGGCGCTGGCGGCCAGCAGCGGGCGGATCTCGTACCGGTCGCCGGGCGCGCCGACCACGAACGCCGCGGCGGCCAACTGGTCGAGCAGCGCGGTCACCCGCTCGGGGTGCCGCCCGGCCAGCGCGGCGATGGTCGGCCGGTCCACCGGGGCGGGGGTCAGCGACATCACCCTGTACAACCGTCGGGCCCCGCGGGTCAACGCCCGGTACGCGGTGTCCCGTTCGGTGATCAGACGTGCGGCCGGCGAGACGGCGAGCCGCTGGTGTGGCGGTGTCTGCACGGCGCGGCGGAGCGCGTCCAGCAGGTCGGAGTGCCGCCAGCCGTGCTGCGCGGTGCGGTAACCGAGCGCACGGACGGTGCGCGGCTGACGGCCGCACAGGTCGACGATCTCGCGGACCTCCGGGTCGGTGCGGGGGTCGGCACGGCGGACCCGGGCGGCGGGGGCGGCCCCACCGGCGGCGGCGAACAGCTCGACCGCCTCGGAGGTGCCCGGCTCGGCGATCCAGTGTGCGACCACACCCTTGAGCCCCACCAGCGCCGGACCGCCGGCGAGCAGCAGCCGGCAGGTGCGCGCGGTGGGTGGCAGCAGTGGCCACACCTGCTCGGGCCGGTCGACGTTGTCCAGCACCAGCAGGATCCGGCGGCCGTCGAGCTGGCCGCGCAGGGCGTCGGCGGCGGCGACGAGCGCGTCCGGCCGACCGGAGACCGGCGGGGCGGTGCCCAGGATCCGGGCCAGCGCGGTGAGCACCTGCCGGGCCGAGTGAGCTCGACCGCGCCGCCGCAGGTCGAGGTAGTACTGCCCGTCGGGGAAGTCGTCCCGACACAGGTTCGCGGCCTGCACCGCGCACGCGGAGGTGCCCACCGCGCGGCGGCCCAGCACGGCCACCGCGTGCTCGCGGGCGAGCAGCCCGAGCACCGCCTCGACATGGTCCTCGCGACCGGTGAACTCGGCCGTGTAGGGCAGGGTCGGCGCGCCGGTGGACGGCGCGGTGAGCACATCCGTTGGTTCGGGGTCGACCTCCCGGTCGGCCCGGCGGCGACGCACCTCGTAGACCACGAAGCCGACGATGCCCCCGACGGCGAGGGCGATGCTCGTCGGCCCGAGCACGCTGGCCGCCAGCCCGGAGAGCAGGTCGCTGGCGAGATTGCTGACCACGTTGGCGAGGACACCGCTGACCACCCCGCCGATCGCGATCAGCGCCGGCCAACGGGAGCTGCGGCGGCCACCGCCCGGCCGGGTCAGCGGACACCTCCAGAGACGAGCCCGGCGACCAGGTGCCGCCGCGACAGCACCACCAGCACCACCGGCAGCACCGAGGCGAGCACCGAACTGGCCGCCAGCGCGCCGCTGTTGCTCACGAAGCTGCGGGTCTGCTCGGCCAGGAACGGGCCGAGCGGCGACGCCCCCGGCCCGCTGAACAGCCGACCCACCACCAGGTCGTTCCAGACCTGGACGAACTCCAGCACGGAGACCGCCACCACCGCCGACAGGTTGTGCCGGGCCAACCGTCGCAGGGTGTGCCACCACCGACGCCCGCCCAGCCGGGCGTCGCGCACCTGCTCGACCGGCAGGTCGGCGAACGCGTTGCGCAGCACCAGCACCGCGAACGGCACACCCAGCGCGATGTGCACCAGGGCCAGGCCCTGGGCCGTGCCGGAGGAGAGCACCAGGCCCAGCACCTCGTTGACCGGCCCGGCGATGACCTGGATCGGCACGACGCTGGCCGCCAGCAGCACCAGCCCGGTGGCCTGCGCGGCCGGCCCGGTCAACCAGGCCAACGGGTACGCGGCCAACAGCGCGACCACCAGCACCGTTGCGGTCACCGCGGAGGCCAGGAGCAGCGTGAAGCCCAGCGTGTGCCACAGCTCGGTGCCGGTGATCAGATCGCGGTAGGACTCGCCGTTCGGCGGCGCCGACCACCAGCCCCGCGCGGCGGCGTCCACCCTGCCGTGTGCCGACGTGGCGACCAGCACCCCCAGCGGCACCAGCCAGGCGATCGCCGCGCCCGCCGCGAGCAGCCGGAACACCCGCCGGGGCGGGGCGACGGGGCCCGGCTCCGGGGCCGCCTCGGCGCGCGGCGGGGGCCAGGCCTGTCGGACGAAGAGCGCGGCCACCATGATCCCGCCGACGACAGCCACCAGCCACACCACTCCGAGCGCCGCGCCGTCGCCGGTCGTGGTGCCGCCCGACGTCTGCCAGATCCGCAGCGCGAGCACGGAGGCCTCGTCCCGGACCGAGCCGGGCGTCATCACCAGGATCAGGTCGAACGTGCGGCTGGTGCCGACCGCCACCAACGCGAACACCACAGCGGTCGTGCGCAGCAGCAGTGGCCGCCACTGCGCGTCCCACAGGACATGCCGACGCCCCCCGCCGTAGGCGCGGACCGCGTCGGCGAGACTCGACGGCACCGCGTCCAGCGCGGACCGGAAGACCAGCACGGCCAAACCCACCCAGGCCCAGACGAACGCCGACATCAACGCCACGGTGACCAGCCCCGGCCCGAGCAGCTGCGGCGCGTCGTCGTACGAGCGGCCGGTCAGCCTGGCCGCGACCAGGGTGGCCAGCCCCCGGCGCGGGTCCGGGTCGTACATCAGCCGGAAGGTGACCCCGGTGACGACCAGCGGCAACGCCACCGGCACCAGGAGGATCAACCGGACCAGCCCGCCCTCCTGTGAGCGGCGGGAGGCGGCGGCGAGCAGATAGCCCAGTGCCGTCACGACCGCCGGCACCAGCAGTGCCCAGAGGACCGTCCGGCCGACCACCGCGCCGGTGCCCGGGGCGGCGAGCGCGGTGCGGAAGTGTTCCGCGCCGACCCAGCGGCCATCGGTGGTGACGCTGGCGTGCATGGTCCGCAGCACCGGCCAGAGCACGAGCCCACCGAGCAGCACCGCGGCCGGCAGCAACAGTGCGGAGGTCGCCCCCGCCGCCGGATAGGCCCGGCCGCGCCGGGGCGGCCCGACGTCGTCGAGCACCGCCAGCTCGCCGAGGACCCGCACCTGGCTCATCGGCCGCCACCCGCGCTGCGGGCCGCCAGAGCGAGCTGACCGGTGGCGCGTCGGATCGCCTCGTCGGCGCCGACGCCGTCGGTGACGTCGGCGAAGAAGCCCTGCATGATCCGCCAGATGCCGACCCCGTCCGAGCCGGTGAACGCGCCGCGCAGCTGGTCGGAGAGGTCGAAACGCAACGTGCCGGGTGCCTGCATCTCCCGGGCCAACTGCTGGCCGACCGGGTCGGTGTAGCTGCTGATCGGGACGTTGGTGTTGGGCGAGAGATAGCCGCCGGCGCGCAGCCACGGCCCGAACGAGCCGGCCCTGGTGAGCCACTCGACCAGCTCGACCCCGCCCTGGGCGCCGGTGAACGCCACCGCGGCGTCCCCGCCGACGATCAGTGGGCCGCCGCCCGGCCGGGCCCCCGGGAACGGGAACGTGGTCGGTGCCTCCGGGCCCCGCTGGAACGGGCCGACGACGTCGGCGGTGAAGTCGGCCCCGAAGAGCATCACCGCACGCCGGGTGTGCACCACCTGGATCACCGACTCCTCGTACTGGGTGAGCAGGGCCCGACGCCCGCCGCCGAGGAACGCGCCGTCGACGCTCCACAGCTCGGCGAGCCGACCCAGGGCGTCGCGCACCGGCCTGGCCTGCCAGTCGGCGTCCGGCCGGGCGAGGATGTTGTAGCTCTCGGGCGCCACGTCGGCCAGCACGTTCTCGAACCAGTCGGTCAGCACCCACCCGTCCGCCGCGCCGATGGCCAGGGGCGCCGGGCCGCCGTCGCGCCGTGCGGCCCCGCCGAGCCGGCGGGTGAGCGCGACCAGCTCGTCCCAGTTGGCCGGCTGCTCGGACAGCACGGACGGCAGGTGCCAGACGAGCGACTTGTGCGCCGCCTTCACCCAGACGCCGTAGCGCCGGCCCTCGGCGGTCAGCAGCTCGCCCAGCGCGTCGGGCACGGCGTACTCCGTGGACGGGCGCACCGGGCTCAGCCAGCCGCGCTGGGCGTACTCGGTGACCAGGCCGGGGCGCGGCAGGATCGCCACGTCCGGGCTGGTGCCGGCGAGGTGCCGGGCCCGCAGGAACGCGTCGATGTCGTTGCCGGCGCTGACCACCTGCACGTCGCCGGGGTAGTCGGCGACGACCTCGCGGAACCGGTCCAGCTCGCTGGTGCTCCAGACGACCGCGACCTGCACCGACCGGGTCCCGCCGGAGCAGCCGGCGGCCAGGGCCGCGGCACCCGCGGCGGCGGCCCGCAGCAGCGTACGGCGACCCAGTCGGACGGTCGGCGTCATGGGGTGGCCTCGCTCGGCTCGGTGACCAGCTCGTGGCGCACCGGGATCTCGGCGAGGGTGGCCGGGTCGGCGGTGCAGACCAGCACCGCCACCCCGGGGGAGGCCGGTGGGGAGAGTCGAGGCATCAGGTCACCGAGGGCGCTGTCGCCCGCCGACCCGGCCGGCAGGTCGATGACGAGCACCTCGGGCAGGCAGGCCGCCGCCCGGGCGAGCGCCACCCGGAACCGCTGGGCGGCGTTGATCTGGTGCGGCAGCAGGGTGAGTGAGAACGCCAGCTCGAGACGGTCGACAACGGTGGCCGTCCAGTCGTCGGCCACCTCGTGCACCCGTTCGCGTTTGCGCTGGCCGTACTCGATGTTGCGGCGCACGGTGAGCTGGGGAAGCAGCGCGCCACCGGCGGGCACGTAGCCGATCTGCCGGCGCGGCGGCGGCAGGGTGGTGACGTCCCGGTCGCCGACCATGATGCGACCGGTCACCGGGGCGGCGAGCCCGGCCAGCACCCGGGCGACCGCCGTGCCGAACCGGGGCGGCGCGACCAGGGCGGCGAGGGTGCCGGCGGGGACGTCGAGGGTCACCGGCCCGGTGCCGGGGACGGCGACCAGTGCGCGTAGCCGTAACGTGGCCCTCACCTCCGGTGACCGCTGGGCGAACGTCCCCAGGGTGGCACATCGTGCCGACAATCGATGTCCTCACCACCTCCACTGTGGAGATGGCGGAGCTTCTCAGTCGGGCCCGTAGAGCGCGGCGAGCCCGGCCGCCGTGGCGGCCAGACGCTCGCGGAGCGCCACCGGGGTCAGCACCTCGACGTCGGCGCCCAGGCGCAGCAGGTCACCGTGGGCATGGGTGAGCGACTCGATCGGCAGCACCGCGGTCACCCAGCCACGTGCGTCCGGCGGCCCGGCGCTGGCGTCCACCGCGGTCACCACCGGATCGCTGCCGATCTCCCGCAAGCGCTGGCGACCGGCGGGGGAGAGCCGGACGGTTGCCTCGTCGCGGTGCAGCTGGGCGCGGAACCGCACCACGTGCGCCCGCCACCAGGCCGGCAGGTCGAAGTCGGCGGGTCGGTCGAACTCCTGCGCCAGGGGGGTCAGCGCGAGGATCTGGTTGACCCGGTACGTCGCAGGCGAGCCCCGGCCGGGCTGGTCGGCCACCACATACCACCGGCCACCCTTGAGCACCAGGCCGTACGGCTCCAGCACCCGGGTCACCTCACCGTTCCAGCCGCGGTAGCGCACCTCGACGCGGTGCTGCCGCCAGACCGCCTCGGCCGTGCGGGCCAGCTCGGGGGAGGCGTCGCCGTCGGCGTACCAGCCGGGGGTGTCCAGGTGGAAGCGTTGCTGGAGTCGGGCGGCCCGGTCGCGCAGCGGTGCGGGGAGGGCGGCGTGCAGCTTGAGTTGCAGCGCGGCGACCACGTCGCCGTAGCCCAGCTCGTCGGCGGGGCCGGGTAGCCCAGCCAGGAAGAGCCGGTCGGCCTCGTCGGCGGTCAGCCCGGTCAGGCGGGTCCGCCAGCCGTCGACCAGTTGGTAGCCGCCGGCGTGCCCGGCCTCTCCGTAGAGCGGGATGCCGGCGGCGTGCAGCGACTCCACGTCGCGGTAGATGGTGCGGGGGGACACGGCCAACCGGTCGGCGAGCTGCGCGGCGGTCAACCGACCGTGTGACTGCAGCAGCAGCAGGACGGAAAGGAGTCGACTGGCCCGCACTTCACTGACACTAGCTGTCAGGGGAGCGCTCGTACGGTGCCGGCATGGCTTTTCGCGACAAGGATCTGACAACACCGGGACCGATCACGGTGGACGGTCGACAACTGAAGCGCTACCACGTCGACCAGCCGGAGCGGCCGATCGAGCCGGAGGTGGAGAAGGCCGCGTACGACCTGTTGCCGGCGTTGCTGGCCGACGTCGTCGACGACGGCACCCCGGCCGCCGGGTGGGTGGTGCTGCACCGGGGCGCGGACACCGGCGCCTACCTGCTGGCGTACACCTGGGTGTGGGACAACGCGGTGGAGGTCCGCGTCGCCGCGGCCGGGCAGCCGGCGCTGGACTGTCCCGACGACGACCCGGCACACTTCGTCCACCTACGCCGCCCGGCGGTGGGCTGCGTCTGGGAGTTGGCGGTGCTGGAGCACGAGCGGGCCGCCTGGGTCCGGCACATGCTGACGCCGGAGAGCCCGAATCTGATCGGTTATCTGCGTGACACGCGAGCGGAAGGGCCGGTGGGCCGCTGATGGGCGACTTCGACTTCTATGTGGGCACCTGGAACGTGGTGAACCGGCGGCTGCGCGAGCGGCTGGTGGGCTCCGACGAGTGGGAGGAGTTTCCGGGGGTGTCGGTCGCGCACAGCTTCTTCGGTGGTGGCGGCAACTTCGACGAGATCACCTTCCCGACCAAGGGCTCCGCTGGCGCCACGGTCCGGATCTTCGACCCGGCCCGGCAGGAGTGGTCGATCTACTGGATGAGCAGCGTTGACGGCGTGCTGGGGCTGCCGCCGATGGTGGGCCGCTTCGTCGACGGGGTGGGCCGCTTCTACGCCGACGACCAGCACGAGGGCCGACCGGTGCGGTGCCGGTTCATCTGGTCGGACATCAGCGCGACCACGGCCCGCTGGGAGCAGGCGTTCTCCGTCGACGGCGAGCAGACCTGGGAGACCAACTGGATCATGACGTCCACCCGGGTGGGGGACTGACGCAGGACGATGGTGGGGCGGTGGTCGCGGTGTTAGTGTCCGTCCACCGCCCCGGATGGAGGAACGCCTTGGCCTCCGACCACGTCGACGTGCTGATCATCGGTGCCGGCCTGTCCGGCATCGGGGCCGCCTGCCACCTTCGTCGTGACTGCCCCGACAAGACGTACGCGGTGCTGGAGGCGCGCGACGCCGTCGGCGGCACCTGGGACCTGTTCCGCTACCCGGGCATCCGCTCGGACTCGGACATGTTCACCCTCGGCTACTCGTTCAAGCCGTGGACCGCCCCGAAGGCCATCGCCGACGGCACGACCATCCGGGAGTACGTGCGGGAGACCGCCCGGGAGTACGACGTGCAGCGGCACATCCGCTTCCGGCACCGGGTGCTGCGCGCCGACTGGGACAGCACCGCCGCCCGCTGGACGGTGCACGCCCAGCGCACCGACACCGCCGAAACCGTGGTGCTGACCTGCTCGTTCCTGTTCGCCTGCACCGGCTACTACCGCTACGACGAGGGTTACACCCCGGCGCTGCCCGGTCTCGACGCGTACGCCGGGCAGGTGGTGCACCCACAGCACTGGCCCGACGATCTCGACCACGCCGGCAAGCGGGTGGTGGTGATCGGCAGCGGCGCTACGGCGGTGACCCTGGTGCCGGCCATGGCGGAGCGGGCCGCCCACGTGACGATGCTCCAGCGCTCACCCACGTACGTCATGGCGCTGCCCTCGCGTGACCGGCTGGCCGACGCGCTGCGACGCCGGCTGCCGGCGAAGGCCGCGTATCCGGTGGTGCGGTGGAAGAACGTGCTGCTGTCCACCGTCAACTTCCAGCTCAGCCGGCGAGCGCCGGGGCTGGTGAAGCGGGTGCTGCGCCGGGCCGCGAAGGGCCGGCTCCCGGTCGGGTACGACGTCGACAGGCACTTCTCGCCCCGTTACGACCCGTGGGACCAGCGGCTCTGCGTGGCACCCGACGGCGACCTGTTCACGGCCGTCGCGCAGGGCAGGGCGTCGGTGGTCACCGACACCATCGACACCTTCACCGCGCACGGCGTGCGGCTGACCTCCGGCGACGAGCTGCCCGCCGACATCGTGGTCACCGCGACCGGGCTCAACCTGCTGGCCCTCGGTGGTCTGACAGTGCGCGTGGACGGCGTCGACGTCGACCTGGCGAACAGCGTCGCCTACAAGGGCATGATGCTCTCCGGCGTGCCGAACTTCGCCCTGACCATCGGCTACACGAACGCGTCGTGGACGCTCAAGGCCGACCTGGTCGCCGGGTACGTCTGCCGGCTGCTGCGGCACCTGGACCGCACCGGCCAGCAGGTCGTCACCCCGCTCCCGCCGCCCGACGCGCGGCGGGTGCCGCTGATCGACCTGCGCTCCTCCTACGTGCTGCGCGCTGTCGACGCCCTGCCCAAGCAGGGTGCGGCCGCGCCGTGGCGGTTGCACCAGAACTACGCCCGTGACGTGCTGTTGATGCGGCACGGCCGGCTCACCGACGAGGGTGTGCGCTTCACCCGGGCCGGCGAGGTGGCCACACCCGTCGGGGTCCAGCGTCCCGTCCCGACCAGTCCGTCTGCTCGTAGGTAACCGCCCGGAGAGGAGCACCCATCGTGCAGAGGTTCGACTTCGCCGGCGCCACGGCCGTGGTCACCGGTGCGGCCAGCGGCATCGGCGCGGCGCTGGCGCACGCGCTGGCCCGCCGGGGCAGTGATCTGGTCCTGCTGGACCGTGACGCCGAGCGGCTGGAGGCGGTCACCGCCGCGATCCGTCTCGACCACCCGGGCCGCCAGGTGCACACGTACCTGGTGGATCTCGCCGACGTGACGGCTACCGCCCAGGTGGCCGCGGAGATCGGTCAGCGGCACCCGCGCGTCCGACTGCTGGTGAACAATGCCGGCGTCGGCCTCGGTGGCCGGTTCGACCAGGTGACGTTCGACGAGTTCAGCTGGGTGATCGACGTCAACTTCCGGGCCGTCGTGCAGCTGACCCACGCGCTGCTGCCCACCCTCAAGGCGGAGCCGGGCGCGCACCTGGTCAACATCTCCAGCCTGTTCGGGCTGATCGCGCCGGCCGGGCAGACCGCATACTCGGCGAGCAAGTTCGCGGTGCGCGGTTTCACCGAGGCGCTGCGCCACGAGCTGGTCGACGACGGCATCGGGGTGACGTCGGTGCACCCCGGCGGGATCCGCACCCGCATCACCGAGAACGCCCGGATCGGCAGCGGCGTCTCACACGAGGAGTACGCGGCCGGCCGGGCGCAGTTCGAGAAGCTGCTCACCATCTCGCCGGAGCGGGCCGCCGAGGTGATCCTGCGCGGCGTCGAGCGGCGTCGGGGCCGGGTGCTGATCGGCTGGTCGGCGAAGCTGCCCGACCTGCTGGCCCGGGTCCTGCCGGCCTCGTACAACCGGCTTCTGGTCACCGGTCTGAACCGGGGCGTCGTCCGTCCGGCGCCGCCGACCCCCGGCGTACCCGCGCAACGCCCCGGCGACGCCGCTGTCGACCCGGCCCGTGAGGTGGCGTGACCGGCGTCCCGGTCACGGGGGTGTGCTGCCCCGCTTCTCCTCCTGGGCCAGCACCGCCTCGCGGTGCTCCGGCTCGTCGCGGCGGGCCAGCTCGGCGGCGAGCCGCGGGTCGCCCACCAACCGACCCCGGTTGCGGTGCAGGAAACTCTCGAAACCCCCGGTGTACGGGCACGCCAGCTCGCCGAGCGCCTGCTCCGGTGCGTACCGGCAGCCGGCACAGTAGTCGCTGATCTCGTCGATGTCGGTGCCGTCCACCGCGTACGGGCGGGTGTCCAACCGGGCGAGGTCGGCGTACTGGCTCATGCCGATCACCGTCGCGTTCATCACCCAGTCGGTGCCGTCCACGAAGCAGCGCTGGAACCAGTCCGCCAGCTCGGTCGGCCGCCAGCCGCGCTGCAACGCGTAGTTGCCCAGCACCATCAGTCGGGGCGTGTGGTGGGTCCACGCCCGGTCCCGGACGCCGCCGAGGACGTCCGCCAGACAGCGGGCCTCCACGGCGTCGGCGTCCAACTCGGCGAACCACTCCGGCAGGGGCTCGGTCGCGGCCAGCCAGTTCGCCCCCCGGAAACGCGGCTCGAAGTACCAGTACAGCTGCCAGAGGAACTCCCGCCAGCCGAGCAACCCCCGGACGAAGGTGTCCACCGCCGTCCGCGGGGCCGTCCCGTCCCGCCACGCCTGCTCGGCGGCCCGCACGGCCGGCTCCGGGTGGAGCAACCCGAGGTTGAACGAGGACGACAGCACCGAGTGCGCGAACACCGGGTCGTCGCCGCTCATCACGTCGGCGTAGCGGCCGTACACCGGTAGCCGGTGGGTCAGGAAGTGCGCCAGCCGGGCCTGCGCCTCGGCATGGGTGGCCGGGTGCCGCCGGGGGCCGTCCCGGCCGACGAACCGCACCCCGTCGGCCGCCCAGCGGTCCAGGTCGCGGCGGACCTCGGCGTCGATGTCGTCCTCGACGATCGGTGGGGGCGGCGGCGACACCGCCGACGCGTCCCGCCCCTCGGCGCGGGCTCGACGCCCCGGCCCGGCCGCTGCGGCCGGCGCGGTCAGGATGTCGTGCCGCCGCTTCGCGTACCGGTAGAAGTCGGCCACCCGCAGCGGGCCGCGCCGGGGGCGGTCCGCCCAGCCGGCGAAGTCGGCCCGGCTGGTGATGAACCCACGAGGTGGCAGCACTGTCAGCTCCGGCACCGAACGGGCGAAACGCAGGGCCGCCCGGGAGTGCGGATGACACACCTCCACCGGCTCGGCGACCTGCGCCAGCGCCTCACGGAACGTGCCGGTCCGCAGCAGCAGCGCCCGGTCGCCCAGCTCGGCCGCCCGGTGGCGCAGCGCGGACAGGATCAGATGAGCCTTCTGCCGGTGCATCGGCCGTCGGCGGAACAGCTCTCGGATCTCCACCAGCAGCACCGGCTGATCGGGGTCGTCGAGGAAGTGTGGCCCGAGCTGGTCGGCCAGCAACCATCGGCGGCGATACATGCCGCAATTCTGCCCACTTTCCGGCCGTCGCAACCGACGCCGGTCCGGTAGGTCGGGCACCGGATTCCGCGCGGCGTCGGGTCAGGCCGGGTCGGACACCGTCGCTGCGGGTCCGAGGTCGCGGCCGCGCAGCAGCACGGTCAGCGTCACGAGGGCGACCAGCAGGGCCGCGAGCACGTACACCGGGGCCGGGCCGAGCGGCGCCAGCAGCGCGAGCAGCGCCACCACCGGGAAGGCGACGACCACCGCGCCGTGCTGGTGCCGGCGCACGTGCAGCACCCAGATCGTGAGCAGGAAGACCGCGACCGGGATGGCCACCGCGTACCCGGCGGTGGTCTCGGAGATGTGCGCGAGGTGCCGCTCGACGTCCACCGTCGCGCCCAGGCCGGCGCCGACCGCGGCGACCGCGCCGAAGACCAGGTAGTGGCCATAACCCCAGATCAAGGAGTACGGCAGCCGGTCGGGCGCCTCGATCGGCCGGTCGAAGTAGAGCCACCAGAGCGCGAACACGATGACGGCGCCGGCCGCCGCGAGCGACCACAGGTCGTGCTCGCCGGCGTCCAGCCCGGTCTGGATCGCCATCGAGATGGCCAGGACCGCCTCACCGAGCACGATGAGGGTGAACAACCCGTACCGCTCGGTGATGTGCCGGGGGTGCCACGGGGTCATCCCGGGGCGTTCGGCTACCGCCGGCACCAGCAGGTCGGCCAGCACCAGCAGCACGAACGACGCGATGCCCCACTCTGCGGGCAGCAACAGCCGCAGCAGCCACCCGAGCTGCACCACGCTCACGCCGATCGCGTAGCGACGCGCCGCCGCGCGGTGCCGGGGGTCGCCGGCCGCCGCGCGGCTCCAGTGCACGACGGCGGCCAGCCGCATCACCACGTACCCGTAGGTGATGACGGTGAAGTTGCCGTCGGCGAAGGCGGGCGGCACCCCGGCCGCCAGGATCAGCGCTCCGCAGATCTGCACCAGCGTGGTGATCCGGTAGACGTCGTCGTCGGTGTCGTAGGCCGAGGCGAACCAGGTGAAGTTCACCCACGACCACCAGATCGCGAAGAACACCATGAGGTAGCTGGTCACGGCGTGGCGGAGGTGCCCCTCGGCGACGTCGTGGTGCAGGCTGCTGGCGGCCTGTGCCACCGCCACCACGAAACACAGGTCGAAGAAGAGTTCCAGCGGCGTGGCCGCGCGGTGCGGCTCGTCGCGGCGACGAGGTCGCATCGGCCGGTAGAACGGCCGCACCGAACGGGAGACGGTCAACGCCGCTCCTCAGGCCGGGCTCAGCGGTGCCACCGACGGCGGTGGGTCAGCCCCTCCAGCACCAGGGTCAGCCCCGCGCCGACCAGCCAGATGTCCTTGGCGAGCCCCGAGCCCTGCTGGGTCGGGCGTACGCTCCCGGGCTCCCGCATTCCCGGCGTCTTCAGGTACAGCTGCACCAGGCCCGCGCCGAACGCGGTCAGGCCGAGCCCGGCCAGCGGCGCCGGGACGAACGGCGCGAGCAGCGCGGCCCCCAGCGCGATCTCCGAGTACGACAGCAGCTTGGCGAAGCGCGCCGGCTCGAACTGGCCGAGCTGGGGCATGGCGGCGACCGCCATCCCGTGCATGCCCTCCGCGTCGGCGCCCTCCAGGTTGCGCTTGCCCAGACCCGAGTTGAGGACGTACGCGCCGATGCTGACCCGCAACGGCAGGTGTGCGAGCTTCATGGTCACTCCCGATGGCCGTGGTCGAATGCGGCCCGCGTACCCCGGACCGCCAGCGATAACCGCCGGGCCGGGTGGGCTGACCGTGGTGGTCGCGGTAGGTTCGCCGGGGGCCCACCGCCGAGCCCGTGGCACACTCGCCCACCCGGCGCCCGGCCCTGCCGCAGACCACCAGCAGGAGGCGAAGTGAGCCAGGAAGTCCGGGGAGTCATCTCCCGCAGCAAGGGAGCACCGGTCGAGGTCACCACCATCGTGGTGCCCGATCCCGGCCCCGGTGAGGCCGTTGTCCGGATCCAGTCCTGCGGCGTCTGCCACACCGACCTGCACTACCGCGAGGGTGGCATCAACGACGACTACCCGTTCCTGCTCGGCCACGAGGCGGCGGGCATCGTCGAGCAGGTGGGCGAGGGCGTCACCGACGTCGCCCCGGGTGACTTCGTGATCCTCAACTGGCGCGCGGTCTGCGGGGTCTGCCGCGCCTGCCGCCGGGGCCGCCCCTGGTACTGCTTCAACACCCACAACGCCACCCAGCGGATGACCCTCACCGACGGCACCGAACTCGCACCGGCGCTGGGCATCGGGGCGTTCGCCGAGAAGACCCTGGTGCACGCCGGGCAGTGCACGAAGGTCAACCCGGCCGCCCGGCCGGCCGCCGTGGGCCTGCTCGGCTGCGGTGTGATGGCCGGGCTGGGCGCGGCCATGAACACCGGCAACGTCACCCGCGGCGACTCGGTCGCGGTGATCGGCTGCGGCGGTGTCGGAGACGCAGCGGTCGTCGGTGCGGTTCTCGCCGGCGCCACGACGATCGTCGCGGTGGACACCGACAGCCGCAAGCTGGACTGGGCCCGCCAGTTCGGTGCCACGCACACAGTGAACGCCTCGGAGACCGACCCGGTCGAGGCGATCCAGGCCGCCACCGGCGGCTTCGGCGCCGACGTGGTGATCGACGCGGTGGGTCGGCCGGAGACGTGGAAGCAGGCGTTCTACGCCCGGGACCTGGCCGGCACCGTGGTGCTGGTCGGCGTACCGACCCCGCAGATGCAGATCGAGCTGCCGTTGCTGGACGTCTTCGGACGCGGCGGTGCGCTGAAGTCCAGCTGGTACGGCGACTGCCTGCCCAGCCGGGACTTCCCGATGCTCACCGATCTGTACCTGCAGGGTCGCCTCGACCTGGACGCGTTCGTCACCGAGGAGATCGCGCTCGACCAGGTCGAGAACGCGTTCGAGCGGATGCACCACGGCGACGTCCTGCGCTCGGTGGTGGTGTTCCCGTGACCGCCCGGATCGACCGCGCGGTCACCTCGGGCACCTTCTCCCTGGACGGGCAGACGTTCGACGTCGACAACAACGTCTGGGTGATCGGTGACGACCGCGAGTGCGTCGTCCTGGACGCGCCGCACGACGTGGCCGCGATCCTCGCCCTGGTGGGTGATCGCCAGGTCCGGGCGATCCTGGCGACGCACGCCCACGACGATCACGTCCGGGTGGCACCCGGGTTGGCCGAGGCCACCGGTGCGCCGGTGCTGCTGCACGCCGCCGACCGGGTGCTGTGGGACATGGTCCACCCGCACCTGCCGCCGCACGGCGAGTTGCACGACGGGCAGGACATCGAGGTGGGCGGCACGACGCTGCGGGTGCTGCACACCCCCGGGCACAGCCCCGGCGCGTGCAGCTTCCACGCCCCCGACCTGGGCGTGGTGTTCACCGGCGACACGCTCTTCGCCGGAGGGCCGGGTGCGACCGGGCGCTCGTACAGCGACTTCGACACCATCGTCCGGTCGATCCGCACCCGCCTGCTCACCCTTCCGGCGGAGACGGTCGTGCACACCGGTCACGGCGACGACACCACGATCGGCGCGGAGGCGCCGCACCTGCAGGAGTGGCTGGACCGCGGCCACTGAGCCCAGCACCGGCTTGACGTCCAGGACCGGGGTCCCGTCGAGGGCCTCCAGGTCTGCCACCTGGACACGCAGGCCGTCCACCGTCAGGACCCGCACCCGGTGCAGCCCGATCGGGTTGGGCCGGTGCGGGGAGCGGGTGCTGAACACCCCGGTCTCCGGCCGACTCTCGTCGCCGCGCGGGTGCACCGCCAGCACGTCGCGCCGGGCGCGATCCAACCAGGTCAGCACCAGCAGCTCCGCGCCGACGTGCAGGTCGCGCAGGGCCCGTTCGACAGGCGCGTCGAAGATCAGCCACGCGTTTGGCGCGCCCTCGTCGCCCTGCCGCGGTGCGCTCGCCGCGTCGGTCAGCGGCGAGGCGACCCGCCCGACCGGTCGCAGCAGGTACGTGTCATCGCTCGCCGCCTCGACCACTGTTGCTCCCCTCTGGACGGTCCCAACCTAACCTCGCCGCGGCGCTAGGATCTTGAACATGGCCGCCGACTCGCCCGCCCCCGTTGTCCGTCAGCTGCGACTCGTGGTGGAGGCCGCCGACCACGACGCCGCCGTCGCGTTCTTCCGCGACGCACTCGGCATGCCGGAGGAGGCGGCGTTCAGCGGCGACGGCGACGCCCGGGTGGTGATCCTGGACGCCGGCCGCGCCACCCTGGAGATTGCCAACCCGGCGCAGAAGCGCATGATCGACGAGGTTGAGGTGGGTCGGCAGGTCGCGCCCCGCATCCGGGTTGCCTTCGAGGTGGACGACGCCGAGGCGACCACCGCCCGGTTGGTCGCCGCCGGGGCCAACGAGGTCGCCCCGCCCACCCGCACGCCG
Source organism: Micromonospora sp. C81 (assembly GCF_018070425.1). Lineage (NCBI taxonomy): Bacteria > Bacillati > Actinomycetota > Actinomycetes > Micromonosporales > Micromonosporaceae > Micromonospora > Micromonospora sp. C81. The sequence continues at coordinate 242,386 of NZ_JAGPXS010000007.1, forward strand.
TGGCAGTCGCTCAACTCCCGCCTCGACGCCCCGGCCGACCTGCACATCACCATCTTCCAGGAGCTGGGCACCGGGGTGGACGACGATGACCACAGACATGACGGCGACGTCTGAGCGGCGCGGCCCGCGCGCCGCCGCTCTCACCCCGGCGCAGACGGCTGCCGTCGCGTACGTGCGGTCGTTGGCCGTGGTCGAACGTCCTGCCGCGCTGGCCACCATCGCCCGGCAACTCACCACCGCCGACGTCGGCCACCGCCCGGAGCATCTGCTCGGGGCCATCGGGTCCGGGCGGCTGACCGTCAACTTCCACCCCGACCGGTTGTGTGCCGACGGTCGGACCGTCGCCGACGCGCTGGCCGAGGACGGGGTCTACCGCAGCCAGTTCGTCACCGGGATCTCCAACGGTGGGCTCACCGCGTATCCCGGTGGTGACCGGGACCGCTGGGAGCACCGGATGTTCGGCGGCGCGTACCAGCGGCCCGGCGTGACGCTGGCGCAGCGGCCCACGTACGGCGGCCTGAACCTGCTCGACCACGCGGACGGCGCCTGCCCCCGCTTCGGTTCCTGCCACCTGCGGCTGCGCCCAGCGGTGCTGAGCCGGGCGACCTTCTGCCTCGGCGACAGCCACCTCAGCCCGGAGGTGGTGGGCACGGCCGACGCGTTCGAGGCGGTCCTCGCCGGGCTCCTGGCCAGCGTCGCCGCCACCGGCGAATGCCTGGGCCGTGCCGGGACGGGCGTCGCCGCGCTGGCGCGGACGTTGCTGGACCAGCCGAGCGCGAGAAGTGAGCCGGGCTTGCGAGCCCCGCAGTCGCGAGCCAAGGGGGTGCCGACCACCCCGGGCGCGGTCGGTCGCGCGCTCGACGACTACGTGGAGGCCCAGGTCCACGGCACGCTCGACCTCGCGGACGACGTCGAGGAGTTGGTGGTCGACCCGTCCTTCGCCGGCACCCCGACCGGCGCGACCCTGGAATCGATCGCGGCGCGGTTTGGTTTCCCGTTGCGATGGCACCCCGGCTTCGTGCTGGCCGTCGACCAGGTCGACGCGGAGTTCCGGGGCCCGGCGATCCCCGTGCTGGCAGCCCGGGTGCACCGGGAGTTCGCCCGGTCGGGCGACCCGGTGGACGCGGCGCTGATCGGTCGCGCGGCGGCCTCGGTGGTCGCCGAACCGCACCGCTGGGCGGATCGCGGCCCGATCGCGGACACCCTTCAGCACCTCAAGCAGCTCTGGCACGTGCTGGTCCGTTTCGGCACGCCGTACGGCACCTGATCTGCCGGCTCGTCACGTCTGCGCCGATCGTCCGTTTCCCGCCGACGTTCGGCCGCTGTCGTCGACCGTCCCATTTCCCCAGGTGACCGGGACCGCACCTCACCCAGGCCCCGGCATTTCCGGAATGACCGACACGTGAACCTGGTTGTGTCCCCCGTACCGCCGGAGCCCAAACCCTTTTCCGCGGTCATCTCCCGAGGAGTGTTCACCCCGGAGCGCTCCGCACGATCGAAAGGGCAACCATCGTGAAGGTCGACTTCACTCGATGGCTCCCCGCCATCGCTAAGGACTCGTACCGCAAGACCGCGCTGAGCGTGGCGGGTGTGGCCGCTCTCGGTGGTCTGGCCCTCGCGCCGACCGCGGTCGCCGCACCGGTCACCTCCGGACCGCACCAGGGCGCCGTCGCCGCCATCGACCGCGCCACCGGCAAGGCAGCCACCCAGGCCCGCCAGGACGACCAGCCCGTCGAGTCGGGCCTCACCACCGGCTCCGCCACCGGCAAGCCGCCGGCGGGCAAGCCCAGCCGCGACCAACTGATCCCGCACGGCATCGAGGGTGCCCAGTCGCGGGTACCGCTCGACGACGCACAACTGGCCAACGCCCGGGCGATCGTCGACGCCGCCAAGAAGACCGGCGTCGGTGACCGGGGCGCGGTGATCGGCGTCGCCACCTCGCTGCAGGAGTCGAAGCTGTACAACCTCGGCCACCTCGGCGCCTACAACGACCACGACTCGCAGGGCCTGTTCCAGCAGCGCCCGTCGTCCGGTTGGGGCACGCCCGACCAGATCACCGACCCGGAGTACTCCGCCACAGCGTTCTTCACCGCGCTCAAGAACGTCGGCGGCTGGCAGGACCTGCCGCTGACCACCGCCGCGCAGACCGTCCAGGTCTCGGCCTTCCCCTACGCGTACGCGCAGTGGGAGGAGCAGGCGGCGGACATCGTCCAGCAGATGTGGTGACACCCGCACACGACGCCGGCCGGCTCCCCTTCACGGGAGCCGGCCGGTTTTGTGCTGCTCGGTGTCGTGCTGGCTTGTGTCGTGCTGTTTTCGTGCTGGTCGACTGCTCAGCAGGCTGCGTAGAGGCGCCGGGTGCCGACGCCCGCGGCGTACGCGTCCCGGTCACTGAACCGGCAGCCGTAGTCCGGCCGGGCCACCACCGCCGGGTCGGTCACGGTGTCGCCGGCGGGGCGCTTGCCGGTGCGTACCCAGGACGTCAGGTCGTCCCAGGCGGCGCCCGCCTCCGCCGGGCTGAACTCGCAGTGCTGCGTGGCTCGGATGGCACGCTGGACCACCAGCTTGCTGCGACCGTTGCGCGCCACGTCACTGGCGTACGCCTGCTCCATGCTGAACGGGACGAACATGTCACCGAGGCCGTGCAGGCTGAGCACCGGCGCGGTGGGCCGACCAGCGATCCGCGGCACCTCGGTCAGCGTCGGCAGGAGCCGCTGCACCACGTTCTCCGGGGCGACCCGCTGCACTGTGGCGTTGACGTTCACCGGGCTGTTCGGGACGTACCGGGTGAGCAGGTTGGTGGACAGCTGACCGGGCCGCTGGGCGGGGGAGTTGCCGCTGCCGGTGGGCACGCTGATCGAGAAGAGGAAGTCCTTCCACACCGCGAACGCGGCGTCGGCTCCCGGACGCGGCCCGCCCGAACGGTTCACCGTGATCGCCCGCAGTTGCCTGCCCCGCTCGGTGGTGGTGTCCGGCCCGGTGGGAGTCAACCCGGCCAGACCGAGCGCCACCTGGATGCGGGGCACCGCGTTGGTCAGGTAGTCGGCCGGGGTGGGATAGGCCGGCACCTCGGCGAGCGCCTGCGCGACCAGGTTGTAGTCCAGGTAGAAGTCCAGCAGCGTCTGATCGCCGAGCACTCCGCACATCGGCAGCGCCCCGTCGTAGTAGCCGGGATACCGCTCCAGCGAACGCCCGATGACGTATCCGCCCATCGACACCCCTGCGATGTAGGTGTGCTGCGGCCGGCGGACCGTCCGCCCGAAGTGGTCGGCGAGATCCTTGGTGCCCAGCACCCCCGACCGGATGTTGAAGCCGTTGCTGTCGTACGACGACGACGCCCACGCGTACCCCTGCTCCAGCAGTCGCTGGCGCAGCCCGAAGCCCGGCTGCTCCGGTGACAGCACCGTGCCCTGGCCCCGGTAGCCGTGCGCCCACAGAACCAGGTCACCGTTCCACCGGGCGGGGACCTCGATGATGTACCCGGCGTGGCGGTGCACGCCCTGACGTACCGTCGTCGGCTTGCCGCCCACGACCAGCGGAGCCAGCGGCGGATTCTCGATGGTGTACCCGGGCAGCGGCTCGCCGCCTTTCGGGTCGCGACCGGTGGCGCTGGCCGGCGCGGCGCCGGCCAGACCGACCGCCAGGGTCAGCGTCGCGGTGGCGGCGAGCAGCCGGCGAAGGGTACGAACGGGTGTGGACAGCATCGATGCTCCCCATCGGACGGACGTCGCCCGGGGGCGACCAGGCGGGACGGTTGCCTACCGGCCGGTAGCGTCCTGAACCTAGGACCGCCGTCGAACAGTGTCAATGGCTACGCTGATCGGCCGGTCAAGCACGACTGTCCGGCCGATCAGCCCGGGGCGCTCCCCATGCCCGGCGCTCTCGTCGGCGGCTGCCCTCGTGTTCCGCCTCGTCGTGCCGGGGCGGCGCTCTTGTCGGCGTCCGCCCTCGTCGGCGTCCGCCCTCGTGTTCCGGGCGGCGATCCATTCTTTGCCAGGCGTCTGTCGTTCGCCGTACCCGGTCGCGCGGGTCGGGGAGTCGGTCGGGTTGACTGGTCGCCGTGGACGAGTCGATCTGGGAGGCGGCCCGCGCGTCGCGTAGCTGGTTGGACGCGGCGAACGGGGCCGGGCAAACCGAAATGACCTGCCGCATCCTCAAGTTGACCGAGGAGGCGGGGGAGGCGTCGGCCGCCTGGATCGGTCTGCTCGGGCAGAATCCGCGCAAAGGTGTCACCCACACGCGCGACGATGTCGCGGCAGAGTTGGCCGACGTCGCCTTCACGGCGTTGGTGGCCATCGAGAGCCTGGGGCTTGACGCGCAGACGGTCCTGGACGCCTGCGCCGCGAAGGTGCGCTCCCGCCTCACGGGCTGAGTGGCACTCGTTCGTGGTGATCGACTCGGCTTTCACGAAGTCGGGGTGTCATGCCGTCTCAGATGCCCCGATTTTCAGAAAGCCGAGTCGATCAAGGTCAATCGGGTGGCCCTGGGGCCCAGTCATGTTCGACGCGTAGGGGCGTCTGTCCGTTATAGGTATTTGTGTCGGGTGCGCCGAGCACCGCGCCACGAGGGTTGCGGCCTTCGGGGCGTTTGGCCTGTGAGCGGTCGCACCGGTGGGTCGGAATGATGGCCGGGGCGGGGTCGTTACACACTCTGACGATCGCAGGACCACCGCCTCACCGCCCCGCCCAACCGGGGTTGGAACAGCTGGTAGCGGGGTTGGAATGCCGACCCGGTCCGCATCGTTGAAGCCTCCCAGCACCCCGCTCCAACGGGTGCGACGGGATGGCCCGCCCCCGGGAATGACCCCGGGTCCCCGGTCGTTGCAGTCCCCACGAGCGACCACCCGAGCACCGCTTCACCCGAGCGGACGTCGACGGGTGGGCCCACCGGGGAATGACCCCCGACCCCCGGTCGTTACACATGAACCCGGCGCCCGAGCCCCGCTCGCAGGCAGCCGACCCGGCCCCCGCAAGCCCCCCGCTTGACGGTGCCGATCTCCCCTAAGACTTTTCCCTTGATTTTGATGCAGCGCCGGACGAGGTGCTCACACCCTTGCGTCGCCGACCCCCCTTGGCGGTGCGGGTGTTCCTACCCCCGAAGGAGCTACCCCCATGAACACGATCTTCCGTAAGAGCATGCTGTCTGTTGCTGGTCTCGCGTTCGCCGGTGGTGTCTTCGCCGGCCCGATCGCCGCCCACGCTGCCAGCCCGGCCGTGGATGGCAAGCCGGTGGCGGTGGCGGTGCAGTCGGCCGCCCCGAAGCCCCAGGGCGAGCAGTCCCACATCACGTTGAATGATGAGCAGACGGCGAACGTCAAGGCGATCATCGCCGCGACGAAGAAGGCCGGCCTGCCCGAGCGCGCCGCGGTGATCTCGATCGCGACGAGCCTGCAGGAGTCGAAGCTGGAAAACCTGGGCCACCTCGGCGACGCCAATGACCATGACTCGCTGGGCCTGTTCCAGCAGCGCCCGACCAGTGGTTGGGGTACGCCGGAGCAGATCACCGACCCGGCCTACTCGACGACCGCGTTCCTCAAGGGCCTCAAGCAGGTTGACGGGTGGCAGGACATGGCGCTGACTGACGCCGCGCAGACCGTCCAGGTGTCGGCTTACCCGGACGCGTACGCCCAGTGGGAGCAGCAGGCCACCGACCTGGTCGGCCAGTACTGGAACAGCTGACCCGCCAACACACACACCGCACAGCACAGCTGGCCGGCACCCCCACCCGGGGTGCCGGCCAGCGGCATATCCCGCACAACCACAAGAACACCGACAACCAGGCCCGGCAGATCTTGGACACTTTCCGTTAGCCGGGCGGGCTCAACCGGTGGTTGCCCCGCTAACGGAAACTGTCCAAGATCTCGCGTTGGCGACGCGGCGGAGTGCCGTGATCGGCGCGGAGTGATCCGATCGGCGGAGGGGTACGTACCTCCCGACGGGGGACCGGCGGAGGGACAGGGAATGGCCGCGGTGGGGTACGGCACGGATCGCGAACCGGAGTCACCGCCGGAACCTGCCGACGACGCCACACCAGGGCGCTGGTCCACCGGGGTTCGCCTGTTGGTGGCTGCCGCAGCCGTCGTGCTTGTCCTTGGCGCGGCCGCCGTGGCTGTGATCGTCGCCGACCCTGACCGCCTCGGCATGACCTACTCCGGCGCACCCGACGGCACGCGACCGGACGGCACGCGACCGGACGGCACGCGACCGGACGGCACGCGACCGGACGGCACGCGACCGGACGGCACCTGGCCCGGTGACGCCGGCCGTCCCGGAGGTGCCGACCCGGACGCGGCTGACGGCCGACCGGGTGCCGCTGGCGGGGAGTTGCTGACCGCGCCGCTGGCGGGCCGCCAGAAGGGCACCTTCGTGCTCGCGGACGGGCTGTCCTCGTTCGAGCTGGGGGTGGCTGATCTGGGGGATGACCTGTACCGGATCAGCAGCCCGGCAGGTTCGGGTGTGCTGGGTCGACCGACTGTGGTCGGGGAGACCGTCCGGCTTGAGGTCGTGAAGTCAGGGGCTTCCGCGACGCGCAGCCTGCGGGTGGCGCTCAACGAGCGGGTCGCCTGGCGTCTTCAGCTCGTCGGCGGGGTGAGCAGTCAGGTGCTGGATCTGACCCGAGCCCGGCTGCTGGGAGTGGAACTCGCCGGCGGGTCGTCGCGCACCGAGATCCTGCTGCCACCGATCACCGCCACCAGCACCGGCAACGCGAGCGACCCGGACAGCACCAGCATCATGACCGTACGACTCATCGGTGGGACCAGCCAGCTCGACATCCGGGCCGCCGGGGAGCCGCCGGTGCGGGTCCGCGTGGGAGCTGGCGCCGGCTCGGTTGTGGTACGCGATGACCGCTGGGATGGGGTGGCGGCGGGTGCGGTGTTGAGTACGCCGGGCTGGGACCGCTCGGCCGCGCGGTTGTTCCTGGATCTGGTCGCGGGCGCCAACACCGTGACCGTGTCCGCCAACCGGTAAGCCAGCAACCGCTGAGCCAGCAGCCGCTGAGCCCAACCCCACCCCGCTGCACCCAACCCCCTGCACCCAACCCCCTGCGCCCAACCCGCTGTGCAACAAGCCGCTGAGCCAACCCGGCGGACCCCACCCGCCCTGCTGGAAGCGCCGCGGTCGTGGGCGGGCGTGAGCGTACAGTCGGGCGGTGGAGCGTACTGAATCGATGCTGGCGCAGACCCGACCACCTGGTGTGGCCGACGTTGATCCCGGCAGCGTGCTGCTGCCCGGCCACGACGTGCCGTTGGGTCGGTACACCACGGTGCGGCGACTGCTGCCGCAGCGTCCCCGCCGGATGGTTGGCGCGTGGTGCTTCGTCGACCATTTCGGCCCGGACGATGTGGAGCAGCGGCCTGGCATGGAGGTGCCGCCGCACCCGCACACCGGTCTGCAGACGGTGACCTGGTTGCTGGAAGGGGAGATCCTGCACCGGGACAGCCTCGGCAACGTGCAGCCGATCCGGCCCGGTCAGCTCAACGTGATGACTTCCGGTAACGGGATCGCCCACTCGGAGCGGTCGCCGGCCGTCCACCCGCCGGTGATGCACGGCGTGCAGCTCTGGGTGGCTCTGCCGGACCCCGCGCGGGCCGGGGCGGCGGACTTCGCGCACCACGCGGACCTGCCGCGCTGGCGGGACGGCGATCTGGACTGCACCCTGCTGGTCGGCGAGTTCGGCGGGCATCGGTCACCGGCGGTGGTGCACACCCCGCTGGTGGGTGTGCAGGTCGAGTTGGGTGGCGAGGCGCCGACGACGCTGTCGCTGCGGCCCGATTTCGAGTACGCGTTGCTGGCGATGTCCGGGTCGGCGGAGGCCGCCGGGGTCGGGTTCGAGCCGGGGGCGTTGCTCTATCTGGGCTCGAGCCGCCGCGAGCTGACCGTGCGCGGTGGGGCCGGGGCGAGGTTGTTGCTGCTGGGCGGTACGCCGTTCGAGGAGCCGCTGGTGATGTGGTGGAACTTCGTGGGCCGCTCCCACGAGGAGATCGCCGCCGCCCGGGAGGACTGGATGGCGGGGGACCGACGATTCGGGGTGGTCGCCGACGACTCGGCGCCTCCGCTGCCGGCGCCCGCCCTGCCCACGACCCGTCTCAAGGCCCGCGACCGCACCGGCGGCCTGCACGGCTGACACCACGCCAGGGCGCCCACGCCAGGGCCACACGCAGGCCCGAGCCTGCACGGGCGCCAGCACATCGCGGCCCGTGTGACCCACTGTCGCGCGGGTAGTCGTCGACATGCCGACCACTCTGATCACCCCGGTCGAGGACCGGAAGCGCCTGGCGCGCCGGCTCGCCGGTAGCGGGCGGGGCTTCGCCGAGCAGTACGGCTTTCGGGTGACCAACAACCCGGCGAGCCTGTTCCAGGTGCTCTATCTTGCGGTGCTGCTGGCCCGTCGGGGTGACTTCCGCCGGGCGTTGGACGGGGCCCGGGCGTTGCGTGACGAGGGGTGGGACAGCGCCGCGAGGCTGGCCCGGTCGTTGCACGAGGACCGGGTACGGGTGCTGCGCGTCAGCGGTCAGCGCGGTGACGTGGACGCGTTGGCCAGCGCGCTCGGTGACCTGGGCCGCTCTGTGGTCGAGCGGTACCGGGGCGATCTGCGCCGGTTGCGGGCGGTGGCGCACCACGATCCGGTCCGGGAGCGGGCGCTCCTCGCGGAGCTTCCCGGCGTGGACGATCAGGTCGTCGACCTGTTTCTGCGTGAGGCGCAGGCACTGTGGCGGGAGGTGGCGCCGGTCGCGGACCGGCGGGCGTTGGCCGCGGCCCGTCGCCTCGGGCTGGGCAGGTCGGCGAACGACCTGGCCGGTCTGGCCAGCGGTGAGTCGGAGCAACTGGCCTGGTTGGTGGGGGCGCTGGCCCGGGTCGACCTTGAGCACCGGTACGCGGAGGTCACCGGCAGGCCGTGACGTGCCCTGGCCCACACTTCGCCAAATTCTGACCAAACGGAGGATGTTCTGTCGTATGGTTGGACCCGGCAGTGCTGGCCGCTCGGTTCGAGCGGGCATCCACCGCCTGGTGACCGCGACCGGTTCGGAAGCGGCTCACCGCCTGGGCAGGTTTGCGTGGCGCCCTAGGTCGCGGTTCGTGACCAGGGGCGCCCGCCTGTCCCGGCGATTCAGGCGAGCCCCCACCCCGTGACGCCCCCGGGGTCGCCAGGCCGCCCAGCCAGCCGACAGAGCCATTCCAACGGCCCAGCCTCAGCGTGCCAGGCCCGCCAGCAGGTTCACGGTCACGGCGATGATGAACGCGCCGAACAGGTACGACACCATCGAGTGCCGCAGCACCGTACGACGCATCTCGTTGCTGGTCAGGTTGGTGTCGGAGACCTGGAACGTCGCCCCGATGGTGAACGCCACGTACGCGAAGTCGGAGTAGCGCGGCGGGTCGTGCTGGTTGAAGTTCACCCCGCCGTCCGGGCCGGTGTAGTAGATCCGGGCGTAACGGGCGGCGAAGACGGTGTGCACCACGAACCAGGAGAGCACCACACTCAGGACGCCCAGGCCGCTGTGCAGTTCCCGGGCCATGCCGGGTGGCGCGCTCTGCGCGCTGGCCACGACCAACCCCACGGCCAGCAGGCTGGCCAGGCAGGCGACGAGCAGCAGCGCGTCCCGGATCGCCCGGTTCGGGTCCTCGTGTACGGCCAGTTCGGCGGTGCGCTCGGCGTCCATCGGCCAGATTTTGTGCCAGACCAGCACGAGCCAGCTCAGTGCGCCCACGTCCCAGCCGGCCAGCGCGGCGAGCGGCACTGGCAGCATCAGCGTGAAGACACCGCCGGCGAGGACGCCGACCACCGCCACCACGGCCAGCTGCTTCGCAGCAGCCGGGAAACGTACGTCCGCTGGGCGGTCGGGGCCGGTCTGGGTCATCCGGGACGCTCCCGGGTCGGGGTGGTGGGCGCCACCGCCGGGTCAGATGCCGCGCAGATGCTGCGAGACCCGGTTGTGCTTCTTGTCCCGGGCCTGCTCGGCCCGCTGGGCGGGGCTCACCTCGGGCGCGGCCTCGATCCCGGCCGACCGGGCGACCTCGGTCCCGTTGGCGTAATCCACCGGCGGGAGGGCGCGCAGCGCCTTCAGCACGTCCGGCGGGGCGCCTTCCCGTTCGGCCTCGCGGACCACGTCGTTCTTCTCGGCCGGGTAGTCCAGGCTCGACAGGTACTGCAGGACGTCGGCGTAGCTCGCCATGGCATGGGCTCCCTCGGGCATCGATGTGGTGACGACCGGCGGCGGTTACCCGCCCGCCGGCCGGTCACGCCCACCCAGCGCAGGAAACAGGCGCCGTTTCCGCCGGGCCGTCGCGGGTACCCGCAGGCGCCGACGCGAGCCAAGGGAGTACGCGATGAACTACGACACCTTCATCGACCAGGTTTCCCAGCGCACCGCGACGTCGTCCGAGCGGGCGGTCGAGTTGACCCGGGCCGTGCTGGAGACGTTCGCGGAGCGGTTGACCGGCGGTGAGAACCTGGATCTGGCCGCCCAGCTGCCCCAACCGTTGCAACTGGTGCTCAAGCCGAGCCCGAGCACCGAGCAGGCCGACCGGTTCGGTGCTGCCGAGTTCGTCGCCCGGGTCGCGTTGCGCGCCGGGGTGGAGGAGTCGGCCGCCCGGGACGCCAGCCGGGCGGTCTTCACGACCCTGCGTGAGGCGATCACCGGTGGTGAGTTCGACGACGTGGCGACTCAGCTGCCGCGTGACTACCGGGGTCTGGTCGAGCAGGCGATGGCTCCCGGGGCGACGCTGCGTCGTGGCTGACGGGCACGACGCACAGCGGTCGTCCCGGGCACGCACAGCGGTTTACCAGGGCAACCATCGATGTCCCGCTTGGCATGGCGATTCAGCCTGGCCTAACCTTGTCGTGGCGAGGGGAGTACTTCCCACGAACCATTCCGGTCAGTACGGCGCGCCCGGCGCGCCTCGGGTGGTTGCCCATCAGGTGGTGGGTGAAGGAGACCTCGAACATGACGGTGTTCGAGGAGACCCCACATGAGCGAAGTGTCATATCTGTCCGCCGCCAGTGACCTGTCGTCGGTGGGCACGCCCACGCTGTGGGCGGTCACCATCATCGGCGTACTCCTGCTGCTGGTGCTGGATTTCCTGGTCACGCGTCGCCCGCACGAGGTGTCGATGCGGGAGGCCATCGGCTGGTCGGCGTTCTACATCGCGCTGCCGCTGGCGTTCGGCGCCTGGATCTGGTCGCGTTACGGCTCCCAGCAGGGCGTGGAATACCTCACCGGTTACCTGGTGGAGAAGTCGCTCTCGGTCGACAACCTGTTCGTCTTCATGCTGCTGCTGGCCGCGTTCGCGGTGCCAGCGGTGCTCGCCCAGCGGGTGCTGCTCTACGGCATCGCCGGCGCGCTGGTGCTGCGGGCCGTCTTCATCGCCCTCGGCGCGGCGGCGCTGCAGACCCTCGACTTCGCCTTCCTGCTCTTCGCGATCATCCTCCTCGCCACCGCGGTGAAGCTGCTGCGCGACGCCATGTCCGGGCATCAGCAGGAAGTCGACATCAACAAGATGCGCTCGGTGAAGCTGCTGCGCAGGTTCATGCCGGTGGTCGACGAATACCACGGCACCAGGATGACCGTCCGGCAGGGCGCGAAGCGGGCACTCACCCCGTTCGCCCTGGTGGTGGTCGCGGTGCTGGCCACCGACATCGTGTTCGCTGTCGACTCGGTGCCGGCGGTCTACGGCATCACCGAGGACCCGTACCTGGTCTTCGCCACCAACGCGTTCGCCCTGCTCGGCCTGCGGGCGCTCTACTTCGTCCTGCACGCGGCCCTGAGCCGGCTGGTGCACCTCAGCTACGGCCTGGCCGTCATCCTGGCTTTCATCGGCCTCAAGCTGGGTCTGCACTGGGCGCACGGCATCTGGGACAGCGTGCCGGAGATCCCCACCCTGGCCTCGCTCGGCGTGATCATCGGTGTGCTGGTGGTGGTCACCCTGACCAGCCTGCGCGCCACCCGCGGCGGAGACCTGCCCGAGGACCGCAAGGTGGTCGCGGAGCGGCACTGACCACGCCCCGCCGGGGCGACGAGGAGGTACGCGGGAAAGCTCCCGCCCCGGCCGGCGCGGGTGGTACGACTGTGCAATGGGAATCGTGTCACCGGGCTTTCAGGGTCGGCCCCGAACGCAGGAGCCGGCCCTGCCACCCGGTCAGTACCTGACCGAGGACTTCCCGGTGCTCTCGGCCGGCCCGACGCCCCGGGTCTCCCTGGACACCTGGGAGTTCGTCATCGCCGCCGAGAACGGCAGCGAACACCGGTGGTCGTGGCAGGAGTTGATGGCCCTGCCGCAGGAGACGCCGATGGTGGACATCCACTGCGTCACCCGCTGGTCCAAGCTCGGCACCAACTGGCAGGGCGTCTCCCTGGACACGCTCCTCGCCGACGTGGACACGGGGGCGCACTTCGCGCTCGCTCACTCCTACGGCGGGTACACCACCAACCTGCCGCTGGACGATCTGCGCGGCGGCCGTGCCTGGGTGGTGCACACCTTCGACGGCGCGCCGCTGCCCGCCGAGCACGGTGGGCCGGCGCGGTTGCTGGTGCCGCACCTGTACTTCTGGAAGTCCGCCAAGTGGGTGCGCGGCATCCGGCTCAAGACGATGGACGAGCCGGGGTTCTGGGAGACCGCCGGCTACCACGACTACGGCGACCCGTGGCGCGAACAGCGGTACCAGGGTGACTGAGCGCGCCGTGGCGACGAGCAAACCCCGCACGGCCAACCGCTGGCAGGTGGGCCGGCTGGTGGAGCGCCGGGTGGAGACGCCGACCGCGCAGACCCTGGTGCTGGAGGTCCCGGACTGGCCGGGGCACCTGCCCGGGCAGCACGTCGACCTGCGACTGACCGCCCCGGACGGCTACCAGGCGGCCCGGTCGTACTCCATCGCCGGGCCCGTCGTGGACGGGCCGGGCGGGCCGCGCGTCGAGGTGACCATCCAGCGTGTGCACGACGGCGAGGTGTCCCCGTACCTCATCGATGTCTTTTCCGACGGCGACCCGGTGGAGGTCCGCGGACCGCTCGGTGGATGGTTCATCTGGCGGCCGGAGGAGACCGCGCCGGTGCAGCTCGTCGCCGGCGGCTCGGGCATCGTGCCGTTGATGGCGATGATCCGGGCCCGCCGGGCGGCCGGCAACAAGGCGCCGTTCCGGCTGATCTACTCGGTGCGCACCCCCGGGGACGTGATCTACGCCGACGAGTTGCGCCGCAGGGTCCGCGACGACTTCGGCCTGGACATCGCGTACGTCTACACCAGGGAGGCGCCCGAGGGTTGGCGCGGCGAACCGCACCGCATCGGGCTGGCCGACGTCAACACACACGGCTGGCCACCGGACCTGCAACCGCTCACCTACGTCTGCGGCCCGACCGCGTTCGTGGAAACCGTGGCCGATCTGCTGGTGGGGCTCGGCCACCCGTCACGGCAGGTCAAGACCGAACGTTTCGGTCCCACCGGCTGACCGCTCGCCCCCGCAACGTCGAGGAGATCCGATGACCGAGATGTCGTACCTGGACGGCAACATGCTCGACGGCCCGATGCGCGAGCTGTTCACCGTGGACCTGAGCAGCGCGACGGGCCGCTGCGAAAGCTGCGGGATGACCGGCTCGATGGCCAGCCTGCACGTCTACTCGCACGCCCCGGGCCTCGTCGCCCGCTGCCCGTCCTGTGAGCAGGTGATGCTGCGGCTGGTCCGCGGGCCCGACCGGGCCTGGCTGGACCTGCGCGGCACCACGTTCCTCCAGGTGCCGATGCCGATGGAGCAGCCCTTCCCCGGGCCCCTCTGACCGATCCCGGTCGGCGTTGCCCGGCGGAGGCAGAATGGCCGGATGAGCGCCGGCCGATGGGGTTCCACACCGCTGGCGGCCCTGCCGTGGCGCACGATTCGCACAAGTTCAGGGATGTTGCTGCCTCCAAAGCACCCGAGGCAGCAATTTCGCTGAAGTTGCGCAGATCTCGACCGTGTCCCCGAGGGCGGGTCGGCGTGGCAGAGCGGCGGGCGTCCTCATTCTCGGCCGGCGGCGACGAATGGCACTTCCTACCGTGCCGTTCCGGCGAGCAGCCACCGCCGGACGGGGATCTCCAGCAGCACTCGCTCGCTGCCCGGGCCGACCTGTCGGCTGACGTCCCAACCGTCGTACTTGCTCGCGAACGCCTCGACGACCGTGCTCGGGAACCCGTCGCGGTGTACGCGTGCGGCGCCCTCGGCCACGACCGGGGCGTCGCCCCCCTCCAGGGCCAGGGACACCCGTGGATCGGCCAGGGCGTTGCGGACCTTGACGCTGCGGCCGTCGGTGCCGATCCACCAGGTCCCGGCGATGTGGACGAACCAGACCGGCGTCAGGTGGGGGGAGCCGTCGCGCCGCACCGTGCACAGCCAGACGTTCCGCTCCCGACCGAGTCGCACCTCGACGTCGGCCGGCAGGATTGAGGGGGATGGGCTCACCGGGCCAGTGGATCACAGCGCCGCACTGCTCGACGAATACTCGGGTGCGGGTGACCCGGCTCCTCCCTAGGCTTGCCGCCTCACGGTCCGCACGGCGTGCGGCCGGATCGGAGATGAGCGAAGCGATGACGTCCCACCTGTTCGCGATCAGCTACGACGCAGCCGACCCCGTCCGTCTCGGGAGGTTCTGGGCCGGGCTCCTGGGGCGGGAGATGGTGGATGACCCACGGGACGGCGTCCTGGTCCTGCCTCACGCTGACACCGAGCTTCGACTCCGCTTCGTGCCGCACCAGCAGCCGAAGACCGTGCAGAACCGGATGCACTTCGATCTGACCAGCGGCTCCCTGGAGGAGCAGCAGCGGACGATGGCCAAGGCGTTGGAGCTCGGCGGACGGCACACCGACGTCGGTCAGCTCCCGGAGGAGAGGCACGTGGTGCTCGCCGACCCCGAGGGTAACGAGTTCTGCGTGATCGAGCCGGGCAACAACTTCCTCGCCGGTTGCGGGTTCATGGGCGCGCTCGCCTGCGACGGTTCGCAGGCGGTCGGGTATTTCTGGAGCGAAGCGCTGGGATGGCCGCTGGTCTGGGACCAGGACGAGGAGACCGCGATCCAGTCGCCGCTCGGCGGCACGAAGATCACCTGGGGTGGGCCGCCGATGATGCCCAACGGCGGCAGGGACCGGCTGCATTTCGACGTGGCCCCGCCTGCCGACGGTGACCAGCAGGCCGAGGTCGACCGGCTGCTCTCGCTCGGGGCGACGCTCCTGACCGACGGCCGGAGCGACACGGGCCGGGTGCTGATGGCCGATCCTGACGGCACCGCGTTCTGCCTGCTGACGCCCCGACAGCCGGGGTCTACCGCGTGAAGTAGGCGGCGCTCTGCGCATCTGCCGGGTAGTAGGACTCGATGGCGATCTCGTCGATCGTGACGTCCATCGGGGTGCCGAACGTGGTGATGGTGGAGAACAGTCTCAGCTCCCGTCCGTCGATCCGGAGGATCATCGGAATCACCACGTCGGCGTCGACCCGTTGGCCCACCGTGTCCTCGGGCACCTGGTGGAGCAGTTCTTCGTAGAGCGCGGTGAGTTCCACGTCGGGGGCGATGGCGAGCTGGCGCGAGATCCGGCTGCGGAACACCGCCCGTACGTCTGACAGGTTGACGACCAGGGAAGCGAGCCCGCGCGGGTCCAGGCCCAGCCGCACCAGGTTCACCGGTGGTCGCAGCAGATCGGGCGCGACGCGCGCGAAGAACGGGTCCACCGCGCGGTTGGTCAGCACGATGTTCCACCGGCGGTCGAACGCCAGCGCCGGATACGGCTCGTGTGCCTGGAGCACCCGGCGGACCGCGTCGAGGGCAGCCGACAGAGCGGTGTCGTCGAGCGGACGCTCCGCGTACCGGGGTGCGAAGCCGGCGGCGAGCAGCAGCGGATTGCGATCCCGCAGCGGGACGTGGAGCTGGTCGGCGAGCCGCAGGATCATGTCCGCGCTCGGTGTGGACCTCCCGGTCTCGACCAGGCTGACGTGACGAGCCGAGACGTCCGCGGCGATCGCCAGGTCGAGCTGGCTGAGCCCCCGGCGCTGCCGCCACTGCCGCAGGAGTGCCCCGACCGTGTACACGACCAGGAGCGTACTCATCGTCGCGCCGTACGCCATGAAGTGCGATTTCATCGACAACCGCCGCGGCCGTGGAAACACTGGGGCCCATGACCACTGAGAACAAGGGCATCGTCCAACGGGCGCTGGCGGGGCTGATCGAGACGGGCGACGTGGACACCCTCGCCTCGTTCCTCAGCGACGACTTCCTCCACCACCGGTCGGATTCGACCAGCTCGACCAAGGTGGAATGGCTCGCCGCTGTCCAGGCCGCGCTCGGCCCGACCGCCGGCATGCAGGTCGAGATCCTTCACCTCTTGGCCGACGCCGATCACGTCGTGGTGCACTCGCGACGTTGGCTACCCGACGCGGGACCGGAGATCGTGGTCGTCGACGTCCTGCGGGTCGCCGACGGGCTGATCGCCGAGGTGTGGGAGATCATCGAACCCGTGGCCCAGGTCGCCGCCAACGGGGCGTGGTGGGAACCAGCGCTCCTCTAGACCGGCGGCGTGCGGCCGGTGCGGACGGCGTACGCCCGCTTCATCTTGATGTAGTTGCCGCACCCGGCCATCGAGCACCAGCGGCGGGCCTGGTTTCGGGAGGAGTCGTAGTAGGCCCAGCGGCACGTGTCGCGGGCGCAGACCTTGAGCCGCGCCCAGGTGCCGTCCTCGGCGGCCCGGCGGACGGCGTCGACCAATCCGGCGACGGCCGGGCCCAGGGGTGTGCCGGCGGCGGTGACCAGGCGGTGGCCGTCGTCCGCGAAGCGCAGCGTGACGGGCAGCCCGGCCAGCGTCTGGTTGAGTCGGTCGAGCGCGCCGGCGTCGGCGGGGTGGCCTGCGTGGCCGAGCAGCACCGCGCGCAGGCCCTCCCGGACCGTGAGGGCCAGGTCGAGGTCCGCGGGCCCGAGTTGCGTGCCGACCGGCATCAGCTGCCGTTCGACGAACCAGTCGCGAAGGTGGTCGGGGCTCGTCAGCGTCTCGTGGTCGATCTGCGGCTCGACGGTGTTGACGAAGTCCCGGATCAGCCGGGCGGCGGCCGGCACCCCTGCGTCGTCGTCCACCGACCACCTCCCTCTTCTTGACACCACCGTATCGCCTTGACAGGTCTCAAATCGCCTGCGAGTGTCGGAACTACACCAGCGAAATGGTTTTGCCGGTGTGATCTCGGTCGGGAAGGGCGGCTCGTGGCCTCCACGCTCAGGGACGTGGCCCGGCTCGCCGGGGTGTCGGTGAAGACCGTCTCCAACGTGGTCAACGGCTATCCCCACGTGAGCCCCGACGTGCGACGTCGGGTCGAGACGGCCGTCGCCGAGCTGCACTACCGGCCGAACGCGTCCGCCCGGACCCTGCGCACCGGGCGCACCGGCATGCTCGCTCTCGTCCTACCGACCACCGACCTGCCGTACGCCGGCGACCTCGCCGGTGCGGTCGTCCACGCGGCGGCACAGCAGGGCTACCGCGTCGTCGTCGCGCACGACCACGACCAGCCCACGTCGTCGGGCCTGCACGACGCCCGCGCGATCCCCGTGGACGGGGTCCTGGTCGGTGCCCCCGTCACGCCGGGCGACCTGGGCCGCGCTGTGACCGCCACCGGTCCACCCGTCGTGCTGATCGGCGGCGCACCCCACGATCAGCGGTGCGACCGGGTCGGCATCGACGTCGCCCAGGCCGCCGAGGACGCGACGAACCATCTGCTGCGCGCCGGTCGCCGCCGGATCGCCGCGATCGGTGAACGCCCCGCAGCCAGCCCACACCCGGGTACGCCCGGATACCACCGGGCGCTTCGTCGGGCCGGGCTGGTGCCGGTGTCCGGTCGGCTGCTGCCGGCGCCCCACCACCGCCGGGCCGACGGCTACCGCGCCGCCCGCGAACTGCTCGTCGGCCCGGACCGCCCGGACGCGATCCTCTGCTCCTCCGACCCGCTCGCCATCGGGGCGATGCGGGCCGCCTTCGACGTCGGGCTGCGCGTGCCGGACGACGTCGCGGTGATCGGCATCGGCGACATCGAGGAGGGGCGCTACTCACGGCCCACCCTGAGCACCGTCGCTGTCGACACCGGCTTTCTCGCCCGGGAGGCCGTGGCCCGCCTCGCCGTGCGGATCGGTCAACCCGACGCCGCGGTCGCCGACATCATCGCGCCGCACACAGTGCTCCCCCGGGAGAGCACCGACACCACGCCCCGGTGACCGGGGCGACGGCCGGTAACCGGTTGGACAACGGCGGCGTCGGTCGGTCAGAGTGGTCCGCCGTGAGGTACCTGCGTACCGGTGGTCCCGCCGCGATCCGGCGGCCCCGGCCCACCGACTCCGCCGAGTTCATCGCCGCCGTGCGGCGCAGCCACGACCTGCACCACCCCTGGTTGGTCGCGCCCGGCAGCCCCGAGGAGTACGACAGCTACCTGCGCCGGATCCGCCGCCGGGACAGCGCCGGCTACCTGATCTGCGACCGGGCCAGTGGCGAGATCGCCGGCTACGTGAACATCAGCGGGATCGTGCTTGGCGCGCTGCGCGGCGGGTTCCTGGGGTATGCGGCGTTCCGGCCGTACAGCGGGACCGGGCACGCGTCGGCGGGCGTCGCCCTGGTGATCGACCACGCGTTCACCGCGGTCGGGCTGCACCGGCTGGAGGCGAACATCCAGCCGGGCAACGAGCCGTCCCGGCGGGTGGCCCGCAAGCTCGGCTTCCGGCTGGAGGGGTTCTCCCCGGACTACCTGTTCATCGACGGCGCCTGGCGCGACCACGAGCGCTGGGCGATCACCGCGCCAACCCCCGCTTGACCGTCGGCCCCGCTGCGCCGGCCCAAGATCCGCGCAAGATCGGGGAAAGTGCTGCCTCACGAGCTGCTGAGACAGCAGGATCCCTGATGTTGCCCGGATCTTGGGGTCGGCCCGGCGGCGGGTGCCACCGGCGGAGGGGCGCAGCGTCGCGTCGGACGTTTGTCGAGGGCTTCGACGGGAAACGGCCCGCAATGACGAAACCTCGTGTGGTGATCGTGGGGGCCGGGTTCGCCGGTTACCACGCGGCGAAGACGTTGAGCCGGATCGCCCGGGACCGGGCCGAGATCGTGCTGCTGAACTCCACCGACTACTTCCTCTACCTGCCGTTGCTGCCCGAGGTGGCGGCCGGGGTGGTCGAGCCCAAGCGGATCGCGGTGCCGCTGACCGGGACACTCAAGGGCGTACGCGTGGTGATCGGCGAGGCGGACCACGTCGACCTGCAGAACCGCTGGGTCGGCTTCACCCAGGCCGAGGGGGAGAAGAACCGGCTGGCGTACGACCGGTTGGTGCTCGCCGTGGGCAGCGTCAACAAGCTGCTGCCCATCCCGGGGGTCACCGAGTACGCGCACGGCTTCCGCGGTCTGCCGGAGGCCGTCTACCTGCACGACCACATCGTTCGTCAGATCGAGCTGGCCGAGCAGGCCGAGGACCCGGCGGAGCAGCGGGCCCGCTCCACGTTCGTGGTGGTCGGCGCGGGCTACACCGGCACCGAGGTCGCCGCGCACGGGCAGCTGTTCACCGACGCGCTGCACGCCCAGCGGCCGCGGCTCACCCTCCGCCCCCGCTGGATGCTGCTCGACGTCGCGTCGCGTGTGCTGCCGGAGCTGGACAAGCGGATGTCGGACACCTCGCACAAGGTGCTCAACCGGCGTGGGGTGGACGTGCGGATGGGCACCTCGGTGGCCGAGGCGACCTGCGACGGGGTGAAGCTCACCGACGGCGAGTACGTGCCGACCTGCACGCTGGTGTGGTGTGTGGGGGTGCGCCCCGACCCGTTCGTCAACGAGTTGGGTCTGCGGACCGACCGGGGTCGACTGGTCACCGACGAGTTCCTCAACGTGCCCGGCTATCCGGAGGTGTACGCGTGCGGCGACGCCGCCGCGGTGCCCGACCTCGTCAACCCGGGCAAGGTCTGCGGGATGACCGCCCAGCACGCGCAGCGGCAGGGCAAGCGCGCGGCGTACAACATCGCCGCGTCCTACGGTTTCGGCAAGCGCAAGCCGTACAAGCACCACGACCTGGGCTGGGTCGTCGACCTGGGTGGCAAGGACGCGGCGGCGAACCCGTTGCAGGTCAACCTGGCCGGGTTGCCGGCCAAGGCGGTCACCCGGGCGTACCACCTGATGGCGATGCCGGGAAACCGTACGCGGGTCACCGCCGACTGGGCGCTGGACGCCGCGCTGACCCGCTCGGCGGTCCAGCTGGGGTTGGTGCCGGCCAACGCGGTGCCGTTGGAGAGCACCTCACCCGAGGTCGCGACGCGGGCCCGCTGAAGCACGCACCACCCGGCCGGTCAGCCCTGCGGGGCGGGACCGGCCGGTCGGCGTGACCGCGTTTCCGGACCGGCCGGTGGGGCGGGCCGAAGTCGGCGTGGCCCGTACTCGCGCAGCAGCGTCTGCACGATGCCGGCGGCGGGGATGGCCAGCAGCGCGCCGAGCAGGCCGGCCAGCTCCGCGGCGAGCAGCACGCTGACCAGCACGGTCAGCGGGTTGAGCCGGACCGCCCGGGACAGGATGAGCGGCTGGAGCAGGTGGTTCTCGACCTGCTGGTAGACCACGAAGAAGACCAGCACGACGATCCCGGCAGTGGGGGAGTGCAGGAAGCCGGCCCCGGCCGCGATCACCGCGCCCAACGTCGCACCAACGAGCGGTATCAGGTCGGTCACCGCCACCAACAGGGCGATCACGGCCGCGAACGGCACGCCGGTGAGGGCCAGCACCACGTAGGTCAACAGCCCGCAGATCACGCTGATCAGCAGGTTGCCGGTGAGGTAACCGGTGACGGTGCGCGACACCTCCCGGCCGACCCGGCGCAGCCGGTCACCCTGACCGTCCCCGGCCGCCGCGAGCAGGCGGCGGGTGATCCGCGGCGCCTCCAACACCATGAGGTACGCCAACACGACGACCGTGACCAGCCCGGCGACCGTTTCGACGACGCCGCGCAGCACGCCCACCGCGGGTTGACGCAGTCGGGTGCCCAGATCGCGGAGCTGGTCGGAGTGTTCGCTGACGTACCGGCGTGCGCCGGTGCGCTCCAGCAGCTGCCCCAGCGGACCCTGGCCGGCGCGGGCGTCGTGCAGCAGCTCGGGCGCCCGGTCGGCGAACCGGCCCAGCTCCCCGAACAACGGCACCAGGATGAGCGCGCCCAGGAGCGCCACCAGCACGAAAGCAGCGAGGAACACCAGCAGCGTGGCCAGGGCCCGACGCCGGACGAGACGCCGTTGCAGCCGGTCCACGAGGGGCTTGAGCGCCACGGCGAAGAACGCGGCGACCACGACCCAGACCAGCACCCGCCGGGTCGCGTACACGAACGCCAGCGCGAACGCGGTCGCCAGGACCAGACCGATCACGATCAGGGTGTGACGGGCGGTCACCCGATCGTCGGCGTTGCTCATCCGCCGCGCCTTCCCCCCGCTCGCCGTCGGAAACCCGGCATTGCGGGCGCGACGGTGTGTTCTGGTCCAGACGCGAGCCGACAGGGCGTAGGTGCTCAGCGGTCGTCGTCGGTGACGGGTTGGGCGCCGGCGACGAAGGTGTCGAGCGCGGTGGCGTGCAGCAGACCGCCGGGCACCGGGTCACGCAGGGCCGCCACCGCCAGCCGCCCGACCAGCAGGCCGCCGGGGCGCGACGTCGCGGCCAGCACCAGGTTTCCGTACCGCCGGCCGCGTAGCATCCGCCGGTCACCGAGGATGCACACGTCGGCGAAGACCGCCCGCAACGTGGCCACCTGCGCCCGGGTGCCGACCAGTGGCGGCAGGTCCGTGACGTTGACCAGGTACGTCCCGTCCGGGCGCAGGGTGCGGGCCACCTCGGCGGCGAACTCGACGGTGCGCACGTGCCGGGGCATCTGGGCCGCCCGGTAGATGTCGGCGATCACCAGGTCGTAGGAACCGGCCGGGGCGGCGGTGAGCGCGTCCCGGGCGTCGGCGACCTCCACCCGCACCTGCGGCGGCAGCGGCGGCAACTCCCGGGCGACCAGCTCCACCACGGCGGGGTCCCGCTCGACGACGCGTTGCGGGGAGCCGGGCCGGGTGGCGGCCAACCATCGGGGCAGCGTCAACGCGCCGCCTCCCAGGTGCAGAACGCTCAACGGGACGCCGGCCGGGGCCGCCACCTCCACCGCCGAGGCGATCCGTCGGACGTACTCGAAGTGCAGGTGCAGGGGATCGGAGACATCCACGTACGACTGCTCGACCCCTGCGGACAGCAGTGTCCGCCCGGTCCGGCGGACCGGGTCGGCGACCAGCTCCAGCCGGTCGGCGGCGCGGTTCATGACCGGCACGCTAGCCGAGCCCACGGTCCACGACGCCGGTGGCCCGGCACGGCCGACGGGCCGGCGGAGCGGGGTTGATCCCCGTCCGCCGGCCCGCCCGGGTCAGGGCTGCCGGTCAGCCGCCGGCCATCCCGGCCCCCACCTCGTCGATCGCGTCGTCGATCTGGTGGGCGAGGTCCACGTCGAGCGCGGTCACCCCGTCGGCCTGACTGGTCCGTACGGTCAACACGGCGGCGGTGCCACCGGGGCGTCCGATGCTCGGGCCGCGGCCGTTGTCCTGGCGCAGCCGGTCGAGCCGGGCGAGCACCCGGTCCAGGTTGTCCGGTGGCAGCGCGACCACTCGGTAGAGGCCCTGGCTGTCGCCGGCCCAGTACGGCAGGTCGTCCAGCGCCGCACTGATCTCGTCCGCGTCCAGGGTGGGCGTGGTGGTGGAGGCGCCGACGAGGCCACCACCGGCCTCCGGTGGGTTCAGCAGGTCACGCAGACCGTCGGGTACGTGCAACGACTCGACCAGGTCGCCGTCCTGTTCGGCGAGCGCGGCGATCGTCGCCTCGGCCTGGTAGCGGGCCTGCTCCGGGGTGTTGCCGCTGATCCGGCCCACCTCGGCCAGGAAGCCGGGCAGGTCCTGGTGCCGCTCGATGCCGTCGACCGGCAGCACGTCGTGCAGGGACGCGGGCACGGCCGCGAGCAGGCGCTGCCGCTCGGCCGCCTCCAGCGCGAACGCGAGGACCAGCACTGTCGCCTCGGTGCCCACCTTGGCCGTCTTGAAGTCGACCCCGGCCCGACGCCGGACCTCGTCGACGAGGTCGTGGTAGCCCATGGTGCTCACGCCGGCCGCGCCGCTGGGCGGGGACGGCTGTGGCCTCGGGTTGTCGGCGGTGCCGAGTGGCGGCGGCGCCGGCCCGCCACGCGTGCTGTCCGGTTTGTGCAGCCCGGCGGCCGGTGGGCCGGCCCGCTTGCCCGAATCGAGGCTCTTGAGCTGCTTGGTGGCGCTCAGGCTGGCGCCGACCTCACTGGGCTGGCGATTCTGTTCCCGGGCCTGCCGGGCCAGTGCCCGGCGCCTCTGGTTGTCGCCTTCCATCTGCTTGCGCATGCTGGCATCCCTTCCGCTGGGGACAGTGGCTGCTCCGGTCGCGTTCCCGCCGTCCCCGAGAAGGAAACGGAGGCCGCCGGCCGGGTCGGACCGGCCTTCGCCACGCTTCATCCGGGCGGGGTGAGGGGTGCTCACCCGCTCGGCCCGCACGATCAGCTCAGGACCGGAGTTCTTCCGAGGTACGCGGAAGGAAGGTCGTCATGAAGCAGATCGTCGAGATCGTCCCCGCTCGACCGGGCTGGTACGCGCGCTGGCAACTCACGCCCGAACTCACCAGGTGTTACCCGGTGAGCCTGTGGGCGCTGCTGGAGGAGGCCGACGGGACGGGCCGCGAGGTGGTCGGCATGGACTGCATCGGCCAGTGGCCCGGCGCGGACGACAACGAGGCGGGTGGGCAGTTCGTCCGCTACCTGTACCAGACGCCCGATTCGGGACAGCCCGAGGACGTCGAACCGCCCTCGACCGGCGAACTGCGCGAGAGCGGCCCCCGGCTCCAGCCGGTGACGGCACCCTAGACATTCCTCCGGCCCCCGACCCCAGGTCCCAGGGTCGGGGGCCACCCCGTCCCGGGGTGGCCGGAGATCAGCCGGTGGCGCGCAGGTCGCCGACGTGCTCGACGGCCAGCAACTCGGTCAGGCCGGTGCGGTCGAGCATCCGCTGCAACTGCGGGCTGACCCCGGTCAACCGGATCGCCCGGGCGATCCGCAGCACCACCAGCAGCGCGCTGAGCCCGGAGGAGTCGCAGAGACTCACGCGGGTCAGGTCGATCAGCACCTCGTCGTCGCCACTGAGGTCGGCCGCCACGGCGGTCAACTCGGGCGCGGTGTCGTAGTCGAGCTCTCCGATCAGCTGAAGGAGGACGTGCCCGGCGTCGAGCCGGGTCGTCTCGATGGTCAACAGCTGATCGGACATCCCACCATGTTCCCAGCCCTGCGGGAGAACGCAAAGCCGGGGGCGACATCCGCGCGTCCAAATCGACCGCCCGGCACCCTTCAGGCCGTGGTGGCGACGCTCGGCAACGGCTCTGAGGTGCCGGTTTCCGCGGGCCGGCGTAGGGTGGTCGGAAGACTTTTGACCATGGACGCCGGTTCCGGCACGGGTTCGGGTGGACGACAAGGAGTGAGGCTCAGCTGGTGACTGCTACCGACGTCAGGGACTGGGACCCGGGCGACGGACGGCTTCCCACGCCGAGTACGACACGGTCCCCGGCGTGGTCCGCCGACGTCACGCCCCGGTCCACCGCCGCACTGCCGCCGCTCGCCCCCGACCGGGATCCGGCCGCCCCCGACTGGTCCGAGGTCGTCGAGCATTTCCGGGAAGGCCTTGTCGTCTGCGACGCCGACGGCGTCGTACGACATGTCAGTCCGGTGGCCGAACGACTGCTGCCCGAGGTGACGCCCGGCGAGCTGCTCAGCGCGGCCGGTGTGCCCGGGCTGAGCGACGGCGACGCCGGTGGCTTCACCCATCACGGGCGCCGGCTCACCGCCCGCCAGGTGCCGCTCTCCGGTGCCCGCTGCTGCTGGTACGTCGAGGACGTCACCGACAGCGTCAGCCGCGCCGACGCGCTGCTCGCCGAGCGGGCCCGCTCGGCGTTCCTGGCCGTGGTCGGTGACAAGCTCGGCAACCCACTGCACCCCGACCGGGCCGCTGCCGCGGTCGTCCGCCTCGCCGTGCCGACCCTGGCCGAGGTGGCCGTGCTCGTGCTCGCCCCCCGTGGCGGTCGTGCCCGCTGGTGGCGGGCCTCGCGCTCCGACGACGAGGCCCCGACGGTGGACAGCGGCGTGCTGGCCGGCGGGGACCTGCCGACCGCCATCGCCGACGGGCTGACCGGGGTCGAGCCGCACGCGGTCGACTGGTTGGTCGAGCAGGCGGTCGACGCCGGCTGGCTGCCCGGGCTCGCCGGCACCGACAGCGCTGCCCGGGTCGTTCCGTTGCCCGGCCGCGACGCGCCCGTCGGCGTGCTGCTGGTGGCCCGCCGCTCCACCCGCTGGTACGACGAGGCCGACGTCGAGCTGGCTCGCGCGTTCGCGGCCCGTGCCGGCGCGGCCCTGACCACCGCCCTGCTCTACCGCGACCAGGCGGAGGTGGCCGACACCCTCCAGGCCAGCCTGCTGCCGGTCGAGCCGGCCGAGGCCGCTGGGGTGCAGTGGGGCACCGCGTACCGGCCCGCCCAGGCGGGGCTGCGCATCGGCGGCGACTTCTACGGCTCGCACCGGCTCGCCGACGGGGGCTCGGTGTTCTTCCTCGGCGACGTGTCGGGCAAGGGCGTCGAGGCTGCCGTCTTCACCGGCCAGTTGCGTCAGTGCCTACAGGCGTTGCACCGGTTGGAGTCGCACCCCGGGCGGTTGTTGCGGCTGCTCAACGACGCGCTGCTGGAAACCA
The DNA here is from genome assembly GCF_018070425.1 of Micromonospora sp. C81. Classification (NCBI taxonomy): domain Bacteria; kingdom Bacillati; phylum Actinomycetota; class Actinomycetes; order Micromonosporales; family Micromonosporaceae; genus Micromonospora; species Micromonospora sp. C81. The sequence goes on from NZ_JAGPXS010000007.1 coordinate 268,146, forward strand.
CCCAGGCGCACGGCCAGGGCCGCTTCGCCACGATGGTGCTCGGCGTGGCCCGCCCACAGCGCGACGGCGGCCTGACCCTCACCATGGCCGGCGGTGGGCACATGCCGCCGCTGGTGCTGCGCAACTCCGGTGAGGTGGAGTCGGTGCCGCTGAGCGGCATGCTGATCGGTGTGGTGCCCGACCCCCGCGTCGGTGAGGTGACCGTACGGCTCGCGCCGGGGGAGACCTGCCTGCTCTACAGCGACGGGGTGACCGAGGCCCGGGGTGGCCGCCGCGGCGACGAGCAGTTCGGCACGGAACGCCTGGTCGCCGCCGTGACCGGCTGCCAACGGATGCCCGCGCCGGCCCTGGCCGAGCGGGTCGAGCAGGTCACCTGCGACTGGTTGGCGCACGGCGACCACGACGACATCGCGGTGCTGGCGCTGCGGGCGACCGGTCCGGGTGGTCGCGGGTCGCGGCACCTGCACTCGGTGCCCGCGCAGGCCGGCGCCGACCGACAGAGGGAGACCGACGCGTGACCGCTGCCACGACGGCCGCCGACCCGATCGACGCGTACGCGGGCTATCTCGACTGCCTGGCCGACGCCGACGAGTACGCAGCGATCGACATGGCGATCGGCCTGCTCGACGCGGGCGTGCCGGCGGAGCGGGTCCTGCTCGACCTGGTCGCGCCCGCGCAGTCCGAGGTGGGCGAGCGCTGGGCGCGCAACGAGTGGAGCGTCGCCCAGGAGCACGCCGCCACGCACATCAGCGAGCAGGTGGTGGCGGCGGTCGCCGCGCATGCCAACCCGCGCCCGACCGGCGGGCGGGTCGTGGTCGCCTGCATGGACGGCGAGTGGCACGCGCTGCCGCCCCGGCTGGTGGCCGAGGTGCTGCGGTTGCGTGGCTGGCAGGTGACCTTCCTGGGCGCCAGTGTCCCGGCTGCGCACCTCGTGTCGTACCTGCACCGCTACGACGCCCACGCGGTCGCGTTGGCGTGCGCGTTGCCGATGCGGTTGCCGTACGCCCACCGGATGATCGAGGCCTGCCGTCGTTCCGACGTGCCGGTGGTGGTCGGTGGGCGTGGGTTCGGTGCGGACGGTCGGTGGGCGCGCCGACTCGGTGTGGCCTGGGCGCCGAACGCGCCCGCGGCGGCCGAGCTGATCGCCGACGAGCGGGCGCTGCGCGGGGTGCCGCCGGCGCGGCTGGCCCACCTGGCCGACGACGAGTACGCCAGCCTGGTGCGGCGTCGTGGCGAGCTGATCGACAGCGCGTTGGCCGACCTGCGGGAGCGGGTGCCGGCGACACGGGCCTACAGCCCCACCCAGTTGGACGCGACGGTGAGCGACCTGGGTCACATAGTGGATTTCCTGGCCGCGGCGGTCTACGTCGACGACCCCTCGTTGTTCACCGAGTTCGTGGAGTGGCTGTCGGAGATCCTGCTGAGCCGTGGGGTGCCCGCCGGCGCCGTCGCCCAGCCTCTGGATCACTACGGCGTCGCGTTGCGTGACTTCCCCCGGGCGGTGCGTGTGCTGGCCCTGGGGCGCGCCGTGCTGCCCGCCGCCGACCGCTGACGGACCCGTCGCCGGCTACCAGGGCCGGTCGGCGGACGAGCCGACACTGCGTATACTTGCCGCACTGCAAACGTCCCACCCCAGGGTGGAGCGAGGGGGAGAACGGTGACGTTCAGCGTCCGCCACGTCGAGCGCGACGGCGGTGTTGCCTGTCTGCGCCTCACGGGCGAGCTGGACCTGAGCACCGCTCCCGAGCTGAGTGCCGCGATCGACCGGCTCTCCGCCGCTGGCGAGACCCGGGTGCTGCTCGACCTCACCGACCTCACGTTCTGCGACTCCACCGGGATGGCCGTGTTCGTCCGCGGCGACAACCGGGCGGCGGCCGAAGGCGGTTGGCTGCGGCTCACCGGCGCCAGTGGCCGGGTCGAGCGGGTGCTGCGGGTCACCGGCCTGGCCGACGTGCTGCGGTACGAACCGGAGGCGGTCGACCCCGCGTCGCGCAGTGCCTCCTGATGGGCTACATTTCCCCGCCAGCGCGGTGACCGTCCGGTCCCGTCCCGCCGACCCGAAGCAGGTAGTGATGGGCGCAGACAGCGCGCAGCCGGTACGCATCCTGGTGGTCGACGACGACCCGGGCGACGTGCTGATGATCGAGGAGGCGTTGGCGGATTCCGACGTCGACAAGGTCATCGACGTGGTCAGCGACGGCGAGGAGGCGATGGAGTTTCTCCGCGCCGAAGGCCGGCACGAGCACGCCCGCCGCCCGGACGTGATCCTGCTCGACCTGAACATGCCGCGGATGGACGGTCGGCAGGTGCTGGGCGCGGTGAAGCAGGACGAGGATCTGCGGACCATCCCGATCGTCGTGCTGACGACCTCCAACGCCGACACCGACATCGTCGGCAGCTACACGCTGCAGGCCAACGCGTACGTCACCAAGCCGATCGACCTGGACGACTTCAACGACGTGGTCCGCCGCATCGACGAGTTCTTCGGCCGGGTTGTCGTGCTGCCCAAGCGCGTCTGACGCGGGCCCCGCCGCGCACGCATGCTGAACATTTTTCCCGAACCCCCTCGGCCGTCGCCCTCTGGGCCGAGGATCCAGGTGGGGAAGTAACAGCAGCTGCCTGGGGGGCGACAGTATGAGGTTCTCCGTCGTTGAGACCGGCTACGACCAGCGGCAGGTGGATTCCTGCCTGGACGAACTGGGGATCCGGTTGTCCCGGCTGGCGGCGCGGGCGCAGGGTGCCGCCGGAGCGACCCGGGAGTGGGACGAGATCCGCGAGGAGGCCACCTGGCTCAGCGGGCTCCTGCAGAGGTTGGACCTCGGTGACACCTCCGCCGGCCGGCACGCCGGTGACGGCGCCCGGCGCGAGGCAGCCGACCTCCGGGCCCAGGCCCGTGCCGAGCTGGCCGAGGCCCGCGAGGAGGCACGGCAGGTGCGGGAGCGGGCGTACGCCGACGCCGTGCAGGCCCGACGGGACTTCGAGGCGGCGCTGTACGTCCGCCGGCGACGTGAGGCTCGGGTGGACGAGATCCTCAGCCAGGTGACGGAGGACCAGGTGCCCGCCGACACCCCTACCGCGGCTGCCGGCGTGCCGGGAAGTCGGGTGGGAGTCGGCGGGCAGGACACGGCCGCGGAGCAGCCGCCCGGCCGTCGCTGACGCCGGAAGGCCGTTGCGTGGGTGCCCGGCTCAGGCGGTGAGCGCCGCCACGACGGTGGTCGCCCGGTCCTCGTGCTGCGCGTACGCGTCGGGGTAGGCGGAGATCTGCACGGACTGGGCGGCGTAGGTGATGCTCATGTCCTGCCAGCCGGGGATCTCGTTGAGCGCGGTGTAGAAGGCCCGTGCGGCGTACGACGGGCGCATCAGTTCGGCCACCGTGCCCCAGCCGCTGCTGGGTCGCTGCTGGAACAGCCCGACCGAGTCGTGGTCGGAGCCACTGCCCTGGTTCGGGTAGTTCGCCGACTCCGGCAGGACGTCGCTGGCCAGGTTGTAGAGGTTGCTCTCCTGCATCGCGGTGGCCAGTGCCACCACCAGGGCGCGGCGCGGCATCTTCATGTCCAGGCCGACGTCCACGATGATCTTCGCGTTGTCCATCTGTGCCTGGTCGAGGCCGGCGACCGGTCGGGGTCGGCGGGGCTTGACCGGCTTCTTGGGCGCCTTGCGCACGACTGTGGGGCGCGGGGTGGGCGACGCCGCCGTCGGGCTGGGCAGGACCCGCGCGGGGGCGAGGTCGCGGTCCAGTGACCGGGAGGCGCGCTCGTCGGCGATGGCGGCACGGTCGGCCACGGCCTCGGCGAGCGGCTCCACGGCGCGGGGCGCGTCGTCGCTGCCCCGGGCGGTGGCCACCGCGACGAGGCCGAGACAGCAGGTGACACCGGTGGCCAGGGCCACCCGCACCGGGGTCGAGCCCAGCAGGGTGTGCCGGGGCGGTTCGGGGACGCGGTGACGGCCGATCGTCCGTTCGGTTGATGCGGCGTCGCCCGGATGGGTGGTCGGGCGCGCGTCGGTCAGCTTCTGGTCGGAGGGGTCGTCGGGATGCACCTGACGAGGCTAAAGACCCAATTGCTCGATATCGCCTGCCCGTACAGTGGCCTGCGCCACAGTTTGTCCCGATCTTGGGGATTTCCGGGGGCGAAGGTGCAGCAAGAGCGATCAACCTCGTGGATCGGGCCAGACGGGTATTACCGATTTGCTGGGCTAATGCGACCACGCCACCGCGATTGGCGTCCCGCATGAGACCGCGCGACAGGCTCAGCCGAACGGTCGGTGCCAGTTCCCTCGAACGGTCCGCAGCGCCTCGCCCGCCTGCCCATCGGGAGCCGTCGTCACCCGGATCTCAGTGTCGACCGTTCTCCGCCGGCGTGACGGTCAGCCGGTGCCTGCTGGTGTCGCCGCTGGAGAACGGCCAGAGCCGGTCGGCGTACTCGACAAGGTCGGCCAGCTGATCCCGACTCAGGCCGGCGGACGAGATCTCCGCGTGCACGTCGGCCCGGTACCGGCCGTCGTCGTCGCGCCCCAGCTTCGCCTCCGCCCGGACCTGGACGGTGTGCGCCTCGTCGGTGATCTCCCCGGCCACCTCCACGGCCGCGTGGTGCAGGCAGGAGGCGAAGGCCGCGGCCAGCAACTGTTCCGGGGTCAACCCGGTGCAGTGCGGCGCCAGCGGCGAAGCCAGCGCGGTGGAGAGCCCGCCATCGTCGGTGCGTACGTGACCGCCCTCGGCGGTCGCTGTGGCCTCACGCAGCCAGGAACTCTTTTCCGGCATCGCGTTTCTCCCGTCGCTCACCGGCTCGGCTACCCGGCCACCTCCCGGCGAAACGCCGGAGGCCCTACCGGCATCAGCGCCCGGCGCTGCGGTAGGACTCGTCGAACACCGCCACCGCCTCGGTGGGCTCCGCTGCGGCCCGTTCGGTCCACGGTGAGGTCGGAGCCGCGTGGCGGGCCGTCGGGATCATCATCGGCACGTACACCCGGGCGTCCACCGCCTCGGCCAGCAGCAGCGCCGCGACCAGGCTGGTGGGACGCTGCCCGGGCTCGTCGGCAAGACAGGAGTGGCACAACTCCACCACCTCAGGCGGGAGCCCGTCGATCTCGGGCAGCGGCTCCGGTGGCTGACGTCGGCGTACGCCGAGCAGTTCGCTGGCGGTGACCGCGTCATACGGCAGGCGGGCGGTGAGGCTGTAGTAGAGCAGCACTCCGAGGGCGTACATGTCGGCTGCCGGGGTGGCCGGCTCCCCGTCCAGCTGCTCGGGCGCCAGGTACGCCGGGGTGCCCAGCACGACCCCGGTCGGCAGCGGGTCCGGTGCGCCGGCCGGGATGGCGATGCCGAAGTCGAGCACCTTCACCCCCGCCGGGGTGAGCATGACGTTGGCCGGTTTGACGTCGCGGTGCACGATGCCCTCCGCGTGCGCGGCGGCCAGCGCCGCGGCGACCTCCGCGCAGACCCGCACCGAGATCCGCCAGTCCAGCGGCCCGGCCCGCAGGTGCGCGGCGAGCGTCTCACCCTCGGCCAGCTCCATCACGATGTAGGGCACCGGCCGGCCGGGCCAGGTCGACGAGGTGCCGAAGTCGTGCACGCTCGCCACGTTCGGGTGCACCAGGCGGGCGGCCGACCGGGCCTCCGCGCGGATCCGTTCCACCGGGCCGTCCTGGTCGCCCGGGCCGGGCAGGATGAGCTTCACCGCGACCGAGCGGTCGAGCACCTGGTCGTGTGCCCGCCACACCTCGGACATCCCACCCACGCCGATGCGCTCCTCGAGCTGATACCGCCCGTCCAGCGTGCGCATCGATCACTCCTCGTCCCCGCCCCGCCGACGACGGGTGCACCGGACGCGGTACCCGGGCTCCGAGCTGGGCAAACCGCAGCGGCATTCCGGGCGACCCCCGCGCGCAGCGCGCTGCGCCGACGGCGGTGGGTGCGGTAGCTTGCGAGCCAGAGCCGGTGTCACCGATTGTGCCGGCACGGTCACCCGAGAGGGCGCTGCGATGAGCGAGGTCACCGTACGCTTCGTCGGCGGGCCCGCGGACGGTCTGGTCCGGTTGCTGCCGGCCGGGTCGGACGGCGCCCCACCACCACGTTGGATCATGCGGCACCCGGACGGCACCGGTCCGGTCCAGCCCGGTCCCGACCACCTCTACGAACGCGACCGGCCCGACGACGCGGGTGGCTGGAGCATGCGCTTCGTGCGCACCGACGCGTACGGGGTGTCCGAGTGACCACGAGGCGGGGCTGACCGGTGGCGACGCCGGCGTCCCGTCGGCCCGGCCGCACAGCTGGGGCACAGCCTCCGCAGGGGCGCGGCACAGGCGTCGCGGCCACGATGGCGGACATGGTCATGAACGGGCAGGGCGCGCCGAGCCGGATCGAGCTGCGCCGCCCCGACGGTGAACCCGTCCGGGTGCTGGTGGTCGACGACGAACCCACCCTCACCGACCTGCTGTCGATGGCGCTGCGCTACGAGGGCTGGCAGGTCCGCAGCGCCGGCAACGGCATGGCGGCGTTGAGCGCCGCCCGGCAGTTCCAGCCGGACGCCGTGGTGCTCGACGTGATGCTGCCCGACCTGGACGGCTTCCAGGTGCTGCGCCGGCTGCGCGAGCACGCCCCCACAGTGCCGGTGCTCTTCCTGACCGCCCGCGACGCGGTGGAGGAACGCATCGCCGGGTTGACCGTCGGCGGCGACGACTACGTCACCAAGCCGTTCAGCCTGGAGGAGGTGATCGCCCGGCTGCGCGCGCTGCTGCGCCGCTCCGGCTTCGCGGTCGCCACCCGGGAGGACGCCGTTCTCACCGTCGGCGACCTCAGCCTCGACGAGGACAGCCACGAGGTGCGCCGGGACGGCCAACTGATCACCCTCACCGCGACGGAGTTCGAGCTGCTGCGCTATCTGATGCGCAACCCCCGCCGGGTGCTCAGCAAGGCGCAGATCCTCGACCGGGTGTGGAACTACGACTTCGGTGGCCAGGCCAACGTGGTGGAGCTGTACATCTCGTACCTCCGCAAGAAGATCGACGCCGGCCGGGCACCGATGATCCACACCCTGCGCGGCGCGGGCTATGTCCTCAAACCCGCCGAATAGACGCCGCCCTCTGCGCGCCGCCCGCCGCTGGCTGGCCGGCCGCTCCCTGCGTACCCGACTGGTGTTTGCCCTTCTCGCGCTGCTGGCGGTGGTCAGCGTCGCCATCGGTGGGCTCACCACAGTGGCGCTGCGGCACTTCCTGATCGAGCGGCTCGACGCCCAACTGGCCCCCGCGACGGTCATGCGGGGTGACCGTCCGGGGCGGCCGGCGTTTCCGGGCACCGGGCCGGCCATCCCGCCCGGCTTGCCGTCCGGCACTGTGGTCGCCGAGGTCACCGGCGGCCGGGTGACCAGCGCGCGGACCCTGACCAACAGCCCGTCCAGTGACGACCCGTTCCCCGACGAGCAGTCCGTTCCGGTCGACGAGGTCGCCACCCTGGCCGACGTGCCGGTCGGCACCGAACCACGCACCGTCGACCTCGGCACCCGTGGCGACTACCGGGCGGTCGGCCGGCAGTACTGGGACGGCAGGGTCCGCGTCGTCGCGATCCCCCTCTCGGGCGTCCAGGAGATCGTCTGGCGGATGGTCACCGCGCAGGCCGCGGTGGCGGCCATCGGGCTGGTCATCGCCGGGGCGGCCGGCGCGCTGATCGTCCGGGCCACGCTGCGCCCGCTCAATCGGGTCGCCGCCACCGCCACCCGGGTCACCGAGCTGCCCCTGGATCGCGGTGAGGTGGCCCTCGCCGTCCGCGTCCCGGCCGCGGACACCGACCCGCGCACCGAGGTCGGTCAGGTCGGCGCGGCGCTGAACCGGATGCTGGGCCACGTCGCCGATGCGCTCTCCGCCCGGCAGGCCAGCGAGACGCGGGTACGCCAGTTCGTCGCCGACGCCAGCCACGAGTTGCGCACACCCCTGGCCGCGATCCGCGGCTACGCCGAGGTGGCCCGGCGTGGCCGCGACGAGGTTCCTCCCGACGTGGCACACGCGTTGCGCCGGGTGGAGTCCGAGAGCACCCGGATGACCAGCCTCGTCGACGACCTGCTGCTGCTGGCCCGCCTCGACACCGGCCGGCCGCTCGCGGTCGACCCGGTCGACCTGACCGCCCTGGTGGTGGACGCGGTCAGCGACGCGCACGTCGCCGGCCCCGAACACCACTGGCAGCTCGGCCTGCCCGAGGTGGCGATCCGGGTTCCCGGTGACGCCGCCCGGCTGCACCAGGTGGTGGCGAACCTGCTGGCCAACGCCCGGGTGCACACCCCACCCGGCAGCATCGTCACCACCACACTGGCCGTCGACGCGGGCAGCGCCGTGCTCACCGTCGCCGACGACGGGCCCGGGATACCGGCGGAGTTGCAACCGGAGATGTTCGAGCGGTTCGCGCGCGGCGACAGCTCCCGGTCCCGGGCGCACGGCAGCACCGGCCTCGGTCTGGCGATCGTGGCGGCCGTCGTGGAGGCCCACCACGGCACTGTCGACGTGGACAGCCGCCCGGGGCGGACCGTGTTCACCGTCCGGTTGCCGAATCCCACAGCTGACGCATAGTCGGCGCACGGCGTCGCGCCAGCCCGGCCGTCGAGGCTGGCCGCATGGACAGAACCGAGACCCTGCCGACGGCACCCGCCGCACCCGAGCCGCCGACGGCCACGCGCCCCGAGGAGCACCAGCCGCCGGCGCGCCGATCCGCGGCCTGGGCCACGCCCGCGCTGGTGGTCCTGCTGCTCGCCACCGGCCTGCTCTACCTGTGGGGCCTGGGCGCCTCCGGCTGGGCCAACTCGTTCTACGCGGCGGCCGTGCAGGCCGGATCGGTGAGCTGGAAGGCATTCCTCTACGGCTCGTCGGACGCCGCCAACTCCATCACCGTCGACAAGACACCCGCGTCGCTGTGGCTGATGGCGCTGTCCGTGCGGATCTTCGGGCTGAACAGTTGGGCGATGCTCGTCCCACAGGCGCTCTGCGGGGTCGCCTCGGTGGGCGTGCTGTACGCGACAGTGAAGCGCTGGTACGGGCCGGGCGCCGCTCTGATCGCCGGAGCGGTCCTCGCGGTCACCCCCGTGGCGACGCTGATGTTCCGGTTCAACAACCCCGACGCGCTGCTGGTCCTGCTGCTGGTCGCCGGGGCGTACGCCACAGTGCGCGCCCTGGAGACGGCCAGCACCCGGTGGATCGTGCTGGTCGGCGTGCTGGTCGGCTTCGGCTTCCTCACCAAGATGCTCCAGGCGTTCCTGGTGGTGCCGGTCTTCGCCGGGGTGTACCTGCTGGCCGCGCCGACCGGGCTGTGGCGGCGGGTCCGGCAACTGCTGCTGGCGGGCCTGGCGGTGCTGGTCTCCGCCGGCTGGTGGGTGGCGCTCGTCGAGCTGGTCCCGGCCAGCGCCCGCCCGTACATCGGCGGGTCGCAGGGCAACAGCGTCCTGGAACTCACCCTCGGCTACAACGGCCTTGGCCGGATCACCGGCGACGAGGTGGGCAGCGTCGGCGGCGGTGGCGGGCGGCCGGGAGGCGGCGGTGGCCCGTTCTCCGGTCAGACCGGCGTGCTGCGGATGTTCGGCGGCGAGATCGGCGGTCAGATCTCCTGGCTGCTACCGGCCGCGCTGATCCTGCTGGTGGCCGGCCTGCTGGTGGCCGGTCGCGCGGCCCGCACCGACCGCACCCGGGCCGGGCTGCTGCTGTGGGGCGGCTGGCTGCTGGTCACCGGCCTGATCTTCAGCTTCATGTCCGGGATCTTCCACGCCTACTACACGGTGGCGCTCGCCCCGGCGATCGGCGCGCTGGTCGGCATCGGCGTGACAGTGCTCTGGCGGCAGCGCCACCCACAGCCCGCACCGGGTGACGACGCGCCAGCCGGCTCGCGCTGGCAGCGGTGGCGTCCCCTCGCGGCCACGGCGACCCTCGCCGGCACCCTCGCGGTCACCGTCTGGTGGGCGTGGGTGCTGCTCGGGCGCAGCCCCGACTGGTACCCGTGGCTGCGCACCACCGTGCTGGTCGCCGGTCTGCTCGGCGCGGCGCTGATCCTGCTGGTCACCCGGCTTCCCCGCCGGTTGGTGCCGGTCGTCCTGGGCCTCGGCGCGGCCGCGGCCCTCGCGGGCCCGGTGGCGTACGCGGTCCAGACCGCGGCGACCCCGCACACCGGGTCGATTCCCAGCGCCGGCCCGTCCGTGGCGGGCGGGTTCGGGCGCGGCGGCTTCCCCGGCGGACGACCACCCGGAGGCATGGGACTGCCGAACGGCGGCCAGTTCCCCGGCGACGGTCAGTTGCCCGGTGGCGCGCAGAACGGTGGCGGTCAGTTCCCGGGTGGCGCGCAGAACGGCGGCGGCCAGTTCCCGGGCGGGGGCCGTGACGGCGGTCAGACGCCCACCGCTCCTGGTGGTGGTCGACAGGTACCCGGTGGGCAGGGACGCCCCGGCGGCGGGGGAATGGGCGGGCTGCTCGACACCCGCGAGCCCAGTGCCGCCCTGCGTGAGCTGCTGGAGCGCGACAGCGCCGACTACACCTGGGTCGCGGCCACCGTCGGCTCCAACAACGCCTCCGGTTACCAGCTCGCCACCGGTGACCCGGTGATGCCGATCGGCGGGTTCAACGGCAGCGACCCGTCACCGACCCTTGCGCAGTTCCAGCGCCACGTCGCCGACGGCAAGATCCACTACTTCATCGGTGGTGGCGGCTTCCGGGCCAACGGCGGCAGCTCCGCCTCCCAGGAGATGGCCGCCTGGGTCACGGAGAACTTCACCGCGCAGACCGTCGACGGTGTCACCGTCTACGACCTGAGCACCGGCAGGGACGCGTCGTGACCGCGCTCAGCGGCCCCCGGGCCGCCGTCCAGGCCCGACCCGCCGCCGGTGCGGTGCTGGACGTGGTGATCCCGGTCTACAACGAGGAGACCGACCTCGGGCCGTGCGTACGCCGGCTGCACTCGCACCTGCGCGAGCACTTCCCGTACCCGTTCCGGATCACCATCGCCGACAACGCCAGCGTCGACGACACCCTGACGGTGGCCCACCGCCTCGCCGGCGAGCTGCCCGGTGTCGAGGTGCTGCACCTGGACGCCAAGGGGCGGGGGAGGGCGCTGTCGGCGGCCTGGTCCGCCTCGTCCGCGCCGGTGCTGGCGTACATGGACGTGGACCTGTCCACCGACCTGGCGGCGCTGCTGCCGCTGGTCGCGCCGCTCATCTCCGGGCACTCCGACCTGGCCATCGGCACCCGGCTGGCGCGTACCTCCCGGGTGGTGCGCGGTGCGAAGCGGGAGGTGATCTCCCGGGCCTACAACCTGCTGCTGCGCGGCGCGTTGGCCGTGCGGTTCTCCGACGCGCAGTGCGGGTTCAAGGCGATCCGCGCCGACGTGGCAGTCGAGCTGCTGCCGTTGGTGCGCGACACCGGCTGGTTCTTCGACACCGAGCTGCTGGTGCTCGCGCAGCGGGCCGGGCTGCGCATCCACGAGGTGCCGGTGGACTGGGTCGACGACCCGGACAGTCGGGTCGACATCGTCGCCACGGCCCTGGCCGACCTGCGCGGCATGGGTCGGCTGGGCCGGGCGTTGCTGACCGGCGCGCTGCCGCTCACCGACCTGCGCGCACAGCTCGGCCGGGCGCCGCTGACCGCGCGCCCGGAGCAGCTCGACCGAGCGCCGCTGAGGCAGGTGCCGGTCGGGTTGCCCCGGCAACTGGTCCGGTTCGCGGCGGTGGGGGTGGCCAGCACCCTCGCGTACCTGGTGCTCTTCGTGGCCACCCGGGGCGCGCTCGGCGCGCAGCCGGCGAACCTGCTGGCGTTGCTGCTGACCGCGGTGGCCAACACGGCCGCGAACCGGCGGTTGACGTTCGGCATCAGCGGTCGGCGGCACGCCGGCCGGCACCACCTGCAGGGGCTGCTCGCCTTCGGCCTGGGCCTCGCGTTGACCAGCGGGTCGCTGGCCGTGCTGCACGCGGCGCACGCCGCTCCCGCGCGGCCGGTGGAGCTGGCCGTGCTGGTGGCCGCGAACCTGGCCGCCACCGTGCTGCGTTTCGTGCTGCTGCGCCTCGGCATGCACCACCGGCGCGCCTGAGGCGCCAGCCGGTCAGTCGCCCAGCACCTCGGCGAGGACCTCGACGACGCGTCGGGTGTGACGCCCGTCGGGGTCCTGGTCGGTGTTCAGGTCGGTGACGCTCATCCCGAGCAGCCGGTCGGCGCGGGCCAGTGGCGTGACCAGCGCGATCAGATCCGCCCAGCGCGGGCCGTCCGGCTCGGGGTAGGTCACCGCCGGCAGGTCCCGCGGGTCCACCACGTCCAGGTCGAGGTGCAGCCAGGCGGGGCCGTCCGCGCCGGTGGCCAGGCCCGCCCCGACCGTGCCCGCGCCCCGCCGCAGCAGCTCGGCGGCGGGCACCTGGTGGATGGCCGGGTCGATCCGGGCGGCCTCGGCGCGGCTGCTGTCGTCGGTTGCCGGTCGGTGCCCGAGCAGGTGGACCCGACCGGGGTCGAGCAGCGGGCCGTCGCAGCCGATGGCGGCGACCGGGCCGTGCCCGGTGACGATCGAGAGGTCCATGTCGGCGGCCTCGCCGGTCGGCGACGTCACGCCGTCGAGGAAGTCCGGGTGGGCGTCGACGAACCACAGCTCGGTCGTCGGCGGCAGGGCACGGCAGATGCCGGGCAGGATGGCGCAGTCGCCGCCGAGCACCAGGGGCCGCCGGCCGTCGGCGATCAGCGCCACGACCCTGGCGGTGATGGCCGCGCCGGCCCGGACCAGGCCGGCGGCGCCGATCACCCCGCTCGCCGGGTCGCGGACAGCGTCGCGCAGGCACGCCTCGTCCACCCGGCCACCGTCGTCGGCGGCCAGGGCGTCCAGCAGGCCGGCGTCGCGCAGCGCGGCGGGGGCCCGTTCCTCACCGCGCCCAGCGCCGGACGAGTCCAGCGGCGCGTCCACGACCGTCCAGCGCACGTCCGCAGCGTACCGGCGAGGTCCGGCCTCCCGGCCACATTCTGTGGCGAGGCTGGGAGTACGCCGATGTGCCCGCGACGGCGATGACGACCGGCGTACGGTGAGGGACAAGTCCGGCTTTCTGGGTCAAAAGCCTCACCGGTGTACGCCCGGGACGCCGGTATCGAGACGGCGAGGGCAAGGAGCGATCGGTGAGACATCTGGCCTACCTGGACGCGGGATCCGGCAGCCTGATCGTGCAGGCGGTCGTCGGCGGGGTGGCCGGCGCCGCGGTCGCCGCCAAGCTCTACTGGCGACGGCTGGTCGACCGGTTCCGCCGGCAACCCACCGACCAGCGGTGAGCGGGCCGGTCCCCACGATGGCGATCTCACCCACCGAGGTACGGCCCGAACCGGCCTCCTTCCGCGACCCGGCCAACCGGGTCTTCCACGTCGGCGACGAGGTTCTGCGCGGGCTGGACACCCGGGCCGCCGAGCACTGGCGGGCGCTGACCGGCAGCAGGTTCTTCCCGGCGCTCGTCGCCGCGGGCAAGGTCTGCGCCACCGAGGACGCCCCGTCGACACTGGTGCCCGCCGCGACGGGGGCGCCGTGGGCCGCAGTGCTGCGCCACGAGCGCATCCCGTTCGTCTCCCACCCGTACGAGTGGTCGTTCAGCATGCTGCGCGACGCCGCGCTGCTGCACGTGGAGATCCTGCGGGCCGCGCTCGGTGAGGGCTTCACCACCAAGGACGGCTCGGCGTACAACCTCCAGTGGCACGGCACCGAGCCGGTCTTCATCGACATCGGCTCCTTCGAACCGGTCCGCGACGGCGAAGCGTGGGCCGGCTACCGGCAGTTCTGCCAGACCATGCTCTACCCGCTGATGCTCACCGCCCACCTGGGCGTCGACTTCCAACCGTGGCTGCGCGCCCGCGTCGACGGCATCGAGGCCGACGAGCTGCGCCCGCTCTTCGGCGGGGCCCGCCGGCTGCGCCCCGGAGTGCTGACCCACCTGCACCTGCACGGTGCCATGCAGCAGCGCAACGCCGCGGCCAGCACCAGCGACGTCCGCGACCAACTGCGGGCCGCCGGCTTCTCCCGGGAGTTGCTGCTGGCCACCGTACGCGGCATCGAGAAACTGGTCCGCAAACTGGACCACCGCCCGGCCGGCACCCACTGGTCGGACTACCAGCGCACCTGCGGCTACTCGGCACGCGACCGGGTGGCGAAGGAGCAGTTCGTCGCCGCCTCGGTGGCCGCCGGCGCCCGACCCCGCCTGGTGCTCGACCTCGGCGCCAACGACGGCCGGTACTCCCGGCTGGCGGCCGGGCACGCCGACTACGTGGTCGCCGTCGAGCAGGACCCGGCCGTGGTCGACGAGCTGTACCGCAAGCTGCGCTCCGAGGGGCAGCGCCGGATCCTGCCACTGGTGCTGGACCTCGCCGACCCGTCACCGGGTGGCGGCTGGCGGGGCGTCGAGCGGGCCGGCTTCGCCGAACGGGCGTCCGCCGACGTGGTGCTCGCCCTGGCCGTGGTGCACCACCTGGCGATCGGGCGCAACGTGCCGCTGCCGGAGGTCATCGACTGGCTGGCCGGGCTGACCGCGCCGGGTGGCGCAGTGGTGGTGGAGTTCGTCCACCCGGACGACCCGATGGCAAGCCGGCTGCTGGCCAACAAGCCCGCCGGCCTCTTCCCGGACTACCGGCGCGACACCTTCGAGACGCTGCTGGCCGCCCGGGGTCGGATCACCGAGCGCCTGGAACTGCCCTCGGGCACCCGCACGCTCTACCGGACGGTGATGGGTGGCTGAACCCCCCGCCGCCGACCCGCCAGCGGCCTCCACGCGGTGGTACCAGGGCTGGCGCAGCGAGCTGGGCCGGCTGCTGGAGGTGACGGCCCTGGTCGGCCTGGTGGTCACCCAGCCTCTGCTGGACGTGCTCGGCCGCAGCCCCGACTTCTTCCTGTTCCACCGCGCCGACCCGGCCCAGATCCTGCTGCTGGTCGCCCTGGTGTCGGTGCTGCCCACGGTCGCGGTGGCGCTGCTCGGCGCGCTCAGCCGACTCGCCGGCCGGACCGCCCGCGCGCTCACCCACACCGGGCTGGTCGGCCTGCTGCTGGCCGCCCTCGCCGTGCAGGTGGGCCGACACGTGACGCCGCTTCGGGGCGTACCCCTGCTGCTGGTGGCCGTGCTGGCCGGGGCCGCCGGCGCGGCCGCGCACCGGCGGTGGCGGGCGCCGGGCCGGGTGCTGCGACTGGCCGCCGCCGGGCCGGTGGCCTTCCTGGCGCTCTTCCTGCTCGCCTCGCCCACCTCGGCGGTGGTGCTGCCCCGCGGCGACGGCGGCGCGGCCGGCACCGCGCAGGGCACCGGCGTGCACCCGCCGGTGGTCATGCTGATCCTCGACGAGCTGCCGTTGGTCAGCCTGCTCGGCGCCGACGGGCGGATCGACGCGACCCGGTACCCGCACTTCGCGGAGCTGGCCGGTGGCTCGACCTGGTACCGCAACGCCACCGGCGTCAGCGGGTGGACTCCCAACGCGCTGCCGGCGATGCTCACCGGCCGCTACCCGGCCAAGCCCGTCGCACCGCACTACTCGCAGTACCCGGACAGCATCTTCACCGCCTTCGGCGGCCTGTACGACATCCGCGCCGAGGAGAGCATCACCCGCCTCTGCCCGCCCAGCCGCTGCGAACAGCCGGTCACCCCCGAGCAGGGGCTCGGCGTGCTGGTCCGGGAGACCGGCAAGCTGCTCGGCCGGATCGCCGGGCCGACGGAGAGCGCCGTCGACCCGGAGGACTCCTACCGGGAGCAGACCCGCGCCGAGGCCGGCCTGGACGCCGCCGAGCCGGTGCCCGCCGACCCGAAGTTCCGCTGGGACAGCCTCGACGACAATCAGCCGGCCCGCTTCACCAGCTTCCTGGCCGGGCTGAAGCCCACGCCCCGGCCCACCCTGCACTTCCTGCACCTGCTGATGCCGCACTCGCCGTGGGCGTACCTGCCGTCCGGGGCGCGCTACGACGCCCCCGAGGACCTGCCCAACGACGGCGCCGGCTGGGTCGACCTGGCCCGGCAACGGCACCTCGCCCAACTCGGCTACACCGACCGGCTCATCGGCGAGACCCTGCGGACGCTGCGCGCCAGCGGCCTCTACGACCAGGCCCTCGTCGTGGTGACCGCCGACCACGGCGTCAGCTTCCGCCCCGGCGCGCAGGGCCGGGGCATGGACGCGATCAAGGCCGCCGCCGGCGAGGTCGCCTGGGTGCCGATGTTCGTCAAGGAACCCCGGCAGCAGACCGGCCGGCTGGACGACCGCAACTGGGAACACGTCGACCTGCTGCCGACAGTGGCCGACGAGGCCAACATCCGGCTGCCCTGGCGCGTCGACGGCCGCTCCGCCCGGCAGGCCCCGCGCACGGACGGCACGAAACACTTCTACGACCGCCCAGGCGTTCCGGTCACCTTCCCCGGCGGGGTGCCCACCCCGCCGCCGCTGCCCACACCGCACCCCCTGGTCGGCACCGAGGTGCGCGCCGGCCCGCCGGCCGGCAGCGCCCGGGTCGCCGACCTGGCCGCGTTCACGGCCATGGACCCGGACACCGGCACCCTTCCGGCGCTCGTCTGGGGGGACGTCCCGGACCGGATCCCGAACGGCACCCTGCTCGCGGTGGCCGTCAACGGCCGGATCGGGGCCGTCGTCCCGGTCGCGCCGGCCGACCCCGGCGGACGCCGGTTCGCCGCGCTGCTCACCGACGACAGGCTGTTTCGCGCCGGAGCCAACCAGCTCGACGTCTACGAGATCGCGACGGACGGTACGCTGCGACGCCTTGCCCTCTCGTGACCTGCCACCGGGTGTTGTCCACCCCTGTCCCGCCCTCGTCCGGCCGTCGTCCGGCCCGTGTCCCGCCCAACGGGATACCGGGTTTCCCGGCGGCCCGGTCGGGAATCGGGTGACGCATGCCTCACCGCCGAACCACGGCGGGCGTTGTCCCCCGAACCGCAATTACGGTAGAAGCGAAGGCAATTCAACGTAGATCTGCCGGCGAAGCGAGGAACCACATGACGGAAGTCAAGCTCGATCACCCCGGTGGGCAGCTGTCGATGCCGGTACATCCCGCGGTCGAGGGCCCCGCCGGTATCGGGGTGAGCAAGCTGCTGAAGGAAACCGGGATGACCACGTACGACCCCGGTTTCGTCAACACCGCCGCTGCCTCATCCGCGATCACCTACATCGACGGCGACGCGGGGATCCTGCGTTACCGGGGATACCCGATCGAGCAGCTGGCCGAGAAGTCCTCCTTCCTGGAGGTCTCGTACCTGCTCATCTACGGTGAGCTGCCGAGCGAGCAGCAGCTGACCGAGTTCACCGAGTGGATTCGGCGGCACTCGCTGCTGCACGAGGAGATGCGCCGCTTCTTCGACGGCTTCCCCCGGGACGCCCACCCGATGGCGGTGCTGTCCTCCGCGGTGAGCGCCCTGTCCACCTTCTACCAGGACAGCCTGGACCCGTTCGACTCCGAGCACGTGGAGATCTCGACGGTCCGGCTCATGGCGAAGGTGCCCACCATCGCCTCGTACGCGTACAAGAAGTCCATCGGGCAGCCGCTGCTCTACCCGGACAACTCGCTCGGGTACGTCGACAACCTGCTGCGGATGACGTTCGGCGTGCCGGCGGAGCCGTACGAGGTCGACCCGGTGATGTCGAAGGTGCTGGACATGCTCTTCGTCCTGCACGCCGACCACGAGCAGAACTGCTCCACCTCGACCGTCCGCCTGGTCGGCTCCAGCAACGCCAACCTGTTCGCCTCGGTCTCCGCCGGGGTGAACGCGCTGTTCGGCCCGCTGCACGGCGGCGCCAACCAGGCGGTGCTGGAGATGCTCCAGCAGATCCACGCCGGCGACGACGACGTCCGGTCCTTCGTCCGCAAGGTCAAGGACAAGGAGGACGGCGTCAAGCTGATGGGCTTCGGCCACCGGGTCTACAAGAACTACGACCCGCGGGCGGCGATCGTCAAGAAGGCCGCGCAGGACGTGCTGGGCCGGATGGCCAAGCCCGACCCGCTGCTGGACATCGCCATGGAGCTGGAAGAGATCGCGCTCGCCGACGACTTCTTCGTCTCACGGCGGCTCTACCCGAACGTGGACTTCTACACCGGCCTGATCTACAAGGCCATGGGCTTCCCGACCAAGATGTTCACCGTGCTCTTCGCGCTCGGCCGGCTCCCCGGCTGGATCGCCCAGTGGCGCGAGATGATCAGCGACCCGGAGACGAAGATCGGCCGTCCGCGGCAGGTCTACGTCGGCTCCGCCGAGCGGGACTACGTCCCCTTCGCCGACCGCTGACGTCCGTCTTTCCCGCTTTTCCGCAACACCGGCAGGCCGTCGACCGATCCAGGTCGACGGCCTGCCGCTTTTTCGCGCGGGGCCTGGCGGCTTAGCGCAGGCCGGCTGCGGCGAGCAGGTTGCCTTCGGGGAGCGCCGGGAGGGCGCGGCCCTGGGACATGCGCTGCTCGGCGCGTTCGGCCGTGAACGTGGCGTCCGAGGTGATGGCGGCGGCGTAGCTGGCGGCGGTGCGCTGGGCGATGGCCGACCAGCCGTACTGGTCGTGGACCATCCGGCGGGCGCGACGGGCCATGACGCGGGCGCGGTCGGAGTCGGACAGCACGGCGTCCACGGCGTCGGTGAGACCGTCCGGGTCGTGCGGGCGGAAGGTCATGCCGGTGACGCCCGGCTCGACGATCTCGGCGAGGCCACCGGTGGCGGCGACCGCGAGTGGCGCGCCGGCTGCGGCGCCTTCCAGGGCGACCATGCCGAACGGCTCGTAGATGCTCGGCACGGCGAAGCAGTCGGACGCGGCCATCAGCGCCGGCAGGTCGGTGCCGCCGAGGAAGCCCGGCATGCTGACCATGCCGCCGAGGCCGCGGCGGTGCACCTCGGCCTCCAGTTCGGCGCGGTACGGGCCGTCACCGGCGATCACGGCACGCAGCCCGGGGTGCCGCTCGCGCAGCCGGGGCAGCCCGGCGATGAGGTGCTGCACACCCTTTTCGTACACGAGGCGGCCGGCGAAGGTGACCAGCGGGCCGTCTCCGGCGAAGCGGGCGCGGGCGGCGGCGACCGCGCGGGCGGGCACCCGCCAGCGGTGCGGCTCGACGCCGTTGGCGACCACGTCGACCCGTCCGGCCGGTACGCCGAAGAGGGCGTTCACCTCGTCGCGCATGTAGCCGGAGCAGACGATCAGCCGGTTGGACTCACTGGTGAGCCACTGCTCGACGCCGTGGATGGTGCGGTTCATCTCTTCCGGGAGCCAGCCCTGGTGTCGGCCGGCCTCGGTGGCGTGGATGGTGCTGACCAGCGGGATGTCCAGGTGGTCGCGCAACGTCATCGCGGTGTGCGCGACGAGCCAGTCGTGGGCGTGGATGACGTCGTACGAGCCGGCCTGGGTGGCGCGCAGGGCGGTGCGGGTGAGGGTGTGGTTGAAGGCCATGGTCCAGGCCAGCAGGGAGCCGGTGGCGAGGGGGAAGGTCACCGGGTCTTCGGGGGCGCGCAGGATGCGCACGCCGTCGGCGTACTCCTCCAGGGGTGCGCCTTCGCTGTGGCGGGTGACGACGGTGACCTCGTGGCCGGCGGCGGCCAACGCGACCGACAAGGCGTGCACGTGTCGGCCGAGGCCGCCGACGAGCACCGGCGGGTACTCCCAGGACAGCATGAGGATGCGACGGGTCTGCGGGGGCACCCCGGAGCCGGACTGCGTCGGCACGGGCGTGCCGGGCTGCGCGGAGAGGCCGGGCTGCGCCGGAAGCTGGGGCCGGGAGGTCACTGTGGGCCGGTGGGCCCGGTCCTTGGTGGCAGCGAGCTGCTCGTCGACCCGCAGGGTCGTCACATCAATCTCCGTCCATGCATGGTGGTACGCGCCGGCGTCAGTGGCAGCGGAGTAAGAGGTGTAAGGGGTGGCCGAGGGCCTGGCGGGGCGCGCGCTGACGCTTGCCCCCGAACAAGGAAAGTGCATCGGGCCCAAGAACGCACCTCGAAAAGGGCCATCGTGACGGAGGACACCCGATCGGTGTAGCGCGCATCAGACGGGCGGTTTTCGCCCGTCGCCTGAAAGGATGGATTGGCGCGCCCGGGCCGGGGGCACTACCTGCGTGCGCGCGGGCGATCTCGGCCGGTGTGCACATAACCATGGTCTAAGGAGCGACATGCAGGTCTGGCCGGGCGAGAGGTATCCCCTGGGCGCCACCTACGACGGGATGGGCACCAACTTCGCCATCTTCTCCGAGGTGGCCGAGCGGATCGAGCTGTGCCTCTTCGACGAGTGGGACACCGGCGCGGAGCGCCGCGTCGAGCTGCGCGAGGTGGACGCCTACGTGTGGCACGCGTACCTGCCGGGCATCGAGCCGGGCCAGCGCTACGGCTACCGGGTGCACGGCCCGTACGACCCGGCGAACGGGCTGCGCTGCAACCCGCACAAGCTGCTGCTCGACCCGTACGCCAAGGCCATTGACGGTGACATCCAGTGGGACCCGGCGGTCTACGACTACGACATGTCGGAGCCGGAGCGGATGAACGAGGCGGACTCGGCGCCGTTCATGCCGAAGTCGGTGGTGGTCAACCCGTACTTCGACTGGGGCAACGACAAGCCGCCGCGCACCCCTTACCACCACTCGGTGATCTACGAGGCGCACGTACGCGGGCTGACCATGCGCCACCCGGACATCCCGGAGGAGCTGCGCGGCACGTACGCGGGCATCGCCTCCCCGCCGATGATCGACTATCTGACCCGGCTCGGGATCACGGCGATCGAGTTGATGCCGGTGCACGAGTTCGTGCACGACCACCGTCTCGTGGACCTGGGGCTGCGCAACTACTGGGGTTACAACACGATCGGCTTCTTCGCCCCGCACCACGGCTACTCGGCGCTGGGCCGCCTCGGTCAGCAGGTGCAGGAGTTCCGGGGGATGGTCAAGGCGCTGCACGCGGCCGGCATCGAGGTCATCCTCGACGTGGTCTACAACCACACCGCCGAGGGCAACCACCTCGGGCCGACGTTGAGTTTCAAGGGTGTGGACGCCCCGAGCTACTACCGGCTCAGCGAGGAGGACCGCCGCTACTTCGTCGACTACACGGGCACCGGCAACAGCCTCAACGTGCGCAGCCCGCACTCGCTGCAACTGATCATGGATTCGCTGCGGTACTGGGTGACCGAGATGCACGTCGACGGCTTCCGCTTCGACCTGGCGGCCACCCTGGCCCGCGAGTTCTACGAGGTGGATCGGCTGTCCACCTTCTTCGAGGTGGTGCAGCAGGACCCGGTGGTCAGCCAGGTGAAGCTGATCGCCGAACCGTGGGACGTCGGCCCGGGCGGCTACCAGGT
Source organism: Micromonospora sp. C81 (assembly GCF_018070425.1). Lineage (NCBI taxonomy): Bacteria > Bacillati > Actinomycetota > Actinomycetes > Micromonosporales > Micromonosporaceae > Micromonospora > Micromonospora sp. C81. The sequence goes on from NZ_JAGPXS010000007.1 coordinate 289,404, forward strand.
GGGCAACTTCCCGCCGTTGTGGACGGAGTGGAACGGAAAATACCGCGACACGGTCCGCGACTTCTGGCGCGGCGAGCCGGCCACCCTCGCCGAGTTCGCGTCGCGGATCTCCGGTTCCGCCGACCTCTACCAGGACGACGGGCGCCGCCCGTTCCACAGCATCAACTTCGTCACCGTCCACGACGGGTTCACGCTGAACGACCTGGTGTCGTACAACGACAAGCACAACGAGGCCAACGGCGAGGAGAACCGGGACGGCGAGAGCCACAACCGTTCCTGGAACTGCGGGGTCGAGGGCGACACCGACGACGAGGCGGTGCTCGCGCTGCGGGCCAAGCAGCGGCGCAACTTCCTGGCCACGCTGATGCTGTCGCAGGGCGTGCCGATGATCGGCCACGGCGACGAGCTGGGTCGCACCCAGCACGGCAACAACAACGTCTACTGCCAGGACAGCGAGCTGGCCTGGGTCGACTGGGACAACGTCGACGAGCAGCTGTTGGAGTTCGTCCAGACGTTGACCGCGTTCCGTAAACGGCACCAGGTGTTCCGCCGCCGCCGGTTCTTCACCGGCCTGCCGGTGGGTGGGCGTGGCAGCGACGAGCCGCTGCCCGACCTGGCCTGGCACACCCCCGACGGGCGGGAGATGACCGGCGACGACTGGGGCAACGACTTCGGCCGCTCGGTGGCGCTGTTCGTCAACGGTGAGGGCATCCGGGAACGCGGCCAGTACGGCCAGAAACACCACGACGCCTCGTTCCTGCTCTGCTTCAACGCCCACGACGCGCCGCTGGACTTCACCATGCCCGGCAGCGAGTACGGCCAGAAGTGGGAACGGGTGATCAGCACTGCCGAACCGGAGCCGGGCGACGCCACGGTGATCAGCGCGGGCGGCACCATCCGGGTGCCGGACCGGTCCCTCGTCGTGCTGGAGAGGACGATCTGACATGCCGGCCACCCCTCCAAAGGCCACCTACCGCGTCCAGGTCCGCCCCGGCTTCGACCTGGACGCCACCGCCGCCATCCTCGACTACCTCGCCGATCTCGGCGTCAGCCACCTTTACAGCGCCCCGCTGCTGGCCGCCACCCCCGGCTCTCAGCACGGCTACGACGTGGTCGACCACCGGGAGGTCAACCCGGAGGTGGGCGGCGAGGCCGGTCGGCAGCGGCTGCTGCGCGCGCTGCGCGACAAGCAGCTCGGGCTGGTCGTCGACATCGTGCCCAACCACGCCGGGGTCGCCGTCCCCGCGGCCAACCCCGCCTGGTGGGACGTGCTGCGCCGGGGGCGCGACTCGGCGTACGCCGACTGGTTCGACATCGACTGGGACCGGGGCCGGCTGCTGCTGCCGGTGCTGGCCGACGACGCGGCCGCCCTGGACGACCTGAAGGCGGTCGACAACGAGCTGCGCTACCACGAGCACCGCTTCCCGATCGCCGACGGCACCGGCGACGGCAGCGCGGCGGAGGTGCACGACCGGCAGCACTACGAGTTGGTCTCCTGGCGTCGGGGTGACGCCGAGCTGACGTACCGCCGATTCTTCGCCATCGCGGGCCTGGCCGGTCTGCGCGTGGAGGACCCGGCGGTGTTCGCCGCCACCCACGAGCTCATCCTGCGCTGGGCCGCCGCCGGGGAGGTCGACGGCATCCGCGTCGACCACCCGGACGGCCTGCGTGACCCGGCCGGCTACCTGGCCCGGTTGCGGGCCGCCGCGCCGCAGGCCTGGCTCGTGGTGGAGAAGATCCTGGAGTACGGCGAGGAGCTGCCGGACTGGCCGGTGGACGGCACGACCGGCTACGACGCCCTGGCGGCGGTCGGCGGGCTCTTCATCGACACCGACGCCGAGGGTGACTTCACCGCCCTGGACACGCGCCTGACCGGGCAGCACACCTCCTGGGAGGACCTGACCCACGCCACCAAGCTGGCTGCTGCCACCCGGCTGCTCGCCGCCGAGCTGACCCGGCTGGCCGCCCTCGCCCCCGAGGTGCCCACCGAGCAGGCCCGCGCGGCGCTCGCCGAGCTGGCCGCCGCGTTCCCGGTCTACCGCGGTTACCCGCCGCACGGCGCTCGGCACCTCGCCGCCGCCCGCTCCGAGGCCGGCCGCCGTCGCCCCGACCTGGCCGCCGCCCTGGACGCGGTCACCCGCCGGCTGCGCAACCCGGACGACGAGCTGGGCCAACGGTTCCCGCAGCTCACCGGCGCGGTGATGGCCAAGGGCGTGGAGGACACCGCGTTCTACCGGTGGAGCCGGTTCGTGGCGCTGAACGAGGTTGGCGACAGCCCCGCCTACTTCGGGGTGTCGCCGGCGGAGTTCCACCGCTTCGCCGGCGCCCGCCAGGTGCGCTGGCCCGCCAGCATGACCACCCTCTCCACCCACGACACCAAACGCGGCGAGGACGTCCGTGCCCGCCTCGCCGTGCTCAGCGAGCTGCCGGGCCGCTGGGCCGAGCAGGTCAAGGCCTGGATGGAGTACGCCCCGCTGCCCGACCCGTCGTTCGCCCACCTGCTGTGGCAGACCGCCGTCGGCGCCTGGCCCATCGAGCGGGAGCGACTGCACGCGTACGTGGAGAAGGCCGCCCGGGAGGCCGGGGCCTCGACCAGTTGGGCCGACCCGAACGCGGCCTTCGAGCAGGCCCTGCACGCCGTGGTCGACCTGATGTACGACGACCCGAGCCTGCACGACGAGCTGACCGAACTCGCCGCGGCGATCACCCCGGCCGGCTGGTGCAACTCCCTCGGGCAGAAGCTCGTGCAACTCACCATGCCCGGTGTGCCGGACACCTACCAGGGCACCGAGCTGTGGGACAACTCCCTCGTCGACCCGGACAACCGCCGCCCGGTCGACTTCGACGTACGCCGAGAGTTGCTGGCACGGATCGACGGCGGCTGGCGTCCCCCGATCGACACCGACGGCGCAGCGAAGCTGCTCGTCGTGTCGCGGACCCTGCGGTTGCGGCGGGCGCACCCGGAGCTGTTCACCGGCTACCGACCGGTGCCGGCGCACGGCCCGGTGGGCCGGCACGCGGTGGCGTTCGACCGGGGTGGCGTGATCGCCGTGGCGACCCGCCTGCCGCTGGGCCTGGCCCGCGCCGGCGGCTGGTGTGACACGGCCCTGTCGCTTCCCGTTAACGAGGTTACCGACCTGTTCACCGGCCGGGTCTACAGTGGCGGTGAGACGCCCCTGGACGACCTCCTGGCCGATTATCCCGTCGCACTGCTGGCTCCTCCCACCGCTTCCGTGGAGGCTGCTTCATGACCGAATTCTCCGTGTGGGCACCGGACGCCACCCGCGTCAGGCTGCGCCTGGCCGGCGACTCCGACCACGAGATGCGCGCCGCCGCCGACGGGTGGTGGCGGGTCGACGTCCCCGACGCCGGCCTCGACTACTCCTTTCTGCTGAACGACGACGAAACGCCGCTGCCCGACCCCCGGTCACCGTGGCAGCCTGCGGGGGTGCACGGGCCGAGCCGACGCTACGACCACGCGGCCTTCGCGTGGTCCGACAGCTCGTGGACCGGCCGGCAACTGCCCGGCAGCATCCTCTACGAGCTGCACATCGGCACCTTCACCCCGGACGGCACCTTCGACGCGGCCATCGACCGCCTCGACCACCTGGTGTCGCTGGGCGTCGACCTGATCGAGCTGCTCCCGGTCAACGCCTTCAACGGCGAACACAACTGGGGGTACGACGGCGTCTGCTGGTATGCCCCGCACGAGCCCTACGGCGGCCCCGACGGCCTGAAACGGTTCGTCGACGCTGCCCACGCTCGCGGTTTGGGGGTGATCCTCGACGTCGTCTACAACCATTTCGGGCCCTCCGGGGCCTACGCGCCGCAGTTCGGGCCCTACCTCGCCGAGCAGAGCAACAGTTGGGGCCGCTCGGTCAACCTGGACGGCCCGCACTCCGACGAGGTACGCCGCTACATCATCGACAGCGTGCTCATGTGGCTGCGCGACTACCACGTCGACGGGCTGCGGTTGGATGCCGTGCACGCCCTGCCGGACACGCGCGCGGTGCCGCTGCTCGAAGAGCTGGCTATCGAGGTCGAGGCTCTGTCGACGCACCTGGGGCGGCCGTTGTCGCTGATCGCCGAATCCGACCTCAACGACCCGCGGCTCATCACCCCACGGGAGGCGGGTGGGTTCGGGCTGCACGCCCAGTGGAACGACGACGCCCACCACGCGCTGCACACGTTGTTGACGGGGGAGCGGCAGGGCTACTACGGAGACTTCGGCTCCCTCGAAACGCTGTCGGACGTGCTGACCGGCGGGTTCTTCCACGCGGGGACCTGGTCCAGCTTCCGTAACCGGCACCACGGGCGGCCTGTCGATCCTCGGGTGCCGGGGCACCGGTTCGTGGCGTACCTGCAGAACCATGACCAGATCGGCAACCGGGCTACCGGGGATCGGATCTCGGCTTCACTGTCGCCGTCTCTGCTGCGCGTCGGGGCTACGTTGCTGCTGACGGCGCCGTTCACTCCGATGTTGTTCATGGGGGAGGAGTGGGCGGCTTCTACGCCGTGGCAGTTCTTCACCTCGCACCCTGAGCCGGAGTTGGCGTCTGCGGTGCGGACCGGGCGGCGGCGGGAGTTTGCCTCGCATGGGTGGCCGGAGGGGGACGTGCCCGATCCGCAGGACCCGCAGACGTTCGTACGGTCGCGGTTGGACTGGGCCGAGCTGGACAAGCCTGAGCATGCTTCGATGCTGTCGTTCTACCAGCGGTTGATCGCACTGCGGCGGTCGCTTCCTGACCTCTCGGATCCTCGGTTGAACGCGGTTTCTGTGCAGCATGGGGACCAGTTCCTGGTGATGCGGCGGGGGGACACGCTTGTCGTGGCGAACCTGGCGGGGCGGGGGCAGGGGGTGTCGCTGCCTGGGGTGGCTCGGCGGGTGCTGCTGGCTACGGGGGAGGGGGTCACCGTTATGCGGGACCGGATTGAGTTGCCTGCGGAGACTGCGGCGATCGTGGCGCTCTGAGCTGCCAGTGTCGACATTTTGAACGCGGTGGTTCACCTGGCGGTCCCGGCTTCGAAGTTCGCACCAAATAGAAATCTGCCTAGTTAAGGCATTCTTCTTCGCGAAGTCTCTGCAAGTGTACGTAAGCTAGCTCCACACTTGCAGGCATAACGCTTCGCGCCACTGCTAACGATTGAGCCGACTTAGCCAGACGATCGAAATCCTTGACGGAGTCAGCCTCGAAGTCCGCAAAAACCTGGAGAATCGTACCGTAATAGTACAGCGCTACCCCAAGCTCCGTGGAGACGCGCTCGTCGTCCTCAGTAACTTCCCCCTGACGGATAAGTTCAGATGCGGAATTCAGCATATAAGTTTCATTGGGCGCTGGCCACTCAGGGTCCGCGAGTATTCGGAGTAGGCGAAATGCGGCGGAACCGGCTAGGTCGTTATTGACGCGACCGATCAGGCCGGATTTCAAGCGCCCGACTTCTTGAAGAACGATCCCGTGGGTGAGGCCGCACAGGTCAACTTGCCGCGTTGTTCGGCGTAGATCAATAAGGGTGCGGGCGGCTCGGATTAGGTCGCGTGGAATTCCGCCGCTCAACGCATGGCATAAGGCTATGAAAGCGTGAGGAAGCCCCACTAGCCGACGCTCCAGTAATTCCTTTGCTTGAACAAAGTCGAGTACTGGAAGCCTTACGACCTCATCGAAAGTGCTGTCTAGCACTGGTCGAATTCCTACCATTCTGCGCTCGAATTGCGATAGTGCATCTTCGGACACCGTAACGAGATACGTGCAGTGCCGAATTCCGAATATCCCTTTCACGTCGTTAATAAAACGCTCTGCGGCTTCAACTTCAGTGACCCGGTCCAACTCATCAATGATTATTACGAGATGGCCCGACGTCCAGAAGCGCCTCCACCAAATCAAGGAGTCCTCAGCAAAAGACCTGTAAGAGCGAACCAGGTCGGGCAGAGAGGTGGGCTGCTCCAGAAGCTGCCTCGTACGCTTCCGACCCAGCTCAAGGCCAACTTTCGCTTTAAGGGTACCTGAGCGCTCGACGGCAACATTCTGAAGAAAGCGAAGACGTTCTTCCTCGCGAATTGCCCGCGCAACCAATTCAGTCGCTCCTGCCAGCCCTCGATAGGGCCGCAACTTCCCTACCAGCACGTAGAGCGCAATAAGTAGAGCAGCGTAGCTGCCCGCCTGCAGCAGATTTGCTGGAGCGAGCTGCATATTGATGTTGAACCTAAGGAATTGTTGAGCTGGCTGCCACTGGGTTAATGCGATAGCGATCACAAGGGATCCGAGCAGTATTCGAACTGCGGTGAACGCAAACCTTCCAGCTTTCCTTGACGGGGAGTCGGTCATTCCGGATACCGTCGAGATCACCTGCTCACAAATCTGTCGGTACAAGGTAATGACGAAGTCTCTCGCCTCATATGAAGTGGGGGCTTCTAGCGAAATGCAGAGGCTGCCCCGCAGGTACTCGCTGCTTGCGATGCTTCGAAGCAAGGTGCTCTTGCCGGCACCACGAGGGCCGCTGATTGCGACAGCCGAGGCTCCTAGCTCTTGAACTAACGTCGCGATTCGATCAATCTCTTCCCTTTCGATTAAATATTGGCGATCTGCGGATGAACTCAAGGCCGGGGCCTGCTCGAACTTGAGTTCGGTGGGTGATTCCTGGTCCGACCAAGCGTTGAGCGCCACCCGTACATGCGGAAGTAGGGCCGACTTTGCCTCTGCTCTAACACGGGGAAACTTGGAAAAATGGCCTCGGATTTCAACATACCCACCGTACAGTGCAGCTGCAAAAAGAATCGATAGCGCCGATCCGGCAGCAATGACTCCTTCCGTGCCCAGCGGGTCGATAAGCTCCTCAAGCCAGCGAGTTGAGGGGAATTCGGAGGATGATTTTCGATCGTTTTCGCCCCAAAGGCCAGGTAGTTTTTGGCCGATCAAAACGAAATATGCTGCGGGGAACAAGGCCAGCGGTGTCCATAAATACACCTTGGACCGAAGATCCTCGTAACGGTCCGCATGATACTGGAGAGTGTCTCCTTCCTGCTGCTTGAGGTACGAAGAGACGAAGGGTGCCGATCCATGAACTCTTACGGAGTGGGAAAATTCTGGCATGGTCAGAATTTCGGAAACGACTCTCTTTGTGAATGCCTCATGTCGGCGCTGTAGACGTTTATCCTTCCGCTCTTTCTGATAGTCTGCCATTGCGGAGGCAGCCTCGAGTAGCCATTCAATCAAATCATGCGCAATGTAAGCGGCAGTCCAAGCCGCCTCCTTCAGTCGGGAAAGACGGCCGTCGTCGCCGTCTGGCGTCTCCTCTGGATCATCGGTGCTCGGTTCTATGTCGTCCGCTTGATGCTGCTTGGGCTCGCCTTCGTGAAGGGTGGGCATCACCCTTACCTACAGGATTGGCCACCTGGTTGGGTTAGATAGTCACAAAGCCGACACGCCCGCCGCATAGCGATGGCATCTGGAGCGACATTGGCCAGTGCTGACGGATGCCCGCGCGCCTGATGTATGGCCGCCGTAAGTCGGCCTCAGACAGTCAGGGTCACCACTGCCCCTGCCGGTGTAGTGTGCAACCCTGCCGGGTAGGAATGTGTGGCCGTTATCCCGGTCTTCTAACTGGGAGTAAGAAGGCATGTCGAGGAAGCCGGACACCATCGGTGCCAGGATCCGGTACTGGCGGATGCGCCGTGGTGGGATGACTCAGGCCGTCCTCGCCGGGCTCGCTGGCGTCACCCAGTCGTACGTGTCGCAGGTCGAGTCGGGTCGAAAGACAATCGATCGCCGGTCCACTCTGGTCGCTCTTGCCGCCGCACTTCAGGTCACGGTGGCCGACCTGCTTGGCCAGGGCACAGAGTCCGGTGATCCGGCCCGCGAAGGCGCCGCTGAGTGCGTGCCTGCGATCTGGTCAGCCCTGATCGAGATCGAGGACGGCGACCGTCGTCAGTCGACCTACACAACGGAGCGCCTGGCGGCCGAGATCGTCCGCGCCGAGCAGCTTCGCACCTCGTGCAGCTACCCGGCGCTGGCTCGTATGCTGCCCGACCTTCTGCTTGAAGCCGCCGCCGTAGGCGGCACCGTGCTCGTCCAGGTCGCGTACCAAGCCGCGACCTGCCTGCGAAACCTCGGCTACCGCCATCTGGCCCTCAATGCCGCCCGACTCGCTGGGGCGGTCGCCGAAGACACCGAAGACCCAGCATGGATCGCGGCCTCTCGCTTCGCCTATGCGCAAAGCCTGCCGATTGAGTCCGCACCCGTCGCGGCCCGTGCCGCCGACCGGTCACTAATCGAGCTGCAAGCTGACGCCGCCGACGAGCGGGTGCGACAAATGCTCGGACAGCTACATCTCTCGGCCGCGTTGACATCAACGGTCAGCGGTCGCTTGGACGTAGCTCGGGATCACCTCGCAGAGGCGGCCCGAGAGGCGGCGACCCTCGGGGATCCGGCCGACGGCGCGGGCTTCAACGGCTGTGGGTTCGGGCCGACCAACGTCGGATTGTGGGAGATGTCGATCGCGGCCGAGCAGGGAGAGTCCGGCCGCGTCATTGAGCTGTCCCGGGCGGTCCGGCCGCAGGTGCTCGCAGCCTCCATCCGCCAGCAGTCCTATTGGCTCGACCTCGGTCGCGCCCTGGCGGACGGCGGGCGCCGCGACGTTGAGGCGCTAGCAGCATTCGTGCAGGCCGAGCGGGCAGCGCCGATCCCGTTCGCCATCAATCCCCTCGCCCGCGACGCCGTGGTGACGTTGGCCCACCGCGCCCAGCGCCGAGCGATCCCTGACGAGCTGCGACTGATCGCCGGCCGCATCGGCATTAGTTTGGCCGATAAGTAAGGGTGGTCGCGCCTTCGGGCTTGCAGCCCTGACATCCGCCTTCGAGTCCCGCCCAGCCGACGGTCAACTGAGGCGTTGCAGGTCCGTGGCACGTCGCCTGAGGTTGCAGCATCAGCCGAGGATCTGTTAGACCGCTGAGCCGTCGGCAAGATAGACCGGAGTCTTCTGATCACGGGCTCGCATTGCCGCGTGAACCCTTGAGCCGACGTTGCCGGGGAGTCGCGGCAAAGCTTCTTGAAGGGGGAAGAACGCGGCATCATCTAGCTCTTGCCTCAGCAAGTTGAAGCCGTTGCGACTGGCGATGATCCCACAGTCGTACGTGAAGCTGATGAGTGCGCGCGGGCGTGGCCCCGCGGGCGACGCCCAATCGACGACGAGAAGCCCGCCCACCGCCACGGTAACCCCCAACTCCTCCCGGATCTCGCGGGCGCAGGCTTCGTGTGGGTATTCACCTTCGTCCAGGTACCCGCCGGGGAACGTCCAGTAGTCGCGGTAGTTTGGCTTGACGAGCAGCACCCTGCCGGCGGGGTCGGTGATGAAAGCGGCTGCGGCAGCGTGAAAGGCGGCAAGGTTGGCATACCAGGTGGCAGGATCCGTCCAGGTCACGCCAGCGAGGCTATCCAGAACTCGGGGCGCTGGGCGGAGTGACGTACCAGACGCAGACGTGCGCCTGGGCACTCAGCGTCACCGATTCGACGCTCTGCGGGGTACCGTCCAATGATGCACGGCTAGCGGTTCAGCGCCGCAGTCCGGTCCTCTACCTGGGGGTAGACGAAGAAATGGTGAAGAAGCCGGACACCATCGGTGCCAGGATCCGGTACTGGCGAATGCGCCGTGGCGGCATGACTCAGGCCGTCCTCGCCGGGCTCGCTGGCGTTACCCAGTCGTACGTGTCGCAGGTCGAGTCGGGTCGCAAGACCATCGACCGTCGCTCCACCCTGGTCGCTCTCGCCGCTGCACTCCAGGTCACCGTGGCTGACCTGCTTGGCCAAGGCACCGAGCCCGGCGATCCGGCTCGTGAGAGCGCCGCAGAGTGCGTGCCGGCCATCTGGTCGGCCCTGATCGAGATTGAGGACGGGGAGCGCCGCCCGTCGACCTACACAACTGAACACCTCGCGGCCGAGATCGCCCGTGCCGATCAGCTTCGCAATGCGTGCAACTATCCGGCCATGGCCCGCATGCTCCCGAGCCTGCTGCTCGAAGCCGCCGCCGAGGGCGGGACCGCGCTCGCTCAGGTCGCTTACCTAGCTTCCACCTGCCTTCGGCACCTCGGCTACCGCCACCTGGCCCTCAACGCCGCCCGGGTATCTGTATCGGCTGCTGAGGACGTCGAAGATCGGGCGTGGATCGGTGCATCCAGCTTCGTGTACGCGCAGAGCTTGCCGATCGAGTCCGCGCGCTTGGCGGCGAGGTCCGCTGACCGGTCGCTGGTGGAGCTTCAAGGAGATGCCGCCGACGTGCGGGTGCGGCAGATGCTTGGTCAGCTTCACCTGATGGCTGCGCTGGCCTCGACCGTGGACGCCCGTCCGGATGTTGCCCGTGACCACCTCGCAGAGGCCGCACGCGAGGCGGCGAGTTTGGGTGACCCGGCCGACGGTGGCGGCTTCAACGGCTGCTGCTTCGGGCCAACCAACGTTGGGCTCTGGAGGATGTCCATCGCGGCTACCTATTGACTGGTGGTACGACCGCAGCCCGGCCAGGCTTGGTCGAGGTGACCGGTGGGGTCGCTCTCATCGCGGCTGCCCACCGCAGGTTGGTGTGGCTCTCATCTGGCGTGCGCCC